>NZ_JAWOQP010000017.1:0-116478 GCF_033337375.1 Vibrio sp. YT-17
AGTTCTTTTAGTTGTTGATTTCATAACACTCTCCAATTTTGGGGGTGGAAAGTGTCAACCTTATTTAGGACGGCACAGTTGATACAAAAAAGGCCACCCGAAGGTGACCTTTTCCAAACGTTTGGTGGAGCTGGCGGGACTCACCTTCAACTGCCTTAAAAAACAGTCACTTCAATAGGTTAGGGTGTTTGTGATTTTTGAGAATAACCCTTTAGTACCTTATCTTAGTACCATATGAGGCCAGTATCAATATGGAAGCTTATTATCCTAAGTTAAGGACGCCAGTTCAGCTCCCTGAATGGGAGTTGAACTGGCGTCTGAAGTTTTATAGAGAGTCACAACCTTGATATTTGCATCTGCGGCGTTATAGGAAGGTGTTCTAAAACGAAATGAAGCGAAGTGTATTTTCGCACTTCGCTAGGAATGGCATCGGCAATAGTATTTGCAATTTAATCTATTGTGCTTTAGAAACCTTTCACCGATTGTACGGTATATGTTCCAATACGTGAGTTAATTAATCTATTCATCAAAAAATCTATCAATACATTTAGCACAGCGGTCTTGTTTGTCATAGTCGAAGTCTTCATAGACGTCGTTTAAAATTCTATTATCCTCAAATGTGATAATGGCTTGACAGTCTGAGCACCTTCCATAAGTAAGCTTGCAGACATCTTCTAGCTTGACCCGCTCTTCATAACCACATGGATGAGTTATGAAAAGTCGTAGACCATCCTGCTGAGCACTTTCGTAGGATATTTTCTCAAGTAGAACCGTAAGTTTCTGCATAGCAGATTCTAAGCTGTCGGCAGTGGCGACAAAATAACGTCGGGCTGGCGCAGCGGCAATTGCTTCATTAATAATGTAATTCATAGTTTACCTTTTTGTTTTATAATATTTTTTATTGTTTCTGTTTGGTGGGAAGTCAATGGCATCTTTTCTAATGCGAGTTGCGTTTGAATTAGGCGATTGCTTTGTCTGCGTACTTGGCACCAATCACTATCAATTTTTGCCTTAAGCCACTTATCAAACTGACTTCGCATCTTCTTAATCAGTTTTTCGATTTCTAAAGCTTGATTGGCTTTTTCATATTGATACTGCCAAGTACTCAACCGTCGTCCTTTCTCTTTTTCAATTGGTTCATAGCTCCGGTAATCTATTCCGACATGTTGCAAAACCGCATGGTTGAAAGTTTGCTTCAAGAGTTTTGTCGCGCCTTTTTTCTGCAACTCCTTCAAAACGCGCCCACGAACCACTTTGCCAATGATTAGGTGGACATGATCACCAGTGCCTTTTTGCCCTTCTTGGTTTTGCTGGTGTAATACAGCGCGGATCTGCTGTCGATACTGTGCGAACTCAGCTTTTGTCAGCTTGCAGTATTTAGCCAGCTTGATGCAGCAATCTTTGACAATGGATTGCCACTGCTCATAGCTAGGTCTGTAGCCCCTTGGCAACGTAAGGCAATATTCCATCGCGTAGCTCGATAGTGGGCGACCACCACGGCGGTTATTTAGCTGTTGCTTAAGCCTGAAATGTTCGCCTGTAAGAGCAATGCGCTTGGAGGTATCGGCACAGCCGAAGAGTGATACGAGGTCTTCGGTGTATTTGTGGTTAGCGTGTTTGGTGTTTAGAAGGTAACGTTCGCGCATCATTATGCCGTCAGATGCGAGGCGAACGGGTTGTGTTGTTACAGTCCAGTTTTTAAGCATGAATCTCTATTTTTTATAAACATAGAAATTTATTTTTGTATTTGCAAATAACCTTTGAGTTATTTTTGTTATTTATGGCAGGTTCCAGATAGGACAACCGCTTCGCGTTGTCACTGGCAAGAATGGAGACCCTTCTTAACTACCCCCTTTTCAAAAAATGCCATCGTTTGAATAAAGAAAAAATAGTTATTACTCTTTAAATAAACGATATGGAAAAAGAAACTTCCGCTTTGGATTTAATTCAACTTCTGCATGATTTAGAAGACCTTGAAACCACAGATCTTGAGAGCTTAGTGCTTGAAGGAGCGATGAACGCTGGTTTTGTTACCAAGGGTGATTCAGTGAAAAACCTATACAGACGAGCATGGGTTAAAAAAGTGACAGAACATGCTAATGATGCTTATAGATTAGAGGATGTTGCCACAGGCGAGAACTTGGCAGCTACGATCGATAACGTAAAGGCACTATTGAAAGCGAGAGAGACCAAAGTCACTGATATACTGGAATTGCTCGCTAAGCAAATATTAGATGCAACACCTCCGTATAAAAGCTGATTGGATCAGTAGCAATTTATATTTGGTTATTTGATTTAAGCGTCCGAAAGGGCGCTTTTTTGTTAGATGTCGCTGTCACCATATGAGCCGTAGGGTATAATCAGCGCAATTTTCTCAATTGTGCTGTTTACAATGACTAACAACAACTTCTCCCAAACCGCTGCCTTTATCTGGTCAGTGGCTGACCTGCTTCGCGGTGACTTTAAACAATCCCAGTACGGCCGTGTGATCCTGCCGTTTACCCTACTTCGTCGCCTTGAGTGTGTACTAGAGCCAAGCAAAGATGTGGTACTCGCTGAAATTTCAAAAGTAGATAAATTAAGCGAAACTATGGTTGCAGCAGGTAAAGATCCACTGGATGAAAACCAGCGCGAAAAGATGTTGCTACGAGCAACCCAATCACCTATGCAGCCGGATGGATTGGCTTTCTTCAACACCTCGCCAATGAACCTTGGCAAGATGGGACAAAGCAACATCAAGGCGAACCTTGAGAAGTACGTGCAGTCATTCTCCAAGGATGCACGTGAAATCTTCGAGCATTTCAAGTTCGACGAGTTTGTCGGGCTGCTGGAAGATGCCAATCTGCTTTACAAAGTGGTGAAGAAGTTTGCCACCACCGACCTTAGCCCAAACAGCATTTCCAACCACGATATGGGCTTGGTGTTTGAAGAGTTGATCCGCCGCTTTGCGGAAGGCTCAAACGAGACCGCTGGTGAATATTTTACCCCGCGTGACATCGTGCGCCTGACCACCTCTTTGGTGTTTATGGAAGATGACGAAGCCCTAACCAAAGATGGCATCATCCGTACCATCTATGACCCAACAGCGGGTACAGGTGGCTTCCTCTCTTCAGGCATGGAATACGTGCACGAACTCAACCCAAAAGCGGTGATGCGTGCGTTTGGTCAGGAGCTAAACCCAGAGTCCTATGCTATCTGTAAGGCAGATATGCTAATCAAAGGGCAAGATGTTAGCTGCATCAAGCTAGGTAATACTCTGTCAAATGACCAACTGCCCGCCGACAAGTTTGACTACATGCTGTCTAACCCGCCGTTTGGTGTGGATTGGAAAAAGATTGAAGGTGAAATCAAAGACGAGCACCAGCAAAAAGGCTTTGATGGACGCTTTGGCGCAGGCTTGCCGCGAGTCTCTGATGGTTCGTTGCTGTTCTTGATGCACCTTATCAGCAAGATGCGTGATAAGAAGAATGTCGATAACCAAGTGATCGATGGAGGTCGTATCGGCATCATCCTTAATGGTTCACCACTATTTACTGGTGGTGCGGGTAGCGGTGAGAGTGAAATACGCCGTTACATCCTTGAAGCTGATCTACTTGAAGCGATTGTCGCGCTGCCTACCGATATGTTCTATAACACAGGCATTGCGACCTATGTTTGGGTTCTGAGTAACAAAAAAGACCCAGCACGTAAGGGCAAAGTGCAGTTGATTAATGGCGCTAACTTAAGTACGAAAATGCGTAAGTCATTAGGCTCTAAGCGTCACTATTTAACTGATGAAGAAATTCGCACCATCACGAAGAACTTTGGTGACTTTGAAGAAATCGACACCTTGACCAAAGATGGTGTGACGGACAACCAAAAACACTTTGCCAGCAAGATATTTGATACTTATCAGTTTGGCTACCGACGACTAACCATAGAGCGTCCACTGCGTCTGTCAGCACAAATCACCGATGAAGCGGTGGAATCACTGCGCTTTGCTCCCAAGCCATTTAATGCCGTAATGCAGGCAGTCTTTGAACAGTTTGGTACAGAGTGGACTCAGGATACATACGGTACGCTGATTGAAGTAGAAGCTGAAGTGCGTGCGCTGATCAAAGCTGAATTTCCTGAACTAAAAGAAAAGCAAATCAAAGATGTGCTGAATAGCAAGCTGTGGCTGAATCAAAAAGCCCTGATGGATGCGGCGAACGCCCTGCAAGGTGCTGTAGGTGACAAACTTGGTGGAAAGGTGCAGCAATCTGACGACTTCAACCAGTTTGAACTGACCTTGAAAGGCGCATTCAAGGCCACTGGCATAAAATTCGATGCGAAGCAGAAGAAACAATTTATTGATGCGGTAACGTGGAAGAACCAAGACGCCGAACCTGTGATCAAAAAAGTGCTGAAAGAAGAGGCACAGCCGCTATACGGTGCGTTCGACTATAAGGGTAAGGTTGTTGAGTTCCAGCAAGATGGCGACTTGCGTGATAACGAGAACGTGCCACTTGAGCCAAGCGTTAGCACTTCAACCTTGATTGAAAGCTACTTTAAACGTGAAGTACAGCCACATGTTGCCGATGCGTGGATCAACCCAGATAAGCGTGATGACAAGGACAATGAGATAGGTATTGTTGGCTACGAAATCCCATTTAACCGCCATTTCTATGTTTATCAGCCACCGCGTGCGCTGGAAGATATTGATGCTGATTTAGATGCCGTAAGTGCTGATATTATGAAGCTTTTAAGTGAGGTTCATTCGTGATCAATTCGTATTTTTTAGCTGCTTATTTTAGTGCTACTGAACGATTTTCTAAACAATTTAACTTGACTAAAAATGACGGCGTGGTCAATAATGACGTTAACACGCCCACCAAGCCTATGCTTAGCATGCTCAAATTGAGTGGGCTTTTTTATGTCTTCAGTTTACCGAAATTAACCATTCATGTCCTCTCCTTCACGGAGGGGAACTGATGGCAACATTTACGAAAACCGCTAAAACGTTAGATGAACAAATCGCTTTGCTGCAAGAGCGTGGTCTAACAATTCGTGATCCAGAACGCGCCAAGCGTTACCTCGAAGTGATCAGCTTCTTCCGTCTTTCTAGCTATATGCGTCCTTTCCAAGTTCCGCATGATCACACACACCAGTTTAAGACCGATGTCGAATTTAAATCTATCGTTGATCTTTATGCCTTTGATCGTGAGCTGCGCCTATTAATCATGGATGCAATTGAACGAGTTGAAGTGGCAGTACGTGCAACATTCAACAACCATATGGGGACGAAATATCAAACCGAGAAACAGCATAGTGGTTCACATTGGTATTTGAATGAAAGTTTGTTTAAGCGTGACTACAACCATAAGCGGATGTTGAGTAAGGTAGAAAGTTGCCAAAGTCGAGATTCTATCGATCTGCAAAAAGACATAACTAAAATTAATCGAAGTAACCAAAGTGAGGACGAAAAAGCGAACAGGATAGATAAAAGAGTTCGCGAGCGCTACCCACGCTTTTATCAGCATAACTATCAACATCCTCGCTTGATGCCAAGCTGGGCTATGGTCGAAGAGTTGACCTTCGGGACTATCTCACATCTCTATAAAGGGCTGGCAAAAGATGCCGACCGTAAAGGGATTGCCAAGCGTTTTGATGTACCACAAGAGGTGTTTGTGAGTTGGCTGCATACACTCAATTTTGTTCGTAACTGCTGCGCGCACCATAGCCGACTCTGGAATCGTGAACTTTCTATACCGCCCAAAGTGCCTCATGGCGAGCACTGGCAACTTCCGCATCGATTAGAGCCAAGCAAGGTGCAACCTAGCCGTCGTATTTATATGGTGATGTTGATGTTGGCGCATTTGATGCGACAAATTAGCCCAGATAGCCAGTGGCATAACAAAGTCAAAGCGTTAGTAACCGTAATGTACCCAAATGTGCCTCTGGCACCGATGGGATTCCCTGAAGATTGGCGTACACATATTTTTTGGGGTGGGGAAGATGAGTAAAGTAGCTTTGAACGGAAAATATGCAGCATATCCAGAATATAAGGACTCTGGAGTCGAGTGGCTGGATGAAATTCCGAGCCATTGGCGTTGTACTCGTTTGAAAAGGTACTGCAAGGTAACAGATGGAAGTCATCATTCTCCAAAGATTGAAACTGATGGCTATCCGTTCATATCGGTTACTGATGTAGGTGTAAATAGTATTAACTTTTCAGATGCAAAAAGAATTTCTACGAAAGACTATGGACGCCTAGTGAGGGAAGGATGTAAGCCATCCATTGGTGATGTTCTTCTGACTAAAGATGGTACGATTGGTAGAGCTTGTATTGTCAAAGAAGGCATGCCTGATTTTGTCATACTGTCTTCATTAGGGCTGTTGACACCAAAAGAAAACCTCTTAAATAGTTATTTGTATTACTACTTGGTATCAGGAATTAATGTCGATCAGATGAACAGCATGATCCATGGTTCAGCTCTTCGTCGCATGACAATAAGCAAAATTGACGATCTAATTATTGTGCTCCCCTCGTATGATGAACAAACCCAAATCGCCAACTTCCTCGATCACGAAACCGCCAAGATTGACACTTTGATTGAAAAACAACAGCAACTGATTAAGCTGCTGAAAGAGAAGCGACAAGCGGTGATCAGCCATGCGGTGACTAAAGGATTGAACCCTCAAGCACCAATGAAAAATTCCGGTGTGGAGTGGTTAGGGGAAGTGCCAGAGCATTGGGTGGTAAAAAGGCTAAAACATATTTCGCCTAAGGTAGGGGTTGGCCTTGTTATAAATCCATCGACTTATACGAAGGATGAAGGTACGTATTTTATTTTTGGTGGTGACGTCAAAGAGTACGGTTTTGATTTGACGAAAACACGTAAAATCTCTCAAAAAGATAGCGACCAACTGAAGGCTTCGCAACTTCACCATCGTGATTTAGTGTCAATTCGTGTTGGATATCCGGGAATTACAGCGGTTGTTCCAGAGCATTTAGAAGGCTCGAATTGCGCTTCAATTATTATTATAAGGAGAGGTGAGTTTGATTCTGATTGGCTTTGTGCGGCTATGAATATTTGGGTTGGCAGACAACAGGTTGACTTAGCTTCTTACGGTGCAGCACAAAAGCAATTTAATGTATCTGATGCAATTGAGTTTATTTTTCCAGTTCCTCCTGAAGAAGAGCAAAAGAAGATAGCTTCATTTGTCCAGTCAACACTTGATAAATTTACGTTGTTAGCAGACCAAGCGCAGAAGCAGATAGAGCTACTAAAGGAGCGCCGAACTGCTCTTATCTCTGCCGCTATTACTGGCAAGATTGATGTTCGCAACTGGCATGCTCCAGATCCAGAAGTTCAACAGCAGGAGGCTGGGTTATGAGTATCAACTCAACTTTAAAGAACAATTTTCAAGGTGAGATCTATATCCAAATAATTCGGTGGGAACTATATGGCTAATTCATGGATGCATGAAACTGACAAAGGAGAGGTGCTATATAAGTACCGCTCTTTCGATAGCTTTGAAAACCTAGTTGATATATTGGTCAACTCCAGAGTCTACGCTGCAACTTTTGACGCAATGAATGATCCTATGGAAGGTTGTTATAACTTTCCTGACTCGTACTCTGTTGGTGATATTGAAGAGTTAGAATCAGTGATATCTAAACAGAAGTTCTGTTCTTTGAGTACATCAAGAGATATTGACCTGATGTGGGCACACTACTCGAATGGTAATCGAGGTATTTGCATTGGGGTTACACTGAAAAGCACTAAAAAATCTGGATGTGCTTTACGGGTCAAATATGAAGGACAGCCTAATCTTATACACCGCTCTGATTCTAAAGAGGGAGACGATAGAGCACGGCGTATACTTAGATATAAATCACCTTGTTGGCAATATGAAGAAGAGGTACGTTTATTCAGCAATGAAGGCCATCTAATCGATGTTGAAATAAAAGAGGTGATCTTTGGGAAAAGAGCAGATAAGAAAATTAAGCCATTGGTTGAAGCGCTAATTACTAAGTTTCAGCCAGATGCCAAAGTGCTGATGCAAGGTGATCTTTAAATAAGGGATTGTTAGTGGATAAGAAGGATGTATTAGAGATTTATAGAGAGCAATTTGCTTTTGAAGTTGAAAGGAAAAAGGAGATTACAGCTCAGGCTCAAATCCGTTTTGCTTTAGTTGCAACAGGAGCGACTATGCTTGTCTATATGGCTCGTAACTTTGACTTGAATGCTCCCATTTCTCTACTCGCTATTTTTTGTATTAGCTCGTTGATGAGTGCCATTGTCTTTTCTGTGATTGTTTATAAGTTAATAGAGGTTTTTTGGGGTAATACCTACAGCTATTTACCTGCTATGGATACTTCCGAGGAATATCGCAAAAATATTGAAAACTCTCCATCAACAACTGAAAGTTTTGAAGAATACTTAATCGATGAATACAGTGCATGTGCTGGAGATAATCGTAAAACAAATAGCCAACGGCAAGGTAAGCTTAATTCAATTGTAAAGTGGCTCAAAGCATCAATTATTCCTTTTTTAATATCAGGAGGGACTTTTTTGATATTTGACTTAGACGCATCGTCGTCGAGAAGGCCTGTTGAAGTTCAGCTTAAAGGTATTCAAAACTCTAGCTGTGACCTGATAAAACAACAATTAAAGGTAATACATGACGGACAATAAGAATGAACAAAAGCCTGCGCAAATGGCGTCGCCTATTAAGCGTCCCCAGCGAGAGCGGGTGATAGAAATGAAGAAAGTGTGTATTACTAAACCTTACGAACCTAGCCTTGAGTCTAAAGAGTTAATGTTGTTTGAAAGGCTTCCAACTCCTTCAAATAATCGAGCAGAACATCGACCTACTCTAGAATCTGTTTTTCAGGCAGACATTGTTAGCCAGATGGTTGCCAATGGCTGGGTACAAGGCACTGGCGCGGGCTACAACCGTGATTCGGCATTGTATGAAGCGGATGTGCTGACATTTATCAAACAGACGCAGCCGAAAGAGTGGGAGAAGTTCTGCAAAGTCTTCCCGACTGACTCAGAGCGCCACTTTCTCGATGCCTTGGTGACTCAGCTAAAAAAGGCCGATGAGAACGCCACTGATCGCGCATCACGTACCTTTGGCACTTTGGGCGTATTACGTCATGGTTTGAAAATCCGCAATGCCCGTTTTGAATTGTGTCAGTTTAAGCCAGAACATAACCTCAACCCAGAAACCTTGGCGCGTTATCAGCATAACATCTGCCGTATTGTGCCAGAGCTAGTTTACAGCCCGTATGCTACGCAAGCGGAACTCGAAGCGACAGGCAAGCAAGCTAAGAAGTGGCGTATTGATTTGGTGCTGTTCGTTAATGGTTTGCCCGTCTCTACCCTTGAGTTGAAATCTGAGTTTAAGCAAGCGGTAGAAAACGCCATTACGCAGTACAAACTGACCCGTTTACCGAAAGACTCAGCCACTAAAAAGCCAGAGCCGCTTTTGAGCTTTAAACGCGGTGCCTTAGTGCATTTCGCGGTAAGCCAGTATGAAGTCTACATGGCAACCAAGCTTGCGGGTGAAGAGACATTCTTCCTGCCTTTCAACAAAGGCACGCATGATGGCGGTAAAGGCAACGACATTCCTGAAGATGAAAACCGTTACGCCACCGACTACCTGTGGAATGAAGTATTAACCCCAGATAACTTGCTCAACATCATCGGGCGCTTTATCCATCTTCAAATTGAAGAAAAGGAAGATTGGGAGGGGCGTAAAACCAAGAAAGAAACCCTGATCTTCCCGCGTTACCACCAGTGGGATGTAGTGACGAAATTGGTTGATGCTGCGATTGTTGAGGGCACTGGTAATAAATACCTGATCCAGCACAGTGCAGGTTCGGGCAAGTCCAACTCGATTGCATGGACAGCGCACCAACTCTCGACCTTGCATGATGCCAACGGCAACAAGCAGTTTGATTCGGTGATTGTGGTGACTGACCGCACCGTATTGGATGATCAGCTACAAGACACCATCTATCAGTTTGAACATGCTGATGGCGTGGTGGGGCGTATCAATCGCAAAGAGGGCGATGGCTCTAAATCAGATAAGTTGGCAACGGCACTGGAAACGTCTCAGCCAATCATCATCGTGACCATTCAAACCTTCCCGCATGTGTTAAAGGCGATTGAGAACTCAACGTCACTCAAAGAGCGTCGTTACGCCATCATTGCTGATGAAGCGCACTCGTCACAAACAGGTGCAACGGCTCGCCAGCTCAAAGAAGTGTTGATGACGGATGAAGCTGACGAGGACATAGAGCTTTCGTCAGAAGATATTCTTGATGCCACTGTTGCGGCGCGTCGGGGCAGTGCTAACCTGAGTTATTACGCCTTTACCGCCACACCAAAGCCAAAGACTCTGGAGTTGTTTGGTCGCAGACCTGACCCAGAGCAGCCAGCATCTAAACGTAACTTGCCAGTGGCTTACCACATATATTCAATGCGTCAGGCGATTGAGGAAGGCTTTATTCTCGATGTTTTGAGGAACTACACCAATTACAAGGTGATCTATCAGCTCAAGCAGAAGTTGGAAGCGGAAGACAAAGAGGTGGATTCAGGCAAAGCCAAGCTGAAACTCAATAACTGGGTGCGCCTGCATGACCACAATATCTCGCAGAAAGTGAAGGTGATTGTTGAGCACTTCAAAAAGAACGTGATGGGCTTATTGGGTGGTCAAGCTAAGGCTATGGTCGTCACAAGCTCGCGTAAAGAGGCGGTGCGTTACAAACTGGCTTTTGATAAGTATGTTTCTGAGCATGGTTATGCGGGTATTCGTGCCATGGTTGCATTCTCTGGTGAAGTCGAGTTTAACGCTGCTGACCCAGACAGCACTGCGTTTATGGATCAGAAGTTCACTGAGCACAACATGAACCCTGACCTTAAAGGTCGTGAGATGCGCAAAGCCTTTAACACAGATGATTATCAGGTGATGCTGGTGGCAAACAAATTTCAGACGGGCTTTGACCAACCAAAACTCTGCGCTATGTACGTGGATAAAAAGCTCGCAGGTGTTGAATGTGTACAGACGCTTTCACGACTTAACCGAACTTATCCGGGCAAAGCCGAATGTGGTACATTTGTGCTCGACTTCTACAACGATCCGCAAGATATTCTTGATGCTTTCCAGCCTTATTATCAAGTGGCAGAGCTTGAGGATGTCACTGACCCTGACAAGATTTTCGACCTATCAGAGAAGCTGCGTGCTAGCGGTATATTCTTATGGTCGGAGGTAGATCTATTCGTTGATGCCTTCTTTACCAAGAACAAATCTAATGCGGCTATCAGTAATATCTGCAAGCCAGCGATAGACCGTTGGCGCAAGCGTTATACTTCTGCGGTAGAAGCATACATTCACGCTAAAAACGTGTTTGAACGCACCAAGAAAACAGGTGATGCCGTGTTAATCGCTAATGCGGAAAACACCTTCAAAGAGTGTAAGCAGGAGAAAGACCGTTTGGAGATTTTCAAGAAGGATTTAGGTAGCTTTGTACGCTTCTATGAGTTTATGTCACAGATTGTCGATTACGATGACAAAGAGCTAGAGAAACTGAGCCTCTATGCACGCCACCTTCGTCCAATGCTGCGCGAGAAGGTTATTGAAGAGGATGAACTTGACCTTGGTAATGTGGTGATGAGCCACTATCGTCTGTCGAAGATCCGTCAGCAGGACATTCAGCTTCAAGAGAATACGCCTGAGTACAAGTTGCACCCAAGCAACGATGTTGGCACTGCCAAGCCAAAGGATAAGAAAGAAGAGTTCCTGTCTCACATCATTGAGCGATTGAACGAGGTGTTTGTCACCGACAACCTGACCGACAAAGACATGATCAATTATGCCTTTACGGTGCGTGACAAACTCACAGAAAACGAAACGGTGATGAGCCAAATAGCCAACAACACGCGTGAGCAAGCCATGCTGGGCGACTTCCCACGTGCGATTGATGATGCGATTTTGAATAGCAACGAGGCGCACCAAGAACAAATGATGCAGTTGTTGTCTGACCCGAACAAAACCAAACAATTTGCGCGGGTTATCTTCGATATGTTGAGTGGGTATAAAGGGTAAGGAAGTGGTTTTTGTGATGAAGGGGCTGGTTGAATCAGCTTAAAGTTTTTTGAGTGAATTGGATGAGCCAGTTTATGGCTGGCTCATGCTTTAGGATATTCCGTTCTTTCAGTTAATTAAATAAACGTAAAAAACGGAATCAACTGATGCCAGTTAAGCGTTGTTGATAAGGTAATATATTTTCTTTCGCCCTGTTTTTCCGCTAACCTCAAAGTTGATGAGCTTACCAGATACACGGTCAATTATTTCAGCGCACTTGTCACGGCCATATTTTGTGTTTTTTAAAAGAAAATCTCTTAATTCCGTTTTATCCATCTTATTGCCATCTAAAACAGACTTTATTAATGAAACGGCATCAGGGTACTTATCAAGATAATCATTATATTTAAACACTTCATCTTGTAAAGATTTTGCCTTTGTATGCGTATTTTCATCGATATTTCGAACAGAATTTATCATATCAACATACTTCAAACTTTCTGCTTTTTGGTATGCGAATGTCAGCTCAAGGGCATTATTACCACGGAGTTTTTGGTTTATCAGTTGAATGTGTTTTGTTTGGGTTCCATTTTCGTCAGTATTGTCATATTTAATGTCCATCATGTAGATACAATCTACGTCTTCGACAAGATCTGATGTCCCAGAATAGACAAGTTTGTTGTCGCCATCTCGATTTTTGTTGGTATGACCTAAACCGATAAAGGTTCCCCCCCTCATAACAAAATCTCTGACAGTGATACCAAATCTACGCATATGTTTTTTGTCCATTGTGTCAGCGAACTTCTTAAGAGTATCCACAATGATCACAACATCCTTTGCTGCATCATCATCAGATAATCCGTCTAAGATGGCTAACAGAGAATGTGATTCGAAGCCGTTATATCCGGGAACAAGCACGTGAACCCCAATACTTTCCAAAATTTCAGTTTTTTCAATAACTCCATTTTGAGTGTCATCAGCATTTATATAAAAGACCGATAGATCGTTAGTAAGACCTGCTGCATGAGCTTGTTTCAGTTGGTTGATGATTAATAAGGTTTTGCCAGCATTCGGTGGTGCAAAAAGAGTACTTGACTGTCCTTTGAGAACTAAACGGTCAAAGATAAAAACGCTCTCAGCAGCGTTCTGTTTAATATTATCTAAGTCCTCATTGATAGCGAGTTCAATGAGTGTTGCCAATGTATTTTTTTTCATTAAATAAACTTTCAGTAAATTTAGGGTGAGCGAAGCCGTTCACCCAAAATATATGGGTTAATAAAATATTTTTTAGTTGTGGTGGTGCTGTTTAAATAGGTATCACGCTAAATTATATGGGCGAATATATGCGGTATGGCTCGTATCTATCATATTAACAACAGGAGCAAGAATTCTAGGATGGTATTGCTCACTGTACGTATCAAACGACTCAGAATTATGTTTATGGCCAACAATGCACTCTATAATCTCTTTGGAAATTCCTAACTGTTTCAACTCATTGATGAACGTGTGTCGGAAAGAGTGTGCATCTAACCCTTTACCTAAACCCAATGAATCCCTACGGCGACTAAACCACTTCGAAGCGTTAGTCGAGTAGTAGCCATCAACAAGAGGCAGTTCTGGGAAGAGACGACCATCGTTTTTTGAATCTACGAATGATAAGAAACCTTTTGCAATCAATTCATTATGAATAGGGATCAGCCTGATAGATGAACTATTTTTGACACTCTGCCCCTGGAAGTTCTCCCTAATCTTAAGACAGTAAACACCATCAACTTGAGTTACATCATCAAAGATTAGTTGGCAGATTTCATTTAGCCTTGCCCCTGTGTAACGTAACAATAGTGGTACCCAGTAGTAATAAGAATGAAGGTAGCGATGAGATTTGTAGTCTGTCATGTTGAAAATGGCAGCAAGGTGGTGGTCGGAAAAGCATAGGCGTTTCCGACCACCTTTTTCACTCTTTTTTGGAAGTCGATAGAATACATTGTCCTTAACGTATCCATGAGCTTTGCTCCAGTTAAGAAAAGTAGAGAATTTTTCGATTATCCCTTTGACGGTTGTAAGGGATAGACATGGTTTAGGCTTTGGCAAGGCCGCATTTTTGAAGATTACGTCGTACCCTGTTAGTCCCGCAAACTCAGAGTGTTTCTTTGCGTTTGTGGGATAGTGGCTCAAGGCGTCTCGAACGTTTTCAGCGCCTGAACGATCAAGCTCGTTTAAGTCATCAAAACCGATAAGGTGCAATACTCTCGCAAGAAGTTCATGATCTTGCTGGATGTTTTTTAGCTTAGATTTGCCGAGTTTGATACGTGAATCTGTATAAGCATCTAGTAGTTCGACACCTGTTAGTGGTTCTAGTGTCTTATGGCTTCGTTGCACTGGTATTTTAAGACTGAGGATAGCTTCGAGATTTACAGTATCTCTGAAATTTGAGCGTAAGCTTTGTGCTACAGAAGAGGATAAATTCATAATAGTTCCTAATTATTCGATTGCTTTCCAATCAATCTAAGAAGGTCTTTCACGCCCGTAAAGAAAAAAAACTAGCAACCTATCAATCACATACATGTATGCATACTTAACTGCAACTTGTTTTTTAAGTTGTTGTTTTTAAGTTGTTTATTTGGTTGCTTTGAGCTGAATTTTGAAATAAAGAGCTAATGAGTTTATTTTTTTTGGGCGTGAAATCACGCCCAAAATTAAAGCCACATAACTGTTTAAGAGGTCGCTAGGGTCACTCAGTTGAATAGTTTGGCACCTTATCTAAGGGGAGGGGTTCAATCAGGTTTACGACAGTCATCACTTGCTCAATGTTCAGATCCTTCCCGTAGCGGTCGTAGGTAATGTTATTCAAGGTGTGACCTAGTATCGCACCAGCCACAATATGGGAAACTTGCTTTTGTTTAAGTTGTGTCGCTACCGTATGACGGAAAGAATGAAAGTCATGCCCTTTGCCAAAACCAAGTTTGGTTTTAAAGCGTCCATACCACTTAGAGGCGGTGCTACCAAAACCATCTCGTGAATTTTTCAGTTCAGGAAACACACGCTCATGTTTGATTGAGTGTAGGTATTTAATGAATCCAAGTTCTATTAATTGTCGGTGAATTGGGATAACGCGACGACTCGTTACATTTTTTAGTTTCTGTCCCTCATATCGATCATCAATTCGGATCACCCAAATACCACTCTGTTGATAAATGTCCGCTTTGTAGAGTTGGCACAGTTCATTCTGCCGAGCACCTGTAAAATAAGCTAAGAGAGGGAGCCAGTAGTAGTAGGGATGTCTGAAGTCTCCCTTCGCATGAATTTCTGTACTAAAAATTTTCTGTAAGTCTGTTTTTGCATATGCGTTTTTGGCTTCACTATCTTTACGTTGCTTGCGGAAGCGAATTGCTTTGAATGGGTTGATATCAGTAAATTCGTTCAAGTGGCACCACTCAAAGAATCCTGACGCTTTCTGACAATAATCTTTTACCGACTCTTCACTGAGTGTAGGCATATTAAGGCTATTATTGAGTTTAACTGCCTCCTTGGCTGTTAGGCCTTTGAACTGGGGGTGTTTCTTCATGTTTACGGGGTAATGTCGCAATAGCTGCACTGCGTCTTCTGCATCGCGTCTGCGAATTAAAGGGAGATGGGATTTTCCAACTAAATCAAGAACGGTTTTGCACTTAGCTTTCAGCATTCCAACGGCCTTAGGAGAAATATGCTGAGCCTTATAAAGACAAAAGCGCTCTAGTATCTTTTCTGGGCATAACACCTTAAGCTTTTTCTGTTTTGCTGGTGGGTGCTTTTTTTCGTTCTGAATGGGTCTGACTTGCTTTGGTGCTGTGGTTGCAGTCGGGGATATAATGGTGCGACGAACCTGTATCTCTAGTTCTAATGCTAAAAGCGTAGCTTTATCTTTGCATGATGTTTTTAGCGATCGTTTAACTTCACGAATCCCATCAAATAAGTGTCGATGCTCTGAGGGGATTTGAAAGCGAAACTGCCAAATGCCAGATTTTGATATAGATAAATAGCGCATGTTTTAGTACCAAAATGTAGTACAAACAGCCTAATATTGAAGTGGCGAATACAAAAAGGGCGATAACTCAGAGAGTTACCGCCCTTTCCAAACGTTTGGTGGAGCTGGCGGGAGTTGAACCCGCGTCCGAAAACCGTTCATCATTGGTACTACATGCTTAGTCGATCTTTAATTTCGCCACCCACCTGCGAACCGACACGCTAATGAATGACTAGCCTGAATTAAAATTCGCCGTTCATCTCTCAGGCGGGAGAATCCGGGCTAGCGCGTTTGGGTTTGATCCCTCGTTGATCCCCGTCTTACGTGCGGAAGCTAGGGCGAGAGAGCTCTTAGCAGGTTATTAAGCTGCTAGTGCGTAGTTTTCGTCGTTTGCGACTATTTTTTTGCGGTTTGTTAACGAGGCCTACCGCACCTCGGCATGCACCTCAGACTTCTGAATTCCCGTCGAATCCTAAATCAGCCCCAGGTAATATTCGCATAGTAACAGAAAAGCATTGGCTGTCCAGTACTATGCGTTTAAGTGGTCAAGATTAACGCAGCGCGCTCTTCATTACGCGTGCTTTTTCTCTTGCCCAGTCTTTTTCTTTTAGATCCGTACGTTTATCGTGCAGCTTTTTACCTTTTGCTACGCCAATTTTTAGTTTCACCCAAGAGCGAGACCAGTACAGTGAGAGGGCCGTTAATGTCATACCTTCACGGTTTACACGTCCGAATAGGTTATCCAGCTCACGACGACTCATTAGTAGTTTACGCACACGTGTAGGGTTCGCCACAACGTGTGTCGATGCCTGATTTAAAGGAGTGATTGTCATGCCACTCACAAAGGCTTCACCGTCACGCATAAATACGTAACTTTCAGAAATATTGGCTTTACCTTGGCGAAGGGCTTTCACTTCCCAACCTTGGAGCTCCAAGCCAGCTTCGATTTCATCATCGATGAAATACTCGTGGCGAGCTTTTTTATTCAGCGCGATAGTATTGCTACCCGCTTTTTGTTTCGTTTTTTTCTTTGCCATAATAGCGTCATTATACGGGTTGGATATCGGATAGGAAATCCTTTTATTTGCGCAATCGTGGAATAAAAGTAAAATTGGCGAGTAGCTTTAAATCTGTACATGTATCGATAGGAGTATGTATGAAGCAAGTCAGCCGTTCTGCGCTTGTGTCTTTTAGCGCCGAACAGATGTTCAATCTGGTTAATGATGTTGCTAAATACCCTGAATTTCTGCCTGGTTGCTCGGGCTCTAGAATCATTGAGTCTTCGGGGAATGGTATGGTGGCTTCTGTCGATGTGGCGAAGGCTGGAATCAGCAAAACGTTTACGACTTCAAATGAGTTGATCCCCGGTCAGGCAATTATGATGAACTTGGTGGATGGCCCGTTTAAGACGTTGCGTGGTGGTTGGATTTTTACCGCGCTAGATGAACAAGCTTGCAAGGTTGAACTAAAGCTTGAGTTTGAATTCTCAAGTAAAATGATTGAGATGGCCTTCGGTAAGATTTTTAACGAGCTTACTAGTAATATGGTAAATGCATTTACTAAACGCGCAAAACAGGTCTACGAGTGTTATGAGTATTGAGTCAGATATGATTCACGTTGAGGTTGTCTATGCTCTTCCTCATGAACAGCGTGTATTTAACTTAGTGGTAAATAATCACGCAACGGTAGAAGAGATCATTCGACAATCCGGTGTATTGGAGTTGTACCCTGAAATTGATTTGTCCAAGAACAAAGTGGGTGTGTTTAGTCGTAACGTGAAGTTAGATGCGACCGTTCGAGATCGAGATCGAATAGAGATTTATCGTCCGTTACTCGCCGATCCGAAAGAGATTCGCCGTAAACGGGCGGAGCAGGCTAAAGCCGAGGGGAGTGCAGACCCAGTCACCGGTGGCAAGCCTAGTTCTGTACGTAAAAATAAGCAAGATTAATATAAACCCAATAGCTCATGTGAGTTACTCAAAGTTTGACTAACGTGATTTCTATATAATAAAAAACCTCCCAAACGGGAGGTTTTTTTGCAAAAGTCAGTTTACTGAATTTGCTCGTAAAATGCGTCACTTTTTGGAAAGTCACCACTGATGTCTGCGAGTGTGCCTTGGTCATTAAAGTTTACAATCAGATCTTTCTGTACTGGTTCGCCATGGCCAGGAGTATGATGATAGATGTAATACCAAGTGTTTGGATAGCCGTTTTCAATAAGCATTGGCGACCCTAATACGAAGCGAACCTGTGCTTTAGTCATCCCAAACTTTAATTTATCAACCGCACTTTGTTCTACATAGTTGCCTTGGTTGATATCAATACGATAAACCAGTCTTTCCAATACCGAACATCCTGTCAGCAATGTCATTGCTAATGGTACGGCAACTAACCACTTCTTTAATTGCATAATAATTTCTTAGTAACCTTTAAAATACTGCGCTGATAATAAACAAGCTCGACGCAGATGTAAAAAGCTATGCGTCGTATGGTAGACAATCTGACAACGAATTTTGAGTTGAGTTGCATTTATTCACCGATATTAGGCGGTAAATGTCACCACATGACGTATTAGTTAGGTGACGAAGAGCAAATTTCAATCGGAAGTAGGGTGATGGACGCTTTCAGCGGTGAGCAAAGCCTAGTGACTCGTTAGTCGGTTTTGGCGAATTCGCGTAATGCATCACCTGAAAAACGATAATACTCTTTTTCATGAATTAGTGTTGCACCAATTGAGCGGTAAAACTGACCTGCGGTAGGGTTACTACTTTCAGCTGTCCAGTCCAACCTTTGGCATCCACACTTGATCGCCAAAGATGCCAGATACTTCATTAACTTGAGACCAACCCCTTTTCCTCGAACCTTCGAAGATACGAACAGATCTTTTAAGTACATCTGCCCTGAGAGTTTTGGGGCAGGGAACATGACGGTATAAGATGCAAAGCCTACGACGTCATCATTATCGTAAACCGCAATGATATTAACACCAGAATGTTCAGAGAAGACTTGGCTCTTTAGATAATGGACCAGATCGTGTTTTGATGAAGCTTTTTCTTTGAAGTAGTAATGTTCTAACTCAATAAAAATAGGGATGAGATCTAAGCAGTTGGTTTTGTGTATTGCTCTGATATCCATATCTCATCCCTTGTCGATTTATTAAGCGGCGATAAGCAGTTCTTTTGCGTTTGCCAACGTTGAGTCGGTTATTTGACTACCACCAAGTAAGCGAGCTAATTCTGCCACACGTTGTTGTTCATCTAATGCGTGCATTTGGGTTTCGGTTTGGCCTGCTTTGGTTTGCTTAGCAACAAACATTTGTTGATGGCCGCATCCGGCAACTTGAGGGAGGTGAGTGACACACAATACTTGAGTAGATTCGCCAAGCTTGCGTAGCATTTTGCCCACTACGGCAGCTGTTGGGCCACTAATACCTACGTCCACTTCATCGAAGATTAAACTTGGTGTATCTACTTTCTGAGCGGTGATCACTTGGATAGCTAGAGAGATACGTGATAGCTCACCGCCTGACGCAACTTTTGCTATAGGTTGCAATGGTTGTCCCGGGTTGGTCGATACTAAGAAGCACACGCTGTCCATGCCAAGCGGCGATGGGTGCGTGTTGTCATTGCTAACTTCGATACTGAATACTGCTTTCTCCATGCTCAATTCGTGCATGCTTTGTGTGATCAGTTTGTTCAGTTCTTTTGCGTAACGGCTGCGTGATTTGTGCAGTTTTTCTGCTTGTGTTAGAAAGCTTTGGTACTTGTGTTCTACTTCTTGAGCAAGTTCATCTAAACGTTCATCGGAGCAATCTAACGCTTCTACTTGGGCCAGAAGATCTTGATGATGCTGGTAGAGTTCTTCTGGCATTACGTGGTGTTTACGAGCTACAGACATCACTTTAGAAAAACGTTCTTCTACATAAGCCATACGAGCTGGATCAACATCGATGCCATCTAAGTAGCTGCGTAATTCATTCTTCGTTTCTTCAAGTTGAATCATCGCTTCTGACAGCATGTTAGGTAGCTCAGATAGCTTTTCATCTAATTCGGCTAATTGAATTAGGGAGTGATTGGCCGATTGCAAAATACCAAGCGCATTGACTTCTTCACCTTCGTAAATAAGTTCGATGGCTTGCTGACAGGTAGTGGCGAGTTCACCACTGTTGGATAGTCGTTTATGCTCTTGCTCGAGCTCTGCAAATTCTTCTTCACCTAGCGATAACTCATTCAGTTCTTTGATTTGGTATTCAAGCAACTGTTTTTGCGCCTGGTTTTGCTGGCTATTTTCTTTTAGCTGCTTGAGGTTATTATCCGCCTGACGCCAATGCTGGTAAGCACTTCGTGTGCTTTTTAGTAGGTTTAAATGCCCAGCATATTGGTCGAGCATGGCCATTTGGTGCTCACTTTTCATCAATTGATGATGAGCGTGCTGCCCATGGATATTGATAAGTAGCTGCCCTAGAGATTTGAGTTGTGATAGTGGAACAGGGCTGCCATTAATGAAGGCTCTTGAGCGGCCTTCTTTTGTGATAATACGACGCAAAATACACTCACTGCCATCTAGCAGATCGTTATCTTCTAACCAACGTGTTGCATGTAAGTTGTTGTCCAATAAAAAAGCGGCGCTAACTTCGGTTTTCTCTTCACCTTGTCGCACCATGCCGGCATCGGCTCGTCCGCCTAAGCAGAGCCCTAAAGCATCGATAGCAATGGATTTACCCGCGCCTGTTTCACCTGTAATGGTGGTCATGCCCTTAGAAAGCTCGAGTTGTAAAGACTTAACAATCGCAAAATTATTAACACTTAGATGAGCCAGCATTTTATTTACCTGTATAACTGAACAATACTGTATAAGGGAACAGTATATACTGTTTCTTTATACAGTAAAGTCAGGTAGGGAAAATTTTCTTTGTAGGCTGTTTTTTTGTGATGAAGTGGGAAAAATGAGCCGATGTGATTACAACGACTCATTAAAATTGAACAGGTTACGGACGAGTTGGGTTAATCGTTAGTGGTTCTAGTGTGACGACTGCATTCACACCTGCACCTGGGTGATCTACGTATGAAGTATCTTGCATTAGAGTGTAGTAAACGTCGACGAAGTCATCATCATTCGTGAGTACACCATCGGGGATAGTGTCGATGATCTTGTTCGTGATTTGCGGAATAATCGCGTAAGCCTGAACTTCTGGATCTGGAATCGCTTTCAATACTTCTTCGGCAACTTGAACAAGGAGTTTTGCCAATTGTTTATAGTCTGTGCCGTCATCTTGCTCCATGAGCACAATGTCTGCCGCACCCCAGCGGTAACGAGACCAGTGAATAATGATCTGATTTGGATAGTAATCTTGGTTATCGTAGTCTAAGTATGGAAGCTCCACCAAATCGAGAGTAGGTTCATCACGACTTGGATTGACGCCCGTTACGATAGCGTAGATTTCTGCCTTGCCAGAGATCCAAGGTTCTTTGTCATCGGCTAGACGGATCTTTTTCAACTGCGTGGTTTGAATTGGAGCCGCTTCGCCCACTGCGCTACTTGACAATAGCGGTGTATTTTGGCGTTGTTCATCAGCAATATATGGTTGAACTAAAGCTGGTTGACCGAGTTTTTTCATCTCAGCTTGCATAGCTTGCAAGCCTGCTTTTAGCTCTGCAGAGCTATTGTTATCAACGACAAGTACAGGTACCTCAGGGAGCTGGTAAACATCGAGTTGATGGATGTTGCCATAAACATCAAATGCTTCGATGTATTGCCAATTCTCATCATCACCACTTGGTTCAAATGCAAATAATGGCTCGACCTCGCCACTTTGCCATGCTGTTATCATGGCTTCATTTGCCAAGCGAACTTCTAACAACTGATCAGAGTATTCAGAAATACCTTTCCAGCTACGAATTTGAGTGTCAGCTTGTACAAGCTGGCGGCTGAACTCTGAGTTAGGGTTTTGCTTAACAAATGCTGATACAGACACGTTAGTCTGTTGCGGAGTAATATCTCTTCTCAGCATGGGTTCAATGGCAGCATAATTCTCACTCAATTGTTGAGCTAGGGCCCGTTTCGTCTTAGTGATATCTTCCGCTTTTGCATTGGACACACTGTTGACTTGCGTTTCCTCTGATTGGCAGCCAATAAGTGCTAATGTACTGAGAACAGACAGAATGATGGTTTTCTTCATAATATGTCCTTTATTGATTGTATGAAATAGAGTTAATACTCTATTCATGGTGAGAATATCACCGGACATAGATCATTGAATTTGCTTTTCTATCTTTTGTGTAAAGTTTGCCCACAGGATCAAAATTTATAAGCTTCTCTTTAATGATGACAAATATCGTGTCGCCTCACTACTTTGTGTCTATTTCTTGTCTAAGAAAGCCAAAAGCCAGTAGCAATTGAGCTGCTGGCTTTTTTATTGAAGTTATTACCCTGAGTAACAAGTGTTAGAACAATTTACTAGACCAGCCAAGCTTATTCCGTAAGACGTGATAGTAGCTGTAGTCTTTTGGATGGATGAGCTTTAGTACATTTGGACTTTGATAGATGTGAATTTCGTCGCCAGGGGTAACTGGAAGTGAGACTTGTCCATCACAGCTAACTTCTTGTGTTCCACGGTTTTCTGGTGATACCACCAATTTAATTCGACGTTTTCCATCAACCACCAAAGGTCGACTCGACAATGTATGCGGGAACATTGGCACGAGTGAAATGGCATTCAAGCTAGGAGAAAGAATTGGGCCGCCGCCAGAAAGTGAATATGCCGTCGAGCCAGTCGGAGTGGAGACAATCAAACCGTCGGCCCGTAAAGAGAAGGCGAAGCTTTCATCTATGTACACTTCAAATTCAATCATATGGGCAATTTGCCCTGGGTGAAGTACGGCTTCGTTTAGCGCAGCGTTATGACTCTTTATTTGTCCGTGGCGGTGTACTTCCGCCTCTAAAAGAAAACGCTCCTCTTCAATATACTCACCGTCGAGTACCGCTTGCAGAGACGCTTGGAAGTCGTCTGGGTTCAAGTCAGTTAAGAAGCCCAGATTTCCACGGTTCACGCCTATAACTGGTACATCAAATCGGGATAAAATTCTTGCTGCACCTAGCATGTTGCCATCGCCACCAACCACAATGGCTAGATCGGCATTTTTTCCTAGTTCAACTAAGCTAGCAAACTGACTCTGTGGGATATCATCCAGTATTGCGGCAAGGCGATCGTCAATGAATACTTTATAGCCCTCAGAGGTCAACCATTGGTACAACTCTTTATGAGTTTGAATTGCTTGTTGATCTCTTGGTTTTCCGATAATCGCGATCACGTTACATGGATTTTTCATAGCATTTCCGCATTAAAGAGGCTTGAATCAGGAATCTTCATCCCCATAATAATGGCAAGTCACCTAAATATGCGAATTTTTATGTGGTTAAAGCCCGCAAAAACGCGCATGGCTTTAAGGGCATTATGTTGAATTCTGGAGATATCATGAGCAACGAAGAAAACAAAGTTACAGAAGAAGAGCTTGATCAAATCATCGAAGAGGCTGAAAAAGTAGAAGCTGAAGCACAAGAAGTTGAAGCTGAGCTTGAAGAGCTTGGTGATGAGACAGACGCTAAGATTGCTCAACTAGAAGCGGCACTATTGTCTAGCGAGGCAAAAGTAAAAGAGCAACAAGATGCGGTGTTGCGTTCTAAAGCTGAAGTAGAAAACATGCGTCGTCGCACTGAGCAAGAGATCGATAAAGCACGTAAGTTTGCGTTGAACAAGTTTGCAGAAGAGCTGCTTCCTGTTATTGATAACCTAGAGCGTGCAATTCAAGCGGCAGATACAGAGAATGAAACTGTGAAGCCGTTCCTAGAAGGCGTTGAACTAACACATAAAACGTTTGTAGACGTTGTAGCGAAATTTGGCTTGAAAGCAATCAACCCTGAAGGTGAAGCATTCAATCCAGAGTTCCATCAAGCGATGTCGATTCAGGAGAGCCCTGATCATGAATCAAACACTGTTATGTTTGTTATGCAAAAAGGTTACGAACTAAACGGCCGTGTGATTCGTCCGGCAATGGTAATGGTTGCTAAGTAACTTTAACTACCTGTTTTTTAAATATAAAAGCGCCCATCATTTTTGATGGGCGCTTTTTTGTTTTAAACATAAATGACTGCATCGAACTTCGTTGTATATCGATAAATGAAAATTTGATCCCCTTCATATTTTTTCCTATTGGTTAATTATTTTCCTATAGGAGATTTTCTCTCATCTCGCTGCGTGTTTATTAACGGAAAGGGCTATAAGTGATTGTAATCATTCGTTGTGTGAATATTTGTTCTGCATAGGAATGTAAATATAGTCATTTTTTCTAAAACAATGTCGTTAACAAAAATGTAAATTATCACTTTATTTTGTAACTTCGGTGTGTATGATTTGCGACTAATGCTTTAAAAGTAAGCATATATAACTACAAAAATGTAAATAGTAAACACAACATATCGGAGATTTATAATGGATAAATCGCTTTCTAGTAAGATTTTTATAGGCTTGTTTGCCGGCCTTGTGCTGGGGACAGCAATTCAGTACTTATTTAGCGGTATTGCGATTTTTGATACATACCTACTTGGAGCAGCAGAAGGTGTTGGCGGCATGTTCGTCTCACTGATCAAATTGCTTGTTGTTCCTTTAGTTTACGTTTCAATCGTATGCGGCATTGTTGACTTGAAAGACATCAGTGCATTTGGTCGTCTTGGTGGAAAAACTTTTACCCTTTACATTCTTAACACCATCATTGCGATTACGGCGGCTTTGACTGTCGGCTTGATCTTCCAGCCAGGAGCGGGCGCTAATCTAGCAGGAACGGTATCTGAGGCTGTACAGCTGACAACGACAGAGACGCCGGACATTTTCTCTTTAGTTGTTAACATTGTTCCTAGCAATCCTGTACAAGCGTTTGCTAGCGGCGACATGCTGCAAATCATCTTTATGGCAATTTTGACGGGGCTTGCAATTCAAGCTTTGGATTCTCGTGGTGGCCCAGCTATTCGCACATTCAAAATGGCAAATGAAATCATGATGAAATTGGTTGGATTAGTGATGAGTCTTGCACCATATGGTGTGTTCGCACTAATGATTCAACTAGGTGCAACGCTAAACGCCAATACATTAATGTCCGTTGCCGGTTACGTGGCTTTGGTGGTTGCGATGTTGGTGTTCTGGATCTTCTTCTTCTACCCAATGGCAGTGAGTATTGCGACAGGAACTTCTCCAAAGACTTTCCTACGTGCAACTCGTGAGCAGATTCTTTTCTCTCTATCTACCGCGAGCTCAAACGCGACTATCCCGGTAACGATGCGCACACTGACAGAAAAGCTTCAGGTCTCTAAATCGGTTGCTGGCTTCGGTGTACCACTGGGCGCAACGATGAATATGTCTGGTGTGTCTATCTATATTGCTCTAGCAACGATGTTTGTTGCGAACGCTTTTGGCCAGCCAATTAACACCGCAGACATCTTCACACTTGGCTTAACTATTCTTCTGTTATCTATTGGTGCTGGCGGCGTTCCTGGGGGCGGCGTGGTAATGGTAGGCGTTTTGCTTCACCAACTAGGTTTACCACCTGAAGGTTTAGCAATCATTGCAGCGGTCGACCGTATAAATGATATGTTCTGTACATCATCTAACGTTGTCGGCGACACGGCAGTGAACACCATTGTTGCAAAAACAGAAGGTGAGATAGGTAAAGAAGAAGGTGTTGATGCTGAGCCTGCTCAAGCGAACGCCTAATACCTTGAATAATTTATTTTAACCCTAATATTGAAGCGAGCTCTTATGAGCTCGTTTTTTATTTAGGAAGAGTCGGACATAAATAAATTTATCTGGGAAATGACGTTTTGTTGCGCTACAGCAGTGTGACGAGTTCCCAACTAATCAGAAAGAAACACATAAATTTCGAAAAAAGACGCTTTTTTTTAATTCTGCCCTTGAAAAGCATTTTGCCGCCCTTATCTATGTGGCATAGAGAAGCAAACATTGATTATTTTTGTTTGTGAGCAAGGGTTGAAACCCGATTCTCCTCCCCCCACATTGGGGTTATAACCAAACGAAAATAGAATTTATTCGGAGATAGCCAGATGGGTAAAATCATTGGTATTGACTTAGGTACTACTAACTCATGTGTTGCTGTATTAGACGGCGACAAACCACGTGTAATTGAAAACGCAGAGGGCGAACGTACTACTGCATCGGTTATTGCTTACACTGACGGTGAGACGCTAGTAGGTCAACCAGCGAAACGTCAAGCAGTAACTAACCCAGAAAACACGCTATTTGCAATTAAGCGTCTAATCGGTCGTCGTTTTGAAGACGAAGAAGTTCAGCGTGACATCGAAATCATGCCTTACAAAATCGTTAAGGCTGACAACGGTGATGCTTGGGTAGAAGCGAAAGGCCAAAAAATGGCAGCTCCTCAGGTTTCTGCTGAAGTTCTTAAGAAAATGAAGAAAACTGCTGAAGACTTCCTTGGTGAGGAAGTAACTGGCGCAGTTATCACAGTACCTGCTTACTTTAACGATGCTCAGCGTCAAGCGACAAAAGACGCTGGCCGTATCGCAGGTCTAGAAGTTAAACGTATCATCAACGAACCAACGGCAGCTGCACTAGCTTACGGTCTAGATAAGAAAGGCGGCGATCGCACTATCGCGGTATACGACCTTGGTGGTGGTACATTCGATATTTCAATCATCGAAATTGATGAAGTTGAAGGCGAGAAAACATTCGAAGTTTTAGCAACTAACGGTGATACTCACCTAGGTGGTGAAGACTTTGATAACCGTCTAATCAACTACTTGGTTGATGAGTTCAACAAAGAGCAAGGCATCAACCTTAAGAACGACCCACTAGCAATGCAGCGTGTTAAAGAAGCAGCAGAGAAAGCGAAAATCGAGCTTTCTTCTACTTCTCAAACAGACGTAAACCTACCTTACGTTACTGCAGATGCAACTGGTCCTAAGCACATGAACATTAAAGTGACTCGTGCAAAACTAGAATCTCTAGTTGAAGACCTAGTACAACGCTCTCTTGAGCCATTAAAAGTAGCTTTAGCTGATGCTGACCTATCAGTAAACGACATCACTGACGTAATCCTAGTTGGTGGTCAGACTCGTATGCCAATGGTTCAAGCGAAAGTTGCTGAGTTCTTTGGTAAAGAAGCGCGCCGTGACGTAAACCCTGACGAAGCAGTAGCAATGGGTGCTGCAGTTCAAGGTGGTGTACTTGCTGGTGACGTTAAAGACGTACTACTACTAGACGTAACTCCACTGTCTCTAGGTATCGAGACAATGGGTGGCGTGATGACTAAGTTAGTTGAGAAGAACACAACTATCCCAACTAAAGCGAACCAAGTTTTCTCTACAGCGGAAGACAACCAGAGCGCGGTAACTATCCACGTTCTACAAGGTGAGCGTAAGCAAGCGATGTACAACAAGTCTCTAGGCCAATTTAACCTAGAAGGCATCCAGCCTGCACCACGTGGTATGCCACAAATCGAGGTTACGTTTGACCTTGATGCGGATGGTATCCTACACGTGTCTGCGAAAGACAAGCAGACTGGTAAAGAGCAGAAGATCACTATCCAAGCTTCTGGCGGTCTAAGCGATGAAGACATCGAGAAAATGGTTCAAGAAGCAGAAGCTAACAAAGAAGCGGACAAGAAGTTCGAAGAGCTAGCGACTGCACGTAACCAAGCTGACCAAATGATTCACGGTACTCGTAAGCAAGTAGAAGAAGCTGGTGAAGCGCTACCTGCAGAAGAGAAAGAGAAGATTGAAGCAGCAATTTCTGAGCTAGAAACAGCACGTAAAGGCGAAGACAAAGAAGCTATCGATGCTAAAGTTCAAGCACTAATGACCGCTTCTCAAAAGCTGATGGAAATCGCTCAACAACAAGCTCAAGCGCAGCAAGCACAAGGTGCTGACGCAGGTGCACAGTCTAAAGAAGACGACGTTGTAGATGCTGAGTTCGAAGAAGTTAAAGACGACAAGAAATAATATTTCTTAACCAGATGGCTGCATAGCCATCTGGGGTCGATAAGACTTCGTGTGCGGGCGTTTGGGGCAACTCTTACGCCCGTCTGTTTGTAAACGCTGTCTTTCTAGTTAAGTATGTTGCAGACAAGTGCACTTACCTAGAACGATACAAACACCAAGCGGTGAATCGATGCCGTTTGTAGTAATTAACTGGTGACGAAGAACATGTCAAAACGTGATTTTTACGAAGTATTAGGCGTAAGCCGTGATGCCTCAGAGCGCGATATCAAAAAGGCGTATAAGCGTCTAGCGATGAAATTCCACCCAGACCGAAACCAGGGTGATGATTCTGCGGCGGACAAGTTTAAAGAAGTAAAAGAAGCGTACGAAGTTCTGACCGACCCTCAAAAGAAAGCGGCGTACGACCAATACGGTCATGCAGCTTTTGAACAAGGCGGCGGTGGTTTCGGTGGCGGCGGCTTTGGCGGCGGCGGTGCTGATTTCGGCGACATCTTTGGCGATGTATTCGGTGACATCTTTGGTGGTGGTCGTCGTGGCGGTGGTGGCCACCGTGCCCAGCGAGGTGCTGACCTACGTTACAACATGGAATTGACGCTAGAAGAAGCGGTTCGTGGTGTAACGAAAGAGATCGAAGTACCGACACTAGTACACTGTGATACCTGTGATGGTAGTGGCGCGAAGAAAGGTTCATCTGCTGAAACATGTGGTACCTGTCATGGTCATGGTCAAGTACAGATGCGCCAGGGCTTCTTCGCAGTGCAACAAACCTGTCCTACCTGTCACGGCAAAGGTAAAATCATTAAAGACCCTTGTAATGAGTGTCATGGTCAAGGTCGTAAGCAGAAAACAAAAACACTTAACGTTAAGATCCCGGCAGGTGTTGATACTGGCGATCGTATTCGCCTATCTGGCGAAGGTGAAGCGGGAGAAATGGGGGCGCCTGCTGGCGACTTGTATGTACAAGTGCACGTGAAAGAGCACCATATCTTCGAGCGTGATGGCAACAACCTATACTGTGAAGTGCCAGTAAGCTTTGCGATGGCAGCTCTAGGTGGTGAAGTTGAAGTACCAACTCTAGATGGTCGCGTAAGCCTAAAAGTACCTTCAGAAACGCAAACAGGTCGTATGTTCCGCATGCGTGGTAAAGGTGTGAAAGGCGTTCGCGGTGGCGGTATCGGTGACTTGATTGTTAAGTTGGTTGTCGAAACACCAGTAAATCTAAGCTCACGCCAAAAAGAACTGCTCAAAGAGTTTGAAGAATCTTGTGGTGGTGAAGCGGCGACAAAGCACAAGCCTAAATCAGAAGGCTTTTTCAACGGTGTGAAAAAGTTCTTTGATGATTTAACCAGCTAAGACTTTAGTGAAAAGCACAAATACAAAGGCCTGCTAAAATGCAGGCCTTTTTGCATCTCGGTGTTCTTCTAATTCCAGCAATCACTTGGTTCTTCGACATTTGTTGACGTTAAAGTAATCGTTTTAGCGCCAGTCAAACACTCGTCGTCGTCTTGTCCCAGAGCCGATTTTGCTGTTGCTGTAATGGTATAGGCCGTACTTGCAGAGCTCGCAATATTGAAAGAAAATCTATTTTTGTCTGAGTCACATAGAGTGCATGTGCCTCCAGAGATAATATGACTCCAGTCGTACCCACCATCATAAGATGTCTCTAGCTCTAGCTGAATTCGACTAAGATCGCTCAAGGCAACCGTCCTATGAGACTTGAGCACATGATTGGTGTAAGAAGGGTAGGCGACAGCCGCAATGATCCCGACAATCACTACAGCTACCAGTAATTCGATCAATGTCATCCCTCTCAATCCTTTTTTGTAGCCGTTACAACGAGAAATTCGAATCATCACGAGTAGTTTCCTTTTCACTTTTCCGCCTATTTTTGGCAGGTGATAGCATCTGTGCAAGATGAATTACGGCCCTTTTGCCGTTTACATAGGAATTTGGGAAATGCCTCGCGGGTTTACGTTGTTGGAGCTTCTTATTACTGTTGCTGTCTTGTCAGTACTACTACTTTTTGTCGCCCCAAGTTTTTCAAAAGTTAGCCAACACATGAAAATAGTGAATTTAGCCAACGAATTACAGGGTTTTTTGATCCAAGCGAAATCGGAATCGGTGATGAGAAATCAAGATTTTTGGGTTCATATTCAAGGCTTGCCTTCATCCACCGGAAGCTGGAAGCTCACACTCTCGAGTGTATCGAATGTCACTGACATTACTTCAATGAATACTGTTGCTGAGCTGCAAGGTCATCTATATCGGGGTCTGGTGGTGTCGAGTAATATAACTAGCGTCAAGTTTGATCGTGTTATGGGGAATCCCAAAAATGCGGGAAGTATTCACCTGAAGAAATCTCAAGCGGATACCAGTCCGATAAAAGTAACTGTTCATAACGGAGCAGGGCGAGTAAAAGTGTGCGCTATGAATAAGGCAAAATATGGCTTTGAACAATGCTAAACAGCAGGGTAGTACACTTGTTGAGTTTATGATTGCTGCGTTGTTAGGACTTGTCGCTTTGGGCATTGTTGGCGCAGTGTTTCTTTCTAACCAAAAAACAGCTGTGCAGCGAAGCAAGGAAATAATGCTACTTCAGCAGATGAGTAGTGTAATTCAACAAGTGAAAGAGGATATTCAGCGAGCAGGGTTTGATGGTATTACGACAAAATCAATGATGCTTTCCGGTTCTCCTAGCGTTCTATATCAACAATCCGAAAAAATCGGTTATGTTTATCGAAACACAGCAAGCTCTGTGAGTAATACGATATATCGGTTAAAGGATAATATGTTGGAATATTGCCAGGATGATTCACCATCACCTTTAAGTGTCGTGTCTGCTGCTAGTGGATGTTTTGATCTTTTTGATCCTAAGCAAATTAAAGTAACTCAATTTGGTGTTAGTCGAACATTACTATCAGGTTCGTCAATAGAGAGTGCGTTTATTTCTATTTCAATGGCCGCTGAATTAAAAAATGATCCGGCAATTTCTCACGCCATTTTATTACAAGTTCAGCAAAGGAATTGGCAATGATACGTAAGCATCAACAAGGAGTGGCCACGTTACTTATTACTTCCATACTGCTCTCTTTCGCTTTGGTTGTGACGTTAGGGTCATATAAGAATCTATTTTATCAAATTAAGCGTGCGCAGAATGAAGTTAGTTCTCGGCAACAGCACTGGGAAGCGGAAGGGGGGCTTGAGTGTCTATTTGCTTATGTCACAGATGATGTATCCATAGTGAACGAGCTCATCCCAATTAATCACAATAATTTAAATACCTTATGTAAGAGGGAATTAAACCTTAGCCAGCTGAACGTTACTGATATAGGGGCAGGAGTCTATCGTATTAATTCTATATCTCACAATGGTTGGGCCCAGCTCAATAAAACTTTCAGTACACTAAGTAATCGTGGAAAAGGAGCGATACAAACCACATCCAAGTTAACTACTTATGGTGATTTAAAGGTTCATCCAGATGCGAAAGGTGATCTTAATTCTGACAATCTGTATGAATGCATATCACTGACTTATCGGTATAGTTATACCATGGAAGGCGGAAGCACAGGATCAAAATATAACACTGCATCAATAAGAGCGAATAGCTTATATGATGGTTCTCCTGCTGGAGGGTGTACCGCTGCAACGACAACCAATGTTACAGTAAAAGCTGGGAATGCAATTACGAAAACTAATAAACCTGAAACTTCTGATCCGCAGCTAAAAGGCGATTTTGTTTATGACTCTGAAGTCGATCCATTCCAAACCTTTTTTGATTACAAAAAAACACCGGAAAACATTGATAAAGTCAAAGCTTCATTTCCGAAAGCTGGGAAAATCAATTTGTCAAATGCGACACAGTGTAAATCAGCTATCGAAAATGCTTTTAAGGAAGTAGATAAGGTTTGGATTACTGGTGACTGCGCCATTCACGGGAATTTAGCACTTCAAGGCAACCATGAGAAATATACGTTAGTTATTCAAGATGGTATTTTTATCAATACTGGTTCAACAACATTTCAGGGTTCGCTTTTTCATTTAGTCGATAAAACTAAACCACAGTTTGCTCCTGATGAGTTAAAAAGCTATTGGGAAAGTTTGTTCTCGAATGCTGATGGCTCACCGACTAATTTTACCATTGGTAAACAATATACTGATCTTACACAAACTGTTTATGTTGATGCAGGGGCATTTCACGCAACGGGTGGTTATGGTTTTGATACTGATGGGTTAAAAACCTCAATTGCGGGCTCAATGGAGTTACTATTTGATTCCAGCAAAAGACCTACAACAAGGAGAAATGATGTTCGTTGGCAAGAGGGAAGTTGGAATGCCAAGTAAACAACATGGTTTTAGTTTAATTGAAATAATGATTTCTTTTATTTTAATTGGTGTCGGTGCTCTTGGATTGGTTAAGTTGCAAGCTTACATTGAGCTGCGGGCAGATTACGCGATGCATAGCATTGAAGCGCTAAATCTTGCTGAGCAGAAATTAGAGTGGTTTCGTACGCGTGGGGCTATTTCTGCAGTCCCCTCGATGCCCGCCGCTAATTTTGATACAAATATTGTCTCTGGGGAAGATACTACGCACCCCTTGTATACTTTATCTTGGTCTGTGCCAACGGCAACTCTGTCGGGCGCACTTAAAACGATACATATGGAAGCTCTATGGCAAGATCGCCACGGTAAAATACAATCGGTAGAGCTGAAAACCATGATCTCTAAACATAGCGAATTTGATTAAATAGTCTAGGTTCCTGTTTTACGCCGATTCAATCAAAACCGATTGGAGTTCTGGATAAGGTGTTCACTGTCCGCGTTGCCCTTTTTATATTGAAGAGAATTATTTCTTGCTTCTCATCACGTATAGTTTCTTTTCTTAAAACTATCTATTCATCGCTCTATGCAACCTCTGTTTTTGCCAGCTCGTTTACTAAATGTATATGTTGATTTTTCCATAATGTTTCAGGCTTGTATCTTTGGTTTTGTTTTTTTGCAAAATATGTCTCCAATTATGAAAAAAAATCTAGAACCTTGTGCTTTCTCCATTAGTGTTTACTAGAATACTCGTTGGATAGTAGGCCGTTATAATTATTCAAATAGGCCTTGGCACCAACATCATTCACTATGGAGTTACCATGAGTAACCAAGCTGTAAATAAAGCACCATCATCGAAGCCGAGCGGGATGGAGCGCTTTTTAAACTTTATCGAGAGGACAGGTAACAAAATCCCTGATCCTGCGATTTTGTTCTTCTGGGCATTGATCATTACTTGGGCGGCGTCAGCACTTTTGTCGAATGTATCATTCGATCTTCCAAACCCTCGAACGGGCGAAGCTCTTACTATCACCAACTTACTTACGGGCGAAGCGCTAGCAAGTTTCCTTGCTAACATGGTGACGACGTTTACTGGCTTTGCGCCACTGGGTATCGTACTTGTCGCAATGCTAGGTGTGGGTGTTGCAGATTCTTCGGGTTTTATTACGACGGGTCTTAAGAAGATGCTGAACTTCACGCCAGCTAAGCTTCTTACTCCAATGCTGATTTTGGTTGCTATTGTGTCGCATACTGCGGCAGATGCAGGCTATGTTCTGGTTATTCCTCTTGGCGGTATTATCTTCCATGCGGCAGGTCGTCACCCTTTAGCAGGTATTGCGGCAGCATTTGCAGGTGTATCTGGTGGCTTCTCTGCAAACTTTATCCCTTCAGGTATCGATCCGCTATTGGCTGGCTTTACGCAAACTGCGGCGCAGGTTCTTGATCCTGAATATGTGGTTAACCCATTAGCGAACATCTTCTTCACTGGCCTATCCTCTATCATTATTGTGGGGATTGGTTGGTACGTGACAGAGAAAATCATCGAGCCTCGTTTATCAAAAATGCCAATTGATGATGATGCGGAAACCGCGCCAAACCTAGGTTCATTTACTGAACTGGAATCAAAAGCATTCCGTTATGCAGGTTGGGCAATGATGGCGGGTATTGCTTTACTTGTTGCAGCGTTAATTCCAGAAACATCAGCACTTCGCTCGCCTGAAGGTGAAATTACTGCCTTCTCAGCACCGATAATGAAGTCTATCGTGCCGTTGATCTTTATTCTGTTTATCATTCCTGGTTACGTTTACGGTAAAGTGTCTGGAACGTTCAAGACCAGCAACGACATTATCAAAGCGATGGCTGATACTATGTCAACCATGGGCGCATACATTGTTATGTCGTTCTTCTGTGCTCAGTTCCTATCTGCATTTGCTCAGTCAAACATCGGTACGATGCTAGCGTTGTATGGCGCAGAAGGCTTAAAAGCGATGAACCTACCAGGTGAAGTGACCATCATCGGTATGATCCTTCTAACCGCGTCTGTAAACCTACTTATTGGTTCGGCATCGGCAAAATGGGCTTTAATTGGTCCAATCTTAGTGCCAATGCTAATGGCGGTTGGTATCTCGCCTGAGCTGTCTCAAGCGGCTTACCGTGTGGGTGACTCTGTATCGAACATCATTTCGCCTCTAATGGTATTTTTCCCTCTTGTAGTGGTTTACTGTCAGCGTTATGTGAAGTCGGCTGGTATCGGTACGCTTGCGTCACTAATGATGCCATTCTCGATCGCAATGCTGATCGGTTGGTCTATCTTCCTAGTTGCTTATTGGATGGTAGGTATCCCGCTAGGCATTCAAGCTCCTTACACTTACACAATGTAAAAACGTTTAGGGTGTGAAAGCCGCTAATTGGCAGCCAAAAAGCGCAGGTCTTCGATCTGCGCTTTTTTGTTCTCGTAAAACGAACATCGATAGGTCTTGTAACTAGTTTTTTGGAGTTGCAGACTTTGTCCCGTGATGTGTCGCTGTAGTGAAGCCGAAGTTGGTGATAAAATTCCCGACTTCAATCATTTTTGTTTCTTTGGAGCCTCCTTTGTCTAACCATCCGTTTACCCCTCAAGATGAATTGTTTATGCGCAGAGCGATGGAGCTTGCTGAGCAAGCAGAAGCTGAGGGGGAAGTACCTGTTGGCGCAGTGCTTGTCAAAGATGGTGAAATTATCGCTGAGGGGTGGAATCGCTCTATTGGTACTAATGACGCTACCGCACATGCTGAGATCCAAACGCTGCGTAAAGCAGGCCAAAAGCTAGAAAATTACCGCCTTCTGGATACGACGTTATATGTAACACTTGAGCCATGCCCAATGTGTGCCGGAGCCTTATTGCATAGCCGCGTTAAGCGGGTTGTTTTTGGAGCGCCAGATTTAAAAGCTGGAGCTGCAGGAACAGTGCTTAATTTGTTTGAAAGCCAAGCCGCTTACCATTACGCCTTAGTTGAAAAGGGGCTGCTAGAAGATGAGTGCCGCACTCAGCTACAAGCGTTTTTTAAGCGTCGCCGAAAGGAAATTAAAGCGAAGAAGCAAGCACAAAAAGCATTAGAAAATCGAGAGAGCGAGCAAGGTAGTGGGAGTAGTGAGGGCTAGCAAACACCTACAACGTGGTAGATGTTTGTTTGGACGCACTAGTGATTGACTAAATGTACAAAAACACGATTACGTGAACTTACTTTCTTTTTCATACATGTCAGTTTACGTTTACGTCGGATAGCAGCTACTGTGTTATTTAAACGCTTTGACTGCACTCTACGTCTTCTCATATTCAAAACCTCCTGCAGACAAGACTTATACCAGTAAAGCGCGGCTCATCGATGCTTGGCAATAGGCTCGATAATCGCACTAAACATTGTATGGTTTAAACGTTCTTCATTTGACTTCTGCATTGCACAGAGCCAGCAAACAATTTCAATACGATGCTTAATAATAGGAGTGACGTTATTTCGGCAGAGTGTAGCCGAAAGCGCCGCTTCATCAAGTGAGCTAAACCATGTGGTTGTAAAGTAATCTGTTACAAAGCAATCAGTTTTACTAACGATGAAGAAAAGGCGACCAACCAAAGGAATGGTTGAGTGTGGTTGGTGTCACTCAGAATATTGGAGTCTAGATAAGTTTTCGTTAGGACTCAACAAAAATGACGAGCTTCATAGGCTCGTCATTTTCTAGTTTACCGCGGGTTTATTCTTCAATGCTTTCTTGTTCGGTGTCTTCTTCAACCGTGACGTCAGAAGCGCCAGAGACTTGTTCTACGACGGTCTCTACTGCGCCCGATATCAAAATGTCGGGGTTGAGCGGCGGAATCACTTGCAAGTCATCGCTATTCTCATCAATCGCTGGCTGTTGGCTGACATGACCAATGATGGATTGGTAGTAACGTCGAATATTTTCTACGTAATTACGCGCTTCATCGCCTCTGGCGTACCCATAGCGAGTTTGGCTGTAATAGCGCTTCTGACGCAGTAAAGGCAGCCTATCTTTTACATCGGCCCAAGCGTTCGGATCGCCACCTTGTGCTTTGGTGAGTCGTCGTGCGTCCATCATGTGGCCGTAACCAATATTGTATGAAGCTAACGCAAACCATATTTTTTCATGCTCGTTGATGCTATCAGGCACGCGACCTACAATGCGACGTAAGTACTCGACACCACCACGAACAGATTGCTCAGGGTCTAAACGGTTTGTTACCCCGACGCTTTTCGCTGTTGGCAGAGTAAGCATCATCATCCCCCTAACACCCGTTGGCGATTTTGCTGTTGGTTTCCAATGTGACTCTTGATAAGCCAATGCTGCAATTAATCGCCAGTCGAACTCTTCGCTGTATTTTTGGAATAAAGGTGCCCATTTAGGCAATTTGTCATCCAGAGCTCGAATGAATGCGCGAGTATCAACGTAGTCAAATGCTTCAATATGACCAATGTACTTTTCTTCGAGGGTGGACAGTTCTCCTGATTGTTTGATGTTACCGAAAAACTCTATCAGCATTGCATACAAGCTTTCGTCTTCAGAACGTCGAGTAAACCAAGACACAGGTTGATCTTCTGTAAGTTCGAACGCGAGCGCAAGATCGGGGTAAAGGCGTTGAGCTAGGGAAAGTTCCACCGAATCAGTCACAGTAAAACGTAACTCACCCTTCGATACGTATTTGAGTAAGTCTCTCGTGTCAGCATCACCAACAATTTCAAACTGAAGTTCTGGATACTGCTTCTTTAACGCTGTTAGGGTCGGAACATATTGCGATTGTTCAACGATCTTTAATGTTTGAGCGCCTGCATTTGTATCTTCGTCGGACTCGTCGTCTTTCGAGGCTTGGTATTCAATGAGTTGTTCGATATCACGTGGTCGAAGTTGCCCTTTTTTATATACCACTTGTTGGCTTACATAATAATAGGCAGGGCCTGGTCTAAATCGTTTGACTGCTTGTGACGTTTGATTTAAACCCGTAGCGATGATATCGATATCTCCTTTCTTAAGAGCAGGAAAAAGCTCAGCTTGGCGAAAGGCTGGTTTAATCTCGAGTTTGACGCCGAGCTGCTCCGCAAACTGACGCGCCAATTCGTAATCCAACCCTGCGGGACCATCGGGACCTATGTAGTAGGAAAGCTGATTGTTTAGCGTGCCAACACGAAGCACACCACGTTCTTGAATTTTTTCAAATTCACTTTTGGGCTCCGACTCAATCTGGCAAGCAGAGAGTAAAAGAACAGAAACTAAAATTAGAGCACTGCGCTTGAGCCGGTTGAAGTGACTTATTTGCATTAATAGGTACATCTTGGAAAATTTCTATTTGCCTTTATATCAAAGCGAGCTCATGGGGCAAAGTGAATCACACACTTATAACGTGACATTGTGTGTTTTATCGACATTTTAGTTGTAATTCAAATTTGACAAAAAAAATGACGCAAACGGTTGCTTTTGATGTTACATCACAAAAACAATTACTATATAATGCGCTCGCAATGACGAGGTGGAATCGGCATAGGTTCGACAGGGCTTATTTTAAGTGTCTGAATTTATTCCAATATCACCTTAATCAATTGCATAAGAGACCTAAGCACATGAGAATTTTGCGTGGCTCCCCAGCTCTTTCTGAGTTTCGTGTTAATAAACTACTGGAACTTTGTCGTGAACAAGATCTGCCTGTAACTGGCATTTATGCCGAGTTTATGCACTTTGCCGATCTAAAGTCAGACCTTGATGACCAAGAGTTAGAAAAACTTGAAAAGTTACTAACTTACGGCCCAACCATCGAAGAGCATGAGCCAGAAGGTCTTCTACTTCTTGTTACGCCTCGTCCAGGCACTATCTCGCCTTGGTCTTCTAAATCTACCGATATCGCTGTTAACTGTGGTCTGGATAAAGTGAAACGTCTAGAGCGTGGTACGGCTTATTATGTCGAATCTTCAGTTGTTCTATCAGAAGCTCAAGCTGACGCTGTTAAAGCGTTAATTCACGACCGCATGATGGAAACAGTATTCACAGAATTTGAAACCGCATCAGCATTATTTACTGTTGCAGAGCCTAAGCCTGTCGCACATGTTGATATCTTAGCTGGCGGTCGTCTTGCGCTTGAAGAGGCAAACGTTTCCCTTGGCTTGGCACTCGCAGAAGATGAAATTGATTACTTGGTAGAGAACTTTACTAAGCTTGGGCGTAACCCAAACGACATTGAATTGATGATGTTTGCTCAGGCGAACTCAGAGCATTGTCGCCACAAAATTTTTAACGCAGATTGGACTATCGACGGGGTAGATCAACCTAAGTCTTTGTTCAAAATGATCAAAAACACTTTTGAAACGACACCTGACTATGTACTGTCTGCATACAAAGACAACGCAGCCGTTATGACAGGTTCTAAAGCGGGGCGTTTCTTCCCTGACCCTAAATCTCGTCAATACACGTACCACCATGAAGATACGCACATCTTGATGAAGGTAGAAACGCACAACCACCCAACGGCAATCTCTCCATGGCCGGGCGCATCGACTGGCTCAGGCGGTGAAATCCGTGACGAAGGCGCGACGGGGATCGGCGGTAAGCCAAAAGCGGGTCTGGTTGGCTTTACAACCTCTAACTTACGTATTCCTGGTTTTGAACAGCCATGGGAAACCGACTTCGGCAAGCCGGGTCGTATTGTAAATGCGTTAGACATCATGCTTGAAGGCCCTCTAGGCGGCGCGGCATTCAACAACGAATTTGGTCGTCCAAATCTATTGGGTTACTTCCGTACTTACGAAGAAAAAGTCACTTCTCATGCGGGTGAAGAAATTCGTGGTTACCACAAACCAATCATGATTGCTGGTGGAATGGGTAACATCCGCGATGAACACGTACAGAAGAAAGAGATTCCTGTGGGTGCGAGCCTAATCGTACTTGGTGGTCCGGCAATGAACATCGGTCTTGGTGGTGGTGCGGCATCTTCCATGGCATCTGGTCAGTCAGCAGAAGATCTGGACTTCGCTTCAGTACAGCGTGAAAACCCAGAGATGGAACGTCGCTGTCAGGAAGTGATCGACCGTTGTTGGCAGTTAGGCGACGACAACCCAATCGCATTTATCCATGATGTGGGTGCAGGCGGTATCTCTAACGCATTGCCTGAACTTGTCGACGACGGTGAGCGTGGCGGTAAGTTCCAATTACGCGATGTACCAAACGATGAGCCGGGCATGAGCCCACTGGAAATCTGGTGTAACGAATCACAGGAACGTTACGTTCTAGCGGTAGCGCCAGAAAACATGGAAGCATTCGACGCCATCTGTAAGCGTGAACGCGCACCGTATGCAGTGGTGGGTGTGGCGACAGAAGAGCGTCATCTAACGCTAGAAGATTCTCACTTCGACAATACGCCAATCGATATGCCAATGGATATCCTGCTTGGTAAGCCACCGAAGATGCACCGCGACGCAACCACACTAAAAGTGGAAAGCCCTGCCATTGTTCGTGATGGTATTGAGCTTAATGAAGCGGTGGATCGCGTACTTCGTCTTCCTGCTGTTGCAGAAAAAACATTCCTAATTACTATCGGTGACCGAACAGTAACGGGTCTGGTTGCTCGTGATCAAATGGTTGGTCCTTGGCAGGTACCAGTAGCAAACTGCGCAGTAACAGCGGCAAGCTACGACACTTACCATGGCGAAGCAATGTCGATGGGTGAGCGCACGCCAGTGGCATTACTAGACTTTGGTGCATCGGCTCGCCTAGCCGTTGGTGAGTCACTAACGAACATTGCGGCAACAGACATCGGTGATATTAAACACATTAAACTGTCTGCGAACTGGATGTCTCCAGCGGGTCACCCAGGTGAAGATGCGGGTCTTTACGAAGCAGTGAAAGCGGTTGGTGAAGAATTGTGTCCTGCGTTAGGTTTGACTATCCCAGTTGGTAAAGACTCCATGTCGATGAAAACCAAGTGGGAAGAAAACGGCGAGAGCAAAGAAGTCACTTCTCCACTGTCGCTAGTTATCACGGCATTTGGTCGTGTGGAAGACGTACGTAAGACCGTGACTCCACAACTACGCACTGACAAAGGAAATACTTCTCTAGTTCTTGTTGACTTGGGTAACGGCAAAAACCGCTTAGGTGCGACAGCATTGGCACAAGTATACAAACAGCTGGGTGACAAACCTGCTGACGTAGATAATGCAGAGCAGCTAAAAGGCTTCTTTGATGCAATGCAAGCGTTAGTAAGTGATGACAAGTTAGTGGCCTACCACGATAAAGGCGACGGCGGTCTGTTTGTTACACTGGCTGAGATGGCGTTCGCGGGTCACTGTGGCGTAAAAGCGAACATCGCAGAACTGGGTGACGATGCGCTAGCCGTTCTATTTAACGAAGAGCTAGGTGCGGTTGTTCAAGTTAAGAATGATGATCTAGATTCAGTTCTATCTACTCTGGCGGCAAACGGCTTAGAGGCATGCTCACATGTGATTGGTTCTGTTGAAGCTTCAGACGACTTTGTTATCACTTCTGGTGATGCAGTTGTGCTTGAACGTTCACGTACCGAACTACGCGTTATCTGGGCTGAAACAACGCATAAGATGCAAGGTCTACGTGATAACCCAGCGTGTGCAGACCAAGAGCACGAAGCTAAGAAAGACAACTCTGACCCTGGTCTAAACGTTAAGCTCAGCTTCGACGTAAATGAAGACGTAGCAGCACCGTACATTGCGAAAGGTGCTAAACCTAAGATGGCAATTCTACGTGAGCAGGGCGTTAACTCCCACGTCGAAATGGCAGCAGCGTTTGACCGAGCTGGTTTTGAAGCAACCGACATCCATATGAGCGATATCCTAACAGGCCAAGCGGTACTGGATGAATACCATGGCCTAGTAGCTTGTGGTGGCTTCTCTTACGGCGACGTACTAGGTGCGGGTGAAGGTTGGGCTAAGTCTATCCTGTTTAACGCACAAGCTCGTGAACAGTTCCAAGCCTTCTTCAACCGTGAAGAGACGTTCTCTTTAGGTGTATGTAACGGTTGTCAGATGCTATCAAACCTGAAAGAGCTGATCCCAGGTGCAGACTTGTGGCCACGTTTTGTGCGCAACGAATCTGAGCGTTTTGAAGCGCGCTTTAGTCTAGTTGAAGTTCAGAAATCTGATTCTGTATTCTTCGACGGCATGGTTGGTTCGCGTATGCCAATCGCGGTTTCCCACGGAGAAGGGCGTGTAGAAGTACGTGATGCAGAGCACCTAGCAGCGATTGAAGCATCAGGTACGGTTGCGGTTCGTTACGTGGATAACCTCGGTAACCCAACACAACAATACCCGAACAACCCGAATGGTTCGCCAAACGCGATTACCGGTTTAACAACAGCAGATGGTCGCGTAACTATCATGATGCCTCACCCAGAGCGCGTATTCCGCACAGTTGCAAATTCTTGGGCTCCGGAAGGTTGGGGTGAAAATGGCGCTTGGATGCGTATGTTCCAAAATGCCCGTAAGAATATCGGTTAATTAACCAAAGGTTAATCTAGCTTAAGTAAAGCGTTGGTTGAGAGACCAGCGCTTTCTTTTTTCTTATCACTCTTTTTTCTTCGTCGCTCTTTCTAGTGACTTGGCGAAACGTTGCTTTGTTCTGCCTCTTCTTTGTCATCTATTATCTAGCGTAAAAAACTTGCAGCGTTTAGATTACTTTTATGCTCTAATACCGCGCTTACCAAGGGATGGTGTTAAACAGCTCAGCTTAGATGGAGTTATCAAGTTGACCGAATCCCTGATTGATCCCTAAATCCCTTAGGAAATGAAAGAAATGTCTAAGAATCCAAAATTTGCTATCCGCGTCACTGAAAAACGTAACGGCTGGAGCGCAGAAATCACTCGCCAAGTGACATCTCGTAAGACTGTAGTATCAAAGCGCGAAACAGGCTTTGACAGCGAAGAGAAAGCACAAGCTTGGGCTGAACAAGAACTGGCTGGATTTATCCAAAACCAAGTGGTTCGTAACGAGCGTAAAGCAGCGCAACGTCAAGAGCGTGAAGCAGAACAACTAGCGGCAAAAGTTCGTAAAGAAGAAGCCCGCAAAGCACGTGAAACCGAAGTAGACACTGACGAAGAATAAGTTTAAATCGGTGAGATGGTGACGTTACCCATCAAACAAATAGTGAAAATGCCCTGAGTTTTGTCTCAGGGCATTTTTTATTTATATCGGCTAAAAACAATCCGACGATACGGACAAGCTAAACGTGCCGTCTTCAGGGGCTGCAAATTGTTTATTGCCAGGAAGAAGGTGAGGGTTATTAGCATAAGTGCGATGTGTCGATTTGACCTTTGCAGAATGTCTTTCCGGTAAATCAAAGTGTTGTAAGCCGTCAGATAGATCGTTTGCTTCACCGTAGTCGAAATGTGTTGCGACGTCTTTGGGCTGCTTGGCGTAACGACAGTGATCCGGCTTACCATCTTCGTGCCAAGTTAAAGAGTTAGTTTTTGCATCTAGATTCAGGTTATTTGCTGTTGGCTGTGCGTAAAAATCTTCTGAAACTTGGTGCTTGCTTTGTTCTTGTAAGTAGTCTGCAATGTTCTCAGAAGCTTGCGCTAGGCTACCTACAGGGAAGAAGCAAATCAGAAGAAGCCGTGTTTTTAGATTGTTCATAATGTGTATGCAAGCAAAAGGAAATGATAATACTGATAAATAAAACGGCGTGCAATTATGGCCATTGGATACGATATAACAGGGCAGTTAATGTCTGCCCTGCATCTTTTAGGTATGGTTAGTATTGATAAGTGAGGTGCAGTTTGACTTCGCGACCAGGCGAAGGCACGCCATTAGATAGGTATGCTTCGTAGTAACGATCGGTTAAGTTTTTCACAACCGCGCCAACGCTCAAGCCTTCGACTTGTTGTATTTCCCAAACCACGTAAGCGTTTTGTAGCGTGTATTGCTCACTTGGCGATTTCACTTTTAAATTATTACCGCTTGCCTTGGTTTTGGTTTGCGCATCATACCAACGGACTTCCCAGCCCGTACGTAAACCAGGAATCCATTCGTAACCCAAACCCAGATTAATGTTTAATGGCGGTACATCAGGATGATCATCATCTGAACCTGTAGAGTCAGATAGGCTACCTTTGTTTTTGCCGCGAATGTAACTTGCTGAGAAATTACTGTAGAAATCTTCAATCCGGTATTGTGAAATTAGCTCAAAGCCATAGTTTTTAAAGCCATCTAGGTTTGTATTCCAGCTTTGTAACTCAGTCGTATTTTTGTCGAGGTTTTCGCCCGTTCGTATATCAACTGTGTCGCTAACATCGTTATAGAACACAGTTAACTCTGTTGCGAGGTTATCGCGAGAGTTCACCAGCCCTTCCGTTAAGTTGATAATGCTTGCTTGATAAGCATGGATACGAGACACGTCCAGATTCAAAGCAGTAGCCGTAGCGGTAGCTCGCGCATATTGCACTGAGTAGATGTTATCAACGGTTGGTGCTTTTAAAGCGTAGGCGTAGGAGGCGTTTAAACGCGTATTATTGCTCGCATCAAAGTCGATATCCAAACGTGGGCTAAAGCCTTTATGCGTCGTTTCACCGTAGTTATGTCCGGCAGCTGGATCATTATAATCCGGCGCTGCGTTCCCTTTTCCTTCACTCTTGATGTATTCGTAACGCAGAGAAGGTGTGATTGTTAGGCGGTCTGTTGCTTGATAGTGATCAGCAATGTAAGCGGCATAAATTGACTGCGTGCCAGATGGTTCGTAGTAAGGGGTGTACCAACCGTAGTTTTTCGCTTCATTACTGTCGTATGATGCGTTGAATACCAACGAGTCTCTATCGGTTTTTTGATATTGAAGCCCAGTGATTAGAGTGTGGTCTCCGAATTGTGCTTGGTTAAACACATCAACGTAGTCACGCTCGTAACTCAGCCATGACTCATGACCGTAACTGCCAACAGAAACGAACATTTTCTCGAATGCTACGTCAGGGCGAACCCAATGACGATCGTTTTCGGAACGTGCCATTTTGATATTGAAATCAATATACGGGTTAGTCGGCATGTAGTGGTAAGAGATGGTCGTGGTGTTGTCCGTGTATTTGTTATCGACGGTGTAAGCGTATTGGGCTTTTTCTAATGAGCCGTATTTCTTGATATTGTATTCGGTGATGTTAGGCATTTTTCCGCGGCGGTTAGCCCAAGGTTTACGACCTTCATCTTTGTAGCGAGTGTGGCTAAATTCAAACTCGTGATCGTTGTTTTCATAACCGACCTTTACGAGCATGTTTTCTTGCTCATAACCTGAGTAATCCAGCGTTTCACCACCTCCGACGTTAATGTCATCAGAATCTTTTACCGAGCCATTCGCTAGAAAATAAAAACCAGTATCGTTTTTACCATAGAGTGTTAGCGTGTAGGCGTTCTCATCGCCGTTGGTGTTGTATGCACTTGAGATGCGAGCACCAAAGTTTCTTTCGCCGTACAGGAGATCATCGACACTTTTGGTTTTAATGCGAATGGAGCCACCAAACTTCCCGTTGAGTGCTCGATAGTCGTGCGCGCCCTTGATAATTTCTGCTTCGCCAATTAAGAACGGATCAAAAAAGAAGGTACCGTAGCGGTATTGTTGAAAACCAATTGGAGCGCCATCGACAAAGACGGCGATATCGCTTGGATCATCAAAACCACGAATGTTAATACGTTCGCCACCAGAACGACCGCCACCATCTATTGATGCACCGGGAACGGCATCGATCATTGAGGCAAAATTAGAGTACTGTTGCTCTTCAATCTCTGACCAATTAATGGTGGTTTGCGCAGGCTCAGCAATGGTAATAGGTTTGGCATAACGAACGCCTATGACTTCAAGCTCTTCATTTGGCGCTGTCTCGGCATATGAATAAAGAGGGAAGAGCAAAGCCAGTGAAATGAGATTTACTTTGAATGGATGACTTTTTAATCGTTTCATATTGATGATTTATAGTGTTTTTATGAAGCTGGGATTATAAGAACATTATTACGATTAATAAATGATAATGAGATTAATTATCAAATGTGTTTTTGCGACGGATTGTAAAGTTTTTTATCCATTCGTGGAAACTACGATAAGTATCGTTAGCGTACATAAAACAAAAAGCCCAGCATCATGGACGCTGAGCTTATTGGTTTTAAACAAGATAGTGCGAGCACTGTTGCCCCTTTTGAGCTAATCAGGCGCCTACTTGGTAGGAATTACTGAGTTTCTAACGGTATCTGTCCGGTGGTCAGCGGCTCGGCATCGAATTCAGTGAGGCCTTCAATATAGCTTTCGACTGCTTGCTCTAAAGCATTATCACCTTGGTTAAAATAGGCAAGGTGGAAAATTGCATCGCCTTCGTTCACCAATGGTAATGTTTGTTGACCGATAACCAAACCACGCTTCGGGGCTTTTAGTTCTATCTCATCATGACCAAGAGGAGAGCTAATATAAGCGAGCGTTTCCCCCTGTTCTACTTTGTCTCCCAGATTAACGACAGTACGCAAAATGCCGTTACCTGACGCGCGAACCCAGCTGGTGGACTTCGCTATGATAGGCTCAGGCAGCTTTTTCCTGCTCGCACGCAACATACCAATGGCTTGCATTACGCGCCGAATCCCGAGTACACCAGCGCTGATCGAAAGTGGATCAAAACGCAATGCTTCGCCAGCTTCGTAGGTGAGCACTGGAATATCGCATTTTTCTGCTTCACTGCGTAAAGAGCCATCACGCAATGCTGAATCAACAATCACTGGCGTCGAAAATGCTTGAGCAATACGTAGAGTTTCTGGGTTGCTTAAGTTTGCGCGAATCTGTGGCAAGTTCGTGCGATGAATTGCCCCTGTGTGTAGATCCAAAATGTAGTCACAACGCTTGGCAATGTTGTTAAAGAACCCGTGTGCCATACGAGATGCAAGTGCGCCTTTTTCACTGCCAGGAAAGCAACGGTTGAGATCTCGTCGGTCGGGCAAGTAACGAGATTTATGGATGAAACCAAAAACGTTAACGATAGGTACTGCAATGACAGTGCCTTTCAGTTTTTGTGGATCCAGTTGGTTAATGATCTGACGAACGATTTCTACGCCATTAAGCTCATCACCATGGATAGCAGCATTCACCATTAACACTGGTCCTTCTTGTTTCCCATGGATGATTTCCACAGGAATAGATAAAGGCGAATGTGTATATAGCTTCGCTGCTTCAAATTCGATCTCTAATCGTTGTCCTGGTTGTATTTGATGTCCTAAGAGCTCAAACACTTTGCTTTTTTTACTTCTGGCCATAAACCATCTCTGTCAAATGCGTCATCAGCAATGTAACAATTGCTGCAAAATCGCACTAATCATTCTCATTAAGGACACGACAAATTACTTTAATCGTCATGCGTGAAATTTTGGTATGTGTGAAGTTTTTGTTTTCAATATGATCTTTTCTATCAGTTTAATACATAACAAGACATAGAGAAGAGTGCGCAATAATAGCCTTAAAAAATGTGACTGTATTAAAAATAATACTGTTCATGGAGGACAAAAAAACGGACTTTTAACCCTACTTTTTATCCGATAATATCCGCGCCGAATTTGAGGTTTCACACTTTCTAACTAGAGGTTTTGATGAAAAAGGCAATTGCTAAAATTGGTGCATTGACTGCGGTAGCAGTTTCACTTTCAGGTTGCGTAGGTAGTAATGCCGTGACAGGTTATGTTATGGGGTTTAACTTGAAAGCTGTTGACAACCGTTACGCTCGAGGTGGTCTAAATATGCTTTTAGCGCCTGTTTATGGTGTCGCGATCGCAGCGGATTATATCGTGTTTAACTCTCTAGAATTTTGGACGGGTAAGAACCCGTTAAATGGTAAGCCACATATCTTCGATACAAAGGTAGATACTTACATTGATGTAAACCACCAATTAGATAAATCGTTAACGACGGCACCAATCGCACCATTAGCGGATAACCGTGTCATTGAGCAGGGGCGAATGCAGCAAATCGATGAGAACACTGTTCAAATGGATATTACTTACAGTAACGGTGAAAAGGCGACACTCATGGGTGTACGCGATGGTGAGTTTGTTACTTACTACATTGATGGTGAAGTTGTTGCACAAACCTCAATGGATGAATTAGCCGCTTACGCGCAAAACCGTGTGTAGTTGGGTTCAACTAAACCAAAAAAAAGGGTGCCGTATGGCACCCTTTGTCGTTTTTCGTGATTGAATTATGCTTTCTCTGGAATCGCTTCTAAAAGCGCGACCATCTGATCCCAGTACAACTGAACAGTATCAATCTTCACTTTCTCATCTGGAGAGTGAGGGAATTTTATTGTTGGACCGAAAGAAACCATATCCATGTGTGGGTATGGTTCTTTAAATAGGCCACACTCAAGACCAGCATGGATGACCATGATGTTCGGCTTATGACCGTAAATGCCTTCATACATATCACGGAAAATTGCCATGATCTCGGAATCTGCATCTGGCTTCCAGCCAGGGTAAGCGCCTGAGAACTGAATTTGTGCGCCTGCTAGCTCAGTAATCGAGCGCAGCATGCTTTCCACTTGGCTACGGCCAGAGTCAATGAGAGAACGAATCAAGCAAAGCACGGTGACTTTATTTTCTTCTGTGCTGATCACACCAACGTTTAGAGAAGTTTCAACAACGCCTTCCACCTCATCACTCATACGGATTACGCCGTTTGGACAAGCGTTAAGTGCCGCAATGAATCGTTGCTGATCGGCGATTGAAAATACTTGCGCGTCAGTCGTGATCGCTTCATTAAAGGTTACGATACCTGTTTCGATTTTACCCAATTCAGTTTTAAGCAGCTCAGTGTAGTGGTTGAACAGCTCAGCAAGTTTGTCTTGGTTTTCGACAGGAAGCGCGACAGTAACAAACGCTTCGCGAGGGATTGCATTACGTAAGCTACCACCACGGAATTCGACTAAACGTAAATCAAGCTCTTGAGCATGACCGGCAAGGAAACGACCAAGTAATTTGTTGGCATTACCGCGACCTGTGTGAATGTCACAACCTGAGTGACCACCTTTTAGGCCTTTCAGCGTCAGTTGGCGTGTTACAAAACCTGCAGGCGTTGATTCTCGAGAAATATCGAAAGTCATGGTGCCATCAACGCCACCTGCACAACCCATGTAGACTTCGCCTTCTTGCTCAGAGTCTGTATTTAGAAGAATCTCACCCTCTAACCAACCAGCTTCAAGGCCAAATGCGCCAGTCATGCCTGCTTCTTCATCAATCGTCAGCAGAACTTCGAGTGGACCGTGCTTAATATCTTTAGATGCCAATACAGCAAGGCAAGAAGCCATACCAATACCGTTATCTGCACCAAGCGTCGTGCCTTTCGCAGTTACCCATTCGCCATCGATGTAAGGTTGGATTGGATCTTTGGTGAAGTCGTGTTCAGTGTCTTCGTTTTTCTGCGGCACCATGTCGATGTGTGCTTGAAGTACAACAGCCTTCTTATTCTCCATTCCTGGTGTCGCGGGCTTTTTGATGAACACGTTACCGGTTGGATCACGGCGAACGTCAAAGCCTTGCTCTGTTGCCCAGTTGATAATGTACTGTGCTAATGCTTCTTCATGTTTCGATGGATGAGGGATAGAACAAATCTTATCGAAAAACTGCCAAAGTGGAGCAGGTGATAAGGTACTGATCTCAGAATGGAACTCAGACACGGAGGACTCCTTTTGATGTGCTTTGCCAAATATATACCGTAAAAATGTTGTCAAGGTAGCATTAAATGCTAGACGATTTGGCCTTCAAATTGCCGTTAGCATACCACCAGATAAGGAGTACGAGTAGTCGCGATCACAAGGATTTCTCTCAGAACTGTCACAGTTTGTGAATACAATAACAAGCACTATGTGTTCTCTATCATACATTCTGAAAGTGGCTTTATTTTTTAATTCATAAAATTGTAATTTAATTACATATAAACTTTGATAAAGGTCAATTTATGTATTTTTTGTGATTCCAATCACTAAAATGCTTGTAATTAAATTTCTTGGTGGTATATTTGTAACCAGCTTCTGAGAGAAGAATGAAATGCTCAAAGGATGAGTCCGTTTTATCGCCTCCAAGGAACCGAGAAATCAACGAATGTTTAATTGATTTAAAAGGTGATAGTTATGAAAGGTTTACCAAGTACAATGTTCTGGAATAGCAAGTCTGTTTACACCGGTAACTTTGTATACCCAACAAGCTTTGGCTACTAAGTGAAGTCAACGCATGTGACTCGAACAGTTTGTTCACCCCTATAAATTGGAATTTTTTTTCAGTGATAGTGCTGACATGATTCACCGCCACCCAAATTGGGTGGCGTTTTTTTATCTCTATTTTCTCTTCCTGACTCACTTATTGCCATCAAAGCCTTCTTCTATTCCCCATTCTTCGGTTTTATCGACTTTTCCATCAAATCTGTTAGATACCATGTTTAAAATGGGCCTTTTTCATCTGAAAGTTTAGTACATTGCTCAGTTTTTATTCTCTTTTAGAGAACTGTGTTATCTGGGTTACCTATTGTTTTATAAGAATATATTTCTTTACTTGCTTTGATGGGTTAGAGAATGTGTTTCATATCCAAAGAAAAAAAACGCATTAGAGTGAAGATTCTATCTAGAATTTGCTATTTGATAACTTTATAATTCCCGCCAATCGATTACGCAACCGTTTACTTTTTACCTTTACAGGATTCGATCATGCTCGAGAGGCTTTTTAAACTCAGTGAAAATGGCACAAATGTGCGCACTGAGATCATTGCAGGTGTTACGACCTTCCTAACTATGGCTTACATTATTTTTGTAAACCCAGCGATCCTGTCGGATACCGGTATGGACCGTGGCGCCATTTTTGTCGCAACTTGTCTTGCTGCCGCAATCGGCTGTTTTATCATGGGATTTGTTGCCAATTACCCAATCGCACAGGCACCAGGAATGGGCCTGAACGCATTTTTTACTTACTCTGTTGTATTGGGAATGGGTTATACGTGGCAAGTTGCGTTGGCGGCTGTATTTGTTTCTGGCCTTCTGTTCATTCTTTTAAGCGTATTTAAGATCCGTGAGTGGATTATTAACTCGATCCCGCATTCTCTACGAACAGGTATTTCAGCTGGTATTGGTCTTTTCTTAGCGTTTATCGCATTAAAAAATGCAGGTATCGTCGTTGATAACCCAGCGACATTAGTTTCTATGGGAGAGATCACATCATTGCCATCTGTATTGGCCGCGATTGGCTTCTTTCTTACGATTGCACTGGTTCACCGTGGTGTGAAAGGTGCGGTGATGATCGCCATTCTTGGCGTTACAGCGCTTGGTCTTCTATTTGGTGATGTGCAGTGGGGCGGTATTATGTCAACGCCACCAAGCATTGCGCCAACTTTCATGCAACTGGATTTCTCTGGTTTGTTTGAAGTAGGCATGATTTCCGTCGTATTTGCTTTCCTATTTGTCGATTTATTTGACACCGCAGGTACGCTCGTTGGCGTTTCTCAAAAAGCTGGTCTAACTGACGAGAATGGCAACATCCCTCGTTTAAACAAAGCGTTACTTGCAGACTCAACAGCAACGTCAGTAGGTGCATTACTTGGTACCTCCAACACGACATCTTATATTGAAAGCGTTTCTGGTGTAGCTGCGGGTGGGCGTACTGGTCTAACAGCCGTGGTTGTTGGTGTACTCTTCCTACTTGCTCTATTGTTCTCACCACTTGCGGGTATGATCCCTGCTTATGCAACGTCAGGTGCGCTATTCTATGTGGCGATCTTGATGCTGTCTGGGCTAGTAAGCATTGATTGGCGTGACCTAACTGAAGCGTCCCCAGTTGTTGTGACTTGTTTAGTTATGCCGCTAACATTCTCGATTGCAGAAGGTATCACGTTAGGCTTTATCGCATACGCGGCGATCAAGTTATTCAGCGGTAAGGGCCGTGAAGTGTCGATGAGTGTATGGGTGATGTCAGCCATCTTCATCGTTAAATACCTCGTCGGTTAATTTCTCGAGCAAAAAGCCAGTGTGGATTTATTCACGCTGGCTTTTTCTTTTTTTACGTTGTTCACAGAAGACGGTTTTTCTGCGGAATAGGCAGAGAATTTTGATATCACCGTTGGTATTAGCGGTGTGTTTCGGTAGAATAATCGTTTGCGCAGCTTGAAATCCTCGTCTCCAAACATTTTGGAGAAGTTAGTGAGCATTCCGCTTTTGAGTGACTTCGCTAGATTTTGAGGATGCATATTTTCAAATTATTAGGTTATTACAATGAGTAAAAAATTCATTATCACTTGGGATGCAATGCAGACTTACTGCCGTGAACTGGCTGAAAAACAAATGCCAGCTGAGCAATGGAAAGGAATTTGGGCGGTAAGCCGCGGCGGTTTGGTTCCTGGCGCTATTTTGGCTCGTGAACTGGGTATTCGTTACGTTGATACAATCTGTATTTCAAGCTACGACCATGATCATCAGCGCGACATGACGGTACTAAAAGCACCTGAAGGTGATGGCGAAGGTTACCTAATCGTTGAAGACCTAGTAGACAGTGGTGATACAGCGCGCAAACTACGTGAGATGTATCCAAAAGCGAAAATGATCGCTGTGTGTGCGAAACCATCAGGCAAAGAGCTGCTGGATGATTACGTTGTAGATATTGCTCAAGACACTTGGATCGAGCAGCCTTGGGATATGTCAATCCAGTATGCTGAGCCAGTAAACCGCAAGCAAAAATAAACGCGGTTAAAGAATATTGAGAAATGCCCCTTTATAGGGGCATTTTTTTTATTATGATATTAAATCATGCTAATAGCCTAGGGTTCTTCCTATGTCTGAAGACGTCAGTAAAAATCTTTCCGAAACTTTGTTCGTGAAACATAAGCAAGCAAAAGAAACCTCCGCGCTTACCCAGTACATGCCGACCAGTAAAAAAATACTTGATGAACGAGAAGCGCAGGGTGATCGTGCTTGGTATCGTCATTTGCGTCGCTTGCAATGGGCTTGGCAAGGATTGTCTCCGATCGAAATGGAAGGCGTACTGTCCAAAATTGCTTCATCTTCTCACTCGCGAACCAATGATGATTGGTTGGACACTGTAATGGGTTATCACAGTGGTAACTGGACATTTGAGTGGATCAAGCTTGGTATGGCTCATCAGAAGCGAGCAAATGAAATGCAAGGAGAAGAGGCAGCGGATGAACTCTTCACTGCTTCTTTGTGTTTTAGTATTGCAGGCTACCCACATTTAAAAAATGACAACTTGGCATCGCAGGCTCAAGTACTGGCAAACAAAGCGTATTCTGACGGCGCAGAAAAAACTAAGTACACCATCAAGCAAATTGAAGTGCCTTACCAAAATCGCAAAATCATCGCGAACCTCCATTTACCAAGAACGGATAAACAGTTGCCTGTGGTCATGGTGAGCGCTGGTTTGGATACTCTACAAACCGACATGTGGCGTTTGTTCCGTAATCGTCTTGCACCGCGAGATATTGCGATGTTAACCGTAGACATGCCTTCAGTAGGGCATAGCTCTCATTGGCCCTTGACCGAGAATTCAAGTTGCCTACATCAAGCGGTATTGAATGAGCTTTACTCGCTACCTTGGGTTGATCATCACAAAGTGGGGTTAGTTGGGTTTCGTTTTGGTGGTAATGCCATGATCAGACTCTCTTTTGTTGAGCAAGAAAAGATCAAAGCTTGTGTCGCTCTAGGCGCACCCGTACATGATATTTTTACTTCCCCTCAGAAGTTACAAAAAATGCCGAAGATGTACCTAGATCTTTTGGCTTCCCGTTTGGGGAAAAATGCGGTTGATATTAATAGCATGGCTGGTCAGATGATGGCGTGGTCATTGAAGGTTCAGGGCTTCCTGAGCAGTCGAAAAACCAAAGTGCCTATTTTGGCTTTGAGTCTTGAGGGCGATCCAGTGTCGCCACACAGTGATAATCAACTTGTTGCTCTATTTAGCCAGTATGGTAGAGCAAAAAAAATCAGTTCCAAAACAATTACAAAAGGATATGAGCAATCCCTCGATTTAGCCATAAAGTGGCTAGAAGATGAATTATTAGGGTGACAATTCTCCTAAATTAGTTAAGAGTGATATATCTGAGCAAAAAATAAGCTCATGATAATTAAAAATAATAATCATTCTTGGGTGTTTACTTTTAACTATGAAAACGGAGATTCATATGTCAGAGACGACTCAGGGCCCGACTCACTTTCGCTTGATGTCAAAGTTGAAGGCGATAGGGCCTTACCTGCGCGAACCACAATCGCAAGAAGGGCGCTATTATTTTGATTGTTTATCTGTATGTGTAGACGACAAAAAATCGCCTGAGAAGCGTGAATTTTGGGGCTGGTGGATGGATTTGGAATCCATCGAGGGAGGCTTTACTGCTAAATATCATATTGGCAAGTACAACAAAGAAGGGCAATGGGTATCTGAAGCCCTTCCCAAAAAAGTGGTAGAGGAAGTGTATCTCACGCAGAGCACATTCCATCAAAAGCTGGTTGATACTTTAGAAGAACACTTCAAATTAGAAGTCGAATATCACACGGAGTCTTTCGATTTCGCTTAATTTGGTTGTTTTCATTTAATACCAAACAAAAAGGTGCGAAAACGCACCTTTTCTCTTGTTAATTCCCTATTTGATTGTTAAAACATCCTCTCTTTATTTGTTTTTCACTTCAGAAGACATCATGACAACGAATCAACAAAATGCAGTTGTTTCACAACCACAAACTGTCGTTGTGAAACTGGGTACAAGTGTGCTGACAGGCGGCACTCTGGCACTCGACCGTGCACACATGGTTGAGTTAGCACGCCAGTGTGCTGAGCTTAAAAAACAAGGCCATTCAATCGTAATGGTTTCGTCTGGTGCGATTGCAGCAGGCCGTGAGCATCTTGGTTACCCCGCATTGCCCAACGAGATGGCGAGTAAGCAGTTACTTGCCGCGGTGGGGCAGAGTCGCTTGATTCAAACATGGGAGTCTTTGTTTGGTATTTATGGTATCAAGATCGGCCAAATGCTACTAACCCGTGCCGATTTAGAAGATCGTGAGCGATTCCTTAACGCGCGTGACACTATTAATGCGCTCGTTGCGAACGATATTGTTCCTATCGTAAACGAAAATGATGCCGTTGCGACTAGCGAGATTAAAGTTGGCGATAACGACAACCTTTCCGCTTTGGTAGGCATTTTATGTGGTGCAGATAAGCTCTTGCTTTTAACGGACCAAAAAGGTCTGTTTACTGCTGACCCTCGTAGAGATCCGAACGCAGAGCTTATCAAGGAAGTAAAAACCATCGACGATACGCTGCGTAAAATCGCAGGTGGAAGCGGTACAACATTGGGTACTGGTGGTATGGCAACGAAGCTGCAAGCCGCAGACATCGCTCGCCGCGCAGGTATAGAGGTTATTATTGCTGCTGGTAGTGCGCCGAATGTTATCTTTGACTCTTTAAGTGCTGAACCTCAGGGCACGCGCTTCCTACCTTGCGCTGAAGCCTTAGAGAACCGTAAACGCTGGATTCTAGCGGGACCTGCGGCATCGGGCGACATCATTATTGATGATGGTGCAGTCAATGCTGTGGTCGGCAAGGGCAGTAGCCTACTTGCTAAAGGGGTCATCAAAGTTAGTGGTGACTTCGCACGAGGCGAAGTGGCGCGTGTAACAAACGCTCACGGTAAGTTGGTGGCTCGTGGCATCAGCGCCTACTCAAGTGATGACCTAACTAAAATTACGGGTAAGCACAGTAAAGATATCATCTCTATTTTGGGTCATGATTATGGCTCTGAGGTGATTCACCGCGATGATTTGGTCGTCATTCAGGAATAGAATTAGAGGGAAGCAAAGTGGATTTAACGAATATGGGTAAAGCTGCTAAAGATGCAGCTTTCGAATTAGCGACAGCGTCAACTGCGCAAAAAAACCAAGCATTAGCCATCATTGCTGATGAGCTAGAAGCAAACTCTGCTGCTATTTTGGCGGCAAACGCTAAAGACATCGAACTTGGCCGTGAAGCGGGTTTAACCGATGCGCTGCTCGATCGCCTTTTGCTTAATGAAGAACGATTGACTGCAATTGCGAATGATGTTCGCAACGTCATTAGCTTGAACGATCCTGTAGGCAGCGAAATAGACAGTAAGGTACTGGAAAATGGGATGTCACTGTCTCGTCGTCGCGTGCCGCTTGGTGTCGTGGGCGTAATTTATGAAGCGCGTCCAAACGTAACCATTGATATCGCAGCGTTGTGCTTGAAAACCGGCAACGCAAGCATTTTACGTGGTGGCAAAGAGACCTTTTTCTCGAATATGGAATTAGTGAAGGTTATTCAGTCTGCGCTCGCAAAGGCGAACCTTCCAGCCGCTTCTGTGCAGTACATTGAAAAACCAGATCGTGAGCTTGTTTCTCAATTGCTTAAGTTGGACGATTACGTCGACATGATCATTCCACGCGGTGGTGCTGGCCTACACAAAATGTGTAAAGAAAACAGCACGATTCCGGTGATTATTGGTGGCTTTGGTATCAGCCATATCTTTGTCGACGAATCCGCTGATCTAGAGAAATCCCTGAATGTGGTTGAGAACTCTAAAGTTCAACGTCCATCTGCGTGTAACTCATTAGATACGCTGCTCGTGCATGAAAAAATTGCAGCGCAATTCCTACCAATGATCGTAGAGCGCATGAACGATAAAGTGACCTTCGTGACAGAGCCTAAGGCAAAAGCACTGATGCCTCAAGCAACACAAATTCGCGATGCTGTTGAAGGTGACTTTGATACGGAATGGTTGAGCTACACTCTTGGTGTAAAAGTTGTGTCTGATGTGAAAGATGCCATTGATCATATGCGTGTCCATAACGCGAGCCACTCAGATGCGATCATGACCAATAGCTTGGAAAACTCAGAGCTGTTCATCAATTCTGTCGGTTCGGCGGCGGTTTATGTGAATGCTTCAACGCGCTTTACAGACGGTGCGCAATTTGGCCTTGGCGCAGAAGTCGCAGTATCTACGCAAAAGCTACATGCACGCGGTCCGATGGGCTTAGAAGAGCTAACTAGCTACAAGTGGGTTGGTAAAGCGAACTACTTAGCACGCAGTTAACACATTCGACGAGATCTTGAGTGAAAAAGGGGCCTTTGCGCCCCTTTTTGTTTTGTCTAACATACCAATTCCGCTACACTACATGAGCTTTTATTTCGGTTTGAAAGCGTTATACCCAAATAGCTTTAATAGAGTCCGTATAACCATGAACGCGTGGTTATCCGTGATTGCTCATGAGGTTATTTTGGTATAGATATGGAGGTGATATGCATTGTCCTTTTTGTTCCGAGAACGATACCAAAGTTATTGATTCCCGCTTAGTGGCTGATGGCCATCAAGTTCGACGTCGCCGTCAGTGCTTGGCGTGTAGCGAGCGTTTCACTACGTTTGAAAGCGCAGAGTTAGTGATGCCTAAAGTGATCAAATCGAATGGCAACCGTGAACCATTTGATGAAGATAAAATGGTTGGCGGTATTCAACGCGCTTTAGAGAAACGCCCAGTGAGTGCCGATTCTATAGAGTTAGCGATCAGTATGATCAAATCACAACTGCGTGCGACGGGTGAGCGAGAGGTTCCGAGTGAAATGATTGGTAATTTAGTCATGGACCAGCTCAAAGAGCTCGATAAGGTGGCTTACATTCGTTTCGCTTCCGTTTACCGCAGCTTTGAAGATATTCGCGAGTTTGGCGAAGAGATTGCCCGCCTAGAAGACTGAGTAGCTCATGACTCAACACACTCTTGAAAGAGCGTTTTCTGATTTAGATTTCGCCATGATGTCACGAGCTATTAAGTTAGCGAAACGTGGCATTTATACCACCGCCCCTAATCCAAATGTAGGGTGTGTCATCGTTCGTGATGAAGAAATTGTCGGTGAAGGTTATCACCATCGTGCTGGTGAGCCGCATGCCGAGGTGCACGCGATGCGCATGGCGGGTGAAAAAGCAGTTGGTGCAACCGCTTATGTGACGCTAGAACCTTGCTCTCATTACGGCCGTACACCGCCATGTGCCGAAGGGCTGATTAAAGCCAAAGTGGCACGTGTGGTTTGCGCCATGGTAGACCCAAACCCGAAAGTTGCAGGTCGCGGCATCCAGATGTTACGTGATGCCGGAATTGAAGTACAAATCGGCTTGTTAGAGCAAGATGCCCTTGCCCTTAACCCTGGTTTTATAAAGTACATGCGTACAGGCATGCCGTTTGTTCAATTAAAAATGGCAGCCAGTTTGGATGGGCAAAGCGCACTCAGTAATGGTCAGAGCCAATGGATCACCTCCCCAGCGGCCCGCCAAGATGTGCAGCGTTATCGAGCGATAAGTGGTGGCATTCTTTCTACTAGCAAAACGGTGATTGATGATAATGCATCACTCAATGTGCGCTGGGATGACTTACCTAATAGTGTTCAAGCGCAGTATTTACAAGAAGAGCTTCGTCAACCAGTACGTGTAATCTTAGACCGTCAGAACCATTTAACTGATGCGCTCAAGCTGTTCCATACCGATGGAGAACGAGTTATTGTTCGCTCTGATGGAGACTGTATCCCTCTATTGGACAGCGCTCACCAAATTGACTTATCAACGACATTAAAACGTATCTCGGATGAGCACCACATCAATCACTTATGGGTTGAAGCTGGAGCTACGCTAGCGAGTGCGATGATAAAGGCTAATCTTGTAGATGAGCTCATTGTTTACCTTGCGCCAAAACTCATGGGCAGCGATGGTCGGGGGCTTATCGGTGCTTTAGGGTTAAGCGCTATGGCTGACGTCATAGATTTAAACATTACAGACGTTCGTATGGTTGGGGTAGACATTCGCATCACCGCCACCATAAAACGTAATGAAATTAGATAAGAAATAGTATGTTTACAGGAATAGTAGAAGCAGTTGGCAAGTTAGCTGCGATTACGCCGAAGGGCGAAGACATCACCGTCACGGTTGAAACGGGTACGCTTGATATGTCAGACGTTAAGTTAGGCGATAGCATTGCGACCAATGGTGTTTGCTTAACGGTAGTTGACTTCGGAAGCCACTATTACAGTGCTGATCTGTCATTAGAAACCTTGAAGAAAACTGGGTTTGCTGAATACCAAGTAGGCGATAAGGTGAATGTAGAAAAAGCCATGTTGCCAACAACGCGATTGGGTGGACATATCGTTTCTGGCCATGTCGATGGGGTTGGTGAAATTGTCGAACGCAATTCAGTTGGCCGTGCGATAGAGTTTTGGGTTGCAATGCCTGCGGAAATTAGCAAGTACGTTGCAGAGAAAGGCTCGATTACTGTTGATGGTATTAGCCTAACCGTCAACGACTTACGTAAAAATGCTTTTAAGCTGACGATCGTTCCTCATACGAGTGAAGAAACTACGATTGACCAGTTTCAAGTGGGGCGCAAAGTCAACTTAGAAGTTGATGTACTTGCGCGTTATATGGAGCGTTTACTGCAAGGACAACAAGAAGATAAGGCCGAGTCTCGTATCACGATGGACTTTTTACAGCAAAACGGTTTTGCATAAGTCTTGGGAGTGGCTGCGTGAGGCATGCGATAAAGAGCAGACTCACAGAACACCGCGAGATTCATTGACTTGCTTAATGCAAAGCTCAAACTATTGACCTAACTAGCATTCACTGCAACGTAATTTTTCATTGCTGTCGCAATAACAAATTTAGAATAACGGGATAACAGACTATGCCAATCAGTACGCCACAAGAAATTATTGATGATATTCGCGCGGGCAAAATGGTCATCCTAATGGATGATGAAGACCGCGAGAATGAAGGTGACTTGATCATGGCTGCCGAGCATATTACGCCGGAAGCCATCAACTTTATGGCAACCTATGGCCGTGGCCTGATTTGTTTAACCATGACCAAAGATCGTTGCGAAAGTCTAGGTCTGCCACCAATGGTGCAAGACAATAATGCGCAATACACCACCAACTTTACTGTTTCGATTGAGGCAGCAGAAGGGGTAACGACTGGTATTTCAGCCGCAGATCGCGCACGTACCGTTCAAGCAGCAGTCGCGCCAAACGCTAAAGCTGCGGATTTAGTGCAGCCTGGTCACATCTTCCCTCTCGCAGCTCAAGACGGCGGTGTACTGACTCGTGCAGGTCACACTGAAGCTGGCTGTGATTTGGCTCGTCTTGCTGGTTTAGAGCCAGCATCGGTGATTGTTGAGATCTTAAATGACGACGGCACGATGGCTCGTCGCCCAGATCTAGAGATCTTTGCAGAGAAGCACGGTATTAAATTGGGCACTATTGCCGACCTAATTGAGTACCGCAATAACACTGAGACAACGATTGAACGTGTGGCAGAGTGCAAGTTACCGACAGAGTTTGGCGAGTTCACGTTAGTCACGTACAAAGACACCATTGATAATCAAGTGCACTACGCAATGTGCAAGGGCGATTTGAAAGAAAAAGCGCCACTGGTTCGCGTTCATCTTCAAGACGTTTTTACCGACTTACTACGTAGCGATCGTAATGCAGAGCGCAGCTGGACACTAGATAAGGCAATGAAACGCATTGGTGAAGAAGGCGGTGTGCTGGTTGTTCTTGGCCATGAAGAATCGACCGATCTACTTATTCATCGCGTGAAGATGTTCGAAGCGCAAGACAAAGGTGAAGCCCCAACGCTTGCTAAAAAACAAGGCACGTCTCGCCGTGTTGGCGTTGGTTCACAGATTCTTGCGGATCTCGGTGTACATGATATGCGCCTTCTGTCATCGACCAACAAAAAGTACCACGCGTTAGGTGGTTTTGGTCTGAACGTTGTTGAGTACGTCTGCGAGTAACAACCGAACAATAAGTTCCTAGTCTTTGACGTGCTTAACTCGTCAATGGCTAGGAACCGGTGATTTGCCTCCAATTTCCATTAGATATTGCTCACAAATTTGTGCTAGAATCCGGCGATTCTCACTTGATGAACATATTTCACTTATAAATAGAGTTAAAGGAAAGCTTATGAAAGTGATCGAGGGTGGCTTCCCAGCGCCAAATGCAAAAATTGCTATCGTTATTTCTCGTTTCAACAGTTTTATTAACGAAAGCCTACTTTCTGGTGCGATCGATACACTAAAGCGTCACGGACAAGTAAGCGAAGACAACATCACGGTTGTGCGTTGTCCAGGTGCCGTAGAACTACCTCTAGTAGCTCAGCGTGTTGCTAAAACTGGCAAATTCGACGCTATTGTTTCTCTAGGGTCTGTTATTCGCGGTGGAACGCCTCACTTTGACTATGTTTGTAGTGAAATGAACAAAGGTCTAGCACAAGTGTCTATGGAATTCAGCATTCCAGTAGCATTTGGTGTTTTGACTGTTGATACGATCGATCAAGCGATTGAACGCGCAGGAACCAAGGCTGGTAATAAAGGTGCAGAGGCTGCACTAAGCGCACTTGAAATGATTAATGTACTATCTGAAATTGATTCCTAATGGGGGCCAGTGTGAAACCAGCCGCACGTCGTAACGCACGTCAATTCGCTCTACAGGCGATCTACTCATGGCAAATTACTAAAGAGAATGTTGCCAAGATTGAAGAACAGTTTTTGTCTGGCGACAAATACGATGAAGAAGAACTTCATGCATCTGAGCCAGCGCTTGCTGCTCCAGAGACAGACGTAGCTTACTTCCGTGAACTATTAAGCGGTGTTGTACTTAGCCACGCTGAGCTAGATAGCAAAATTCGTCCATACATCTCTCGTCCTATGCAGGATTTAGATATGATGGAACTTGCTCTTCTTCGCCTTGCTATGTACGAGATGACTCGTCGCGAAGATGTTCCTTACAAAGTTGTTATCAATGAAGCGATTGAACTTGCAAAAGTTTTCGCAGCAGAAGATAGCCACAAGTTTGTGAATGGTGTACTTGATAAAGCAGCACCTCACATTCGTAAGAAATAACGATTTCTTCAATGAAAAGGTCAGCACATGCTGACCTTTTTTGTATCAAAAGCTTTTACATCAAAAAGTAAGTGAATTATGTCTGGTGAATTTAATCTGATAGACAAATACTTCGTCGGTCGTCAGAGCCAACGTAAAGATGTCCATCTAGCCGCTGGTGATGATTGCGCTTTGGTCAAAGCGCCAGCTAATGTTCAGATTGCGATTAGCACGGATACATTGGTAGCTGGAACGCATTTCTTAGCCGACGCGAACCCAGCATGGGTCGCACACAAAGCATTGGCTTCTAACATCAGTGATTTGGCGGCGATGGGCGCAACGCCTGCGTGGGTGAGCTTTGCATTAACGATGCCTGAGCCAGATGAAGAATGGCTTGCACCTTTCTGTGATGCATTTTTCGAACTGGCTGATTACTATGGTATTCAGTTAATAGGCGGTGATACCACCAAAGGCCCATTGTGTCTGACACTGACGGTGCAAGGTTTTGTACCTGAAGACAAAGCGCTCACGCGATCCGGCGCCAAGCCTGGGGATTGGGTATACGTAACGGGAAACCTTGGCGATGCAAAAGCTGGCTTGGATGTGATTCTAGATGACTCTCTGCGCAGTAGAGCCGGCGCGGAAGCACTAGAGCGAGCTCATTACCTTAGTTCTCCGCGTGTGCTTGCTGGACAAGCTCTTGTTGGCTTAGCCTCGTCGGCGATAGATATTTCAGATGGTTTAATCTCTGATATTAAGCACATTTTACAGCGATCTCAGGTTGGGGTTAGTATTGATGTCTCTCAGCTACCGATCTCTTCAGAATTAGTCCAGTTTTTAGATGATAAGATCAGCGCGCAGCAGTATGCTTTAGCAAGTGGCGAAGAATACGAGTTGTGTTTTACCTTGCCGGAGCAAAATCGAGGCTCGTTACAAAGCGCTTTATCTCATACTGGCTGTAAGGTCACATGTATTGGTCAAATCCGACCAAATGGAACCTTCGAGCTGCATGATAACAATCAACCACTTGATTGGGACTTAAGTGGCTTCGACCACTTTAAATGATCTGAGCTAAGCTCTAGCCAAGAGCCTGTTACTATTGAGTAACTCGCAGGCATGACGATTGAAACCAAACTAGCAGTATAGGTTTAAGGATATGACCAACCCTCTTTCTCTGATTTCATTAAAGAACCCGTGGCATCTATTGGCGACGGGTTTTGGCAGTGGATTATCCCCGTTTATCCCTGGAACAATGGGCACACTGGCGGCCGTGCCTTTCTTTTTGTTGTTGGCACAATTACCATTTACGGCGTATGTCATTGTTGTTCTGATTTCGTGTGTGATCGGCATTCAAATATGCCAAGTGACGTCTGCAGACATGAAGGTGCATGATCATGGTTCAATCGTATGGGATGAGTTTGCGGGCTTTTGGATTACGATGAGCATTGTACCTGCACTGAATATTCCACTCACTGAATGGAAGTGGTTGATCACTGGCTTCATCTTATTTCGTTTTTTCGATATGGTAAAACCTTGGCCAATTGGGTGGCTAGATAAGCGAGTTCACGGTGGGCTGGGTATTATGGTTGATGATATCGTGGCGGGAGTTATGGCCGGTGTTGCCCTGTTTCTAGTCGCAAAATATGCGGGCTGGATGAATTAAACGTTGACCGTAAAAAAAGGGATGCTATGAGCATCCCTTTTTACATTCTATTTTGCTAAATAATCCAAGATGGATTTTTCAATTCCTTTTGCATCGAGACCAAGCTCTTCATGCAGTTCATCTTGTGTTCCCTGATGAATAAACTCATCTGGTAAACCTAGGTTCAACACAGGTTTAATGATTTTATCTTTCATCATGAACTCAACGACACCAGCACCAGCACCACCCGCGATAACATTTTCTTCTAACGTCACGAGCACGTCATGATCTGCGGCTAATTGACGAATCAATGCCTCATCGAGCGGCTTCACAAAGCGCATATCAGCAACAGTGGCGTTAAGGTATTCTGCCGCTTCTAGCGCGTTACCCAAGAAAGTACCAAAGTTCAGAATAGCAACTTTTTCACCTTGGCGAACCATGCGCCCTTTACCGATTTCTAACGCCGTAAACTCAGTTTCGATTTCTACGCCCATGCCGCTACCACGAGGGTATCGAACCGCACTCGGGCCAGAATGCTTATGGCCAGTGTAAAGCATTTGTCGACATTCGTTTTCGTCACTTGGCGCCATGATCACCATGTTCGGAATACAGCGCATAAAGCTCAAATCGAACGCACCTTGGTGAGTTTGACCATCTGCGCCAACGAGACCTGCGCGGTCGATCGCAAACATCACTGGTAAGTCCATGATCGCGATGTCGTGGATCAATTGGTCATAACCACGTTGCAAGAAAGTCGAATAGATAGCAACGATTGGATGATCGCCCGCAATTGCCATGCCTGTTGCCAGTGTCACTGCGTGCTGCTCAGCAATCGCCACATCAAAGTATTGGTCTGGGTACTCTTTTGAGAAACGCACCATACCTGATCCTTCGCGCATTGCTGGCGTAATTGCCATTAGCTTAGGATCTTGGGCCGCCATGTCACATAAAAAGTCACCGAAGATCTTTGAGTAAGTTGGCTTACCGCCACTGCTCTTCGGTAAGCTATTGTTTGCCGGTGCGAACTTCGGCACTGCATGGTAGCCGATAGGATCTTTCTCGGCAGGCTCATAACCTTTGCCTTTCTTGGTCATGATGTGTAGGAATTGAGGACCTTTAAGCTCACGCATATTTTTCAGCGTTTTGACGAGTTCATTGACGTCGTGCCCATCAACCGGGCCAATGTAATTAAAGCCGAACTCTTCGAACAGAGTACCAGGCACCACCATGCCTTTTAGGTGCTCTTCCGTACGGCGAACCAACTCTTTAATAGGTGGAACACCAGACAGCACTTTCTTGCCGCCTTCACGGATAGAAGTGTATAAGCTACCAGAAAGTACCTTTGCAAGGTGGTTATTCAGGGCGCCGACGTTTTCTGAAATCGACATTTCGTTGTCGTTCAAAATCACCAACATATCAGGATGAACGTCGCCAGCGTGGTTCATGGCTTCGAATGCCATGCCTGCTGTAATTGCGCCATCGCCAATCACACTGACAATTTTACGGCCTTTGCCTTCTTTTTGTGCGCTGATGGCCAAGCCAAGGCCTGCACTAATCGATGTCGAAGAGTGGCCGACAGATAAGGTGTCATATTCACTTTCTTCACGCCAAGGGAAAGGGTGTAGACCATCCTTTTGGCGAATTGTTGGCATTTTATCGCGACGTCCGGTGAGGATTTTGTGCGGGTAAGCCTGATGACCAACATCCCAGATCAATTTGTCGATAGGGGTGTTGTAAACATAATGCAGAGCGACAGTTAGCTCTACGGTGCCTAAGCCAGACGCTAAGTGTCCGCTAGATTGGCTCACTGAATTTAGCAGATACGTTCGCAGTTCATCACACAGATTTGGTAATGTTTCTTTCGGAAGAAGACGTAATTCTTCCGGTGTATTTGCTAACGCCAGTGTTGGGTACTTTGAAATATCAAGAGTCATATAAATGCGCGCTTATAGTGTTAATTTTTGCGCTCGATGACATATCGGGCGAACTCTTCGAGTAACTGAGTATTGTATGGGATAGCTTCCAATGCTTGAAGTGCTTCCTGTAACAGAGTGTGAGCTTTCTCTATGGCTCCCTCTAAACCCAGCAGGGAAGGATAAGTGCTCTTATTCAGACCTTGGTCGGAACCTTGAGGCTTACCCAGTGTTTCTGTGTCACTGATGATATCAAGAATATCGTCTTGAACCTGAAACGCCAAACCAATTGCTTTTGAGTAGCGCTCCAAGTGAGGTAGAACCTCGATACCTTTCTCACCAGCAGCTAATGCACCTAATTTTACCGCACAATCAATCAGAGCTCCGGTTTTTTTACGGTGTATCTCTTCCATTTCTTCAAGAGAAACTTGGCGATTTTCCGCGCCTAAATCTAAGGCTTGCCCTACACACATGCCGCTAGCACCAGAAGAATGCGCTAATGCTTTGATCATGTTGATGCGTTGAGCTTCTGCCGCCGGGCTTAATTGACCATCAGCAATAATAGTGAAGGCAAGGGTTTGTAGTGCATCACCTGTCAGTATTGCGGTTGCTTCATCAAACTTAATATGACAAGTTGGTTGACCTCGACGCAGTTCATCATCGTCCATGGCTGGCAGATCATCATGAATGAGTGAGTAGGCATGTATACATTCGATAGCAGCGGCGGGGGTGTCTAAGTCTTCAGGTTTACAGCCGAGCATTTGACCTGTGATGTAAACAAGAAAAGGGCGAACGCGTTTTCCACCTAGCAAAAGGCCGTATTTCATTGCTTGAATCAATGGCTGCTCTTGATATGGAAGCTGATCGAGCCACAAATTCAATTGCTGATTGTTTCTTTGTTGAAAAGACGTCAATGTCTGTTGCATCACATTGCTCACTACTGATTGTTATTCTGAATCTGGTTTGAAGTCACTCAGTGGTGCTTCATCATCTTCACTAAGAAGAATGCTCACGCGCTGTTCGGCGTCGCTTAATTTAGTTTGGCCTGCACGAGCTAAGGCAATGCCTCGTTCAAACTTACGCAGGGCATCATCTAGAGCAAGATCGCCATTTTCTAATTGATCAACCAAGCTATCAAGCTCTTCAATGGTTGCTTCAAAGGTCATGTTTTCTGGTTTCTTGACCGCCATCTTTTTTCTGCCTTAATCAAGCCTCGGGTAAGATGCACGAAAGTTACCTTAGCCTAGTAACTTGGTCAAATTTAACCTTATATAATTGTCACAAAATTAGCGTTCAACGAGTCTAAGCGGTGAAACCCCATATTTTGGTTGAGGTTGTTAGGTGTAATTTGTGATCCATTAGCTAAGATTTTTCTAAAAATTCTGCGCGAGTTGTCGATACAGGTAATAATCCGCCCAATGGCAGTATTTGAGTATAGCGTGAGGAGTGCTTTGTGGATTTAGCAACCCTATTAGGTTTGATTGGTGGTTTTGCATTCGTCATTATGGCGATGGTGCTTGGTGGCAGCATCGGCATGTTTGTCGATGTCACGTCGATCCTTATTGTCGTTGGTGGCTCAATATTCGTCGTGTTGATGAAGTTCACAATGGGACAGTTTTTTGGTGCGACAAAGATTGCTGGCAAAGCCTTCATGTTTAAAGCGGATGAACCCGAAGACCTGATCGCAAAAATTGTGGAAATGGCCGACGCGGCGCGTAAAGGTGGTTTTCTTGCTCTTGAAGAGATGGAAATAAACAACACATTCATGCAGAAAGGCATTGATCTACTGGTTGATGGCCATGATGCCGACGTTGTGAGAGCGGCACTCAAAAAAGACATCGCGCTTACGGATGAACGACATACGCAAGGTACTGGCGTATTTCGCGCCTTTGGCGACGTTGCTCCTGCGATGGGAATGATTGGCACCTTGGTTGGTCTTGTTGCGATGCTTTCAAACATGGATGACCCTAAAGCGATTGGACCAGCAATGGCCGTTGCACTCTTGACCACATTGTATGGCGCGATCCTGTCCAATATGGTGTTTTTCCCTATTGCGGATAAGCTTTCTCTTCGCCGTGACCAAGAAACGCTAAATCGCCGTTTGATCATGGATGGCGTATTAGCGATTCAAGATGGCCAAAACCCGCGAGTGATCGATAGTTACTTGAAGAACTACCTCAATGAAGGTAAACGTGCCCTTGAGATTGACGAGTAACTTGGAGAGTCGTGATGGATGATGAAGATAACAAATGCGATTGTCCGCCACCTGGCCTCCCGTTATGGATGGGGACATTCGCAGATTTGATGTCGCTACTGATGTGTTTCTTTGTTCTTCTGCTCTCGTTTTCTGAGATGGATGTACTGAAGTTCAAACAAATTGCAGGATCAATGAAATTTGCCTTCGGTGTGCAAAATCAGCTTGAAGTGAAAGACATTCCCAAAGGTACTAGTATTATTGCCCAAGAGTTTCGACCGGGTCGGCCGGAACCAACTCCGATTGATGTCATCATGCAGCAAACCATGGACATCACTCAGCAGACGCTCGAATTTCATGAAGGGGAGTCTGATCGAGCTGGTGGCACAAAACGTGATGAAGGCAAGTTAACGGGTGGGCAATCGCCAGAAACGTCAACTCAAAACAATGAGTCTGCCGAAGCGGACATGCAACAACAGCAATCTAAAGAGATGTCGCAAGAGATGGAAACCTTGATGGAAAGCATCAAGAAAGCCTTAGAGCGAGAGATTGAACAAGGCGCCATTGAAGTTGAAAACCTCGGTCAGCAGATTGTTATACGTATGCGTGAAAAAGGTGCATTCCCAGAAGGTTCGGCCTTCTTGCAGCCTAAGTTTCGTCCTTTAGTTCGTCAGATTGCAGAGCTAGTAAAAGACGTGCCAGGCATTGTGCGAGTATCTGGCCATACAGACAATCGACCGCTAGACTCGGAACTTTATCGTTCTAACTGGGATCTCTCTTCTCAGCGTGCAGTATCAGTCGCGCAAGAGATGGAGAAAGTGAGAGGCTTCTCTCATCAACGTTTAAGAGTACGAGGCATGGCGGATACGGAACCCTTGTTACCGAATGATTCTGATGAAAATCGCGCGCTTAACCGACGGGTTGAAATCAGCATTATGCAAGGCGAGCCTCTCTACAGTGAAGAAGTGCCGGTAATTCAATAACTAGGCTTTAGTTTTAAGTCAGTAAAGAGATAAGAAAGCGAGCAGATTGCTCGCTTTTTTTGTTTTTCCAATCCGCTTGGGTGTATAATCTTGCGCCTTAAAAGTGAGCTCAGACTACTTTTTGTGACTGAAACGCGGTTTTACTGCGTATGAAGTATTGAAGTTGAGTGTCACTCTTTGTTGATTGCGAAACTAACCTGCGAATTAGACTATGAAATTTATTGTAAAGCCCCATCCAGAAATTTTTGTAAAAAGTGAATCTGTGCGTAAGCGCTTCACAAAGATTTTAGAGTGCAACATTCGTAACATCATTAAGAGCCGCACGGAGTCTGTCGCGGTATTTAACCGTCGTGATCACATTGAAGTGACCTCTGAGAGTAACGAATTCCACGCTGAAGTTCTTGAGGTTTTGACTCATACACCAGGCATTCACCACGTACTGGAAGTGAAGCAAACTGAATTTAAAGACTTGCACGATATCTTCGAGCAAGTACTAGAACTCAACCGTGCTGCACTCGAAAATAAAACCTTTGTTGTACGTGCGAAGCGTCGTGGCAAGCATGACTTTACCTCTATTGAACTAGAGCGTTATGTAGGCGGTGGTTTAAATCAAGCGATTGAAAGCGCTAGTGTTAAGCTACGAAACCCAGACGTGACGATCAAGGTAGAAGTCTCGAACGACAAGCTAAACCAAGTATTGTCTCGTCATAAAGGCCTAGGTGGTTTCCCACTGGGTACGCAAGAAGACGTGTTAAGCCTGATCTCGGGTGGTTTCGACTCTGGTGTTTCAAGCTATCTTCATATCAAGCGTGGTTCAAAAGTACATTACTGCTTCTTTAACTTAGGTGGTCCAGCACACGAAATCGGCGTTAAGCAGGTTTCTCACTACCTATGGAACAAATACGGTTCTTCAGCAAAAGTACGTTTTATCTCAGTTGATTTCGAGCCTGTGGTTGCGGAAATCCTAGAGAAAGTCGATGACGGCCAAATGGGCGTGATCTTGAAGCGTATGTTTATGCGTGCAGCAGGCATGATCGCTCAGAAGATGAAGATCGAAGCATTGGTAACAGGTGAAGCACTAGGTCAAGTATCGAGCCAAACGCTAACCAATCTACGCCACATCGATAACGTAACTGACACGCTGATTCTGCGTCCACTTATCAACTGGGATAAAGAAGACATCATCAATCTAGCACGTGAAATCGGCACAGAAGATTTCGCAAAGACAATGCCAGAATACTGTGGTGTTATCTCTAAGAAGCCAACCGTGAAAGCGGTGAAAGGCAAGCTAGAAGCTGAAGAAGAGAAATTCGACTTTAGTATCCTTGAGCAAGTGGTTCAAGAAGCTCGCATGATGGACATTCGTGATATCGCGAAAGAGTCTGAGCAAGCCGCACCAGAAGTAGAGCAAGTTCAAGCGGTAGAAGAGCACGCGGTTGTGCTAGATATTCGTAGTCCTGAAGAGGAAGACGATAACCCACTTGAAATCGAAGGTGTGGATGTGAAACATATCCCTTTCTACAAGCTGGGTACACAGTTTGGTGACTTAGACCAGTCTATGACATACCTACTTTACTGTGACCGCGGTGTGATGAGCCGTCTGCAAGCGCTTTACTTGCAAGAGCAAGGCTTCAGCAACGTAAAAGTTTACCGTCCATAGCTGACTGATAAAATACGTTAAAAGGCGCAAATTGAGACATCAATTTGCGCCTTTTTTGTTTTTGATCGCGTTACAGACAACCATTACTTAGCATAATGTTGAGGCTCATCGCAAAGCCATACACTTTGTGTTGATATAACGATAATTAATCCGAAAGAAGAGTAATAAAGTGATATTGCTGCCAGATATGCGGATGAGATTTTTGATAGATAAAAAAACACCGCCTAATTTAGGCGGTGTAACAAATTTGACAGACAGGTCAAAAATAAATACAGGAAGTATATGTTTTGTCACAGGGAGTGTGGACAAAACATTATGGTAGAAATCTACCTAACTCGAAATACGAGTTTGCAAACACAACATCGCAACAACGAAGCCAATTGATTTCCAAAGAAATCAAGCCGTTCAGGCCCGTGTTGCGGGGTGAAATATAGAATTTATCTGGCTGTTCGACAACGGACATTTTATAATGTTTCAGATTAAAAAAACTAATCCTATTAGAGGTCCCATATGTCTCGCAGATTGCCTCCATTAAATTCGCTTCGAGTCTTCGAAGCGGCTGCTCGTCATCTCAGTTTTACACGAGCAGCAGAAGAGTTATTTGTTACTCAAGCCGCGGTCAGTCACCAGATTAAAGCGCTTGAAGAGTTCTTATCATTGAAGCTCTTCCGTCGACGTAATCGTTCTTTGTTGTTAACAGAAGAAGGCCAAAGTTACTTTCTCGATATCAAAGATATTTTCACCTCGATTGCGGAAGCGACAGATAAGGTGTTGGAACGTAGCGAAAAAGGGGCATTGACGATTAGCCTACCGCCGAGTTTTGCTATCCAATGGCTTGTACCTCGTTTGGCCGATTTTAATGCTCAAGAGCCCGATATCGATGTACGTATTAAAGCCGTAGATATGGATGAAGGCTCACTGACTGATGATGTTGATGTGGCGATCTACTATGGCCGTGGGAACTGGCCAGGTTTGCGAGCAGATAAATTGTACCAAGAGTTTTTGATCCCACTTTGTTCACCTTCATTACTTTTGGGTAACAAACCATTAGAATCTTTAAGTGACCTCAAATTACATACTTTGTTACACGATACTTCGCGTAAAGACTGGAAGCAGTTTGCTCGTCATTACAACATTGAAGGCATCAACGTAAACCACGGTCCTATTTTTAGTCACTCAACGATGGTGCTACAGGCTGCTGCGCACGGTCAGGGGGTCGCGCTCGGTAACAACGTACTCGCCAAACCTGAAATGGAAGCCGGACGACTCATTGCACCATTCGACGAGGTGTTGATATCTAAGAATGCATTCTATGTGGTGTGTCATGAACAGCAGGCAGATATGGGCCGAATCGCAACGTTTAGAGACTGGATGTTAGCAACCGCGAGAAAAGAACAAGAGGAAGTATTGGATGAATCACTGGATAGCTGAGGGACCTGAAAACGGACCGCTGTTTATTTTTGCTCACGGCGCAGGTGCGGGGATGGAGCATGATTTCATGACAGCGGTCGCCAAAGGATTAGTGGAGCAAGGTATTCGTGTAGTGCGTTTTAATTTCCCTTACATGGTGAAACGTTCGGAAGATGGCAAAAAGCGTCCGCCCGATCGCGCGCCAAAGTTGCTCGAAGCATACAGCGAAGTGATCGCTCACTTTACTTCTTCTCCCGTGGTTATTGGTGGTAAGTCAATGGGCGGTCGTATGTCGAGCTTGTTGGCTGAAAATGAGCTGGTGTCGGGCATTGCCTGTTTAGGGTTTCCATTTCACCCGCAAGGAAAGCCAGAGAAATACAAAGGCGAGCACTTAGCAACCATTGAGAAACCTACGCTGATTCTGCAAGGGGAACGAGACACCTTTGGTAAGCGTGAGGAATTCGATGATTTCGTCCTTTCGTCACAAGTAACGGTGAGCTTTTTACCTGATGGTGACCACAGCTTCAAACCGCGCAAGAGCTCAGGTCATACTGAAGTGGGTAACATTGCACTCGCGATAGAGCAGTTAGCGGCGTTTATAAAAGAGGTGTACAGTGAAAAGTAAGTGGTTACTCTCATTCTCTGGTCTGTCTGGGCTGCTTTCGGTCGCTCTTGGAGCATTTGCTGCTCATGGGCTAAAAGCGACACTGGCCCCTTATTTGCTCGGTGTATTTGAGACCGGAGTTCTGTATCAATTTATTCACACGTTGGCGATTGTGTTTTGTGCCATTCTGCTTCTGCTCAATTTGGGACAAAAAGCACAAAAATATTTTTTCATTGCGGCGATTTGCTTTATTATCGGCATCTTTTGTTTTAGCGGCAGTCTTTACGCGCTGGCGCTGACGGGCATTAAGTGGTTTGGGCCAATTACTCCTGTGGGAGGATTACTGTTCATGATTGGTTGGTGTCTGTTCTTTTTTGCTGCGTTCAATATCAAAGAGGTCTCCAAGTGAAACAACTAATGCTCTATTGCCGTTCTGGCTTTGAGAAAGAGTGTGCTGGTGAAATTCAGGACAAAGCGACACAGTTGGAAGTGTATGGCTTCCCTCGTGTGAAGAGAAACTCAGGTTATGTTGTCTTCGAGTGTTACCAAGATGGAGATGCCGACAAACTTGCGAGAGGTTTAGACTTTAAGTCTTTAATTTTTGCTCGACAAATGTTTGCGGTAGCAGCTGAGTTTCAATCGTTGCCAAGTGATGACCGAATTAGTCCAATTTTGAATGAACTAGCAGACATCGAAGCATTCCCTCGTTGTGGTGATTTGAGAATTGAAACGCCAGATACAAATGAAGCGAAAGAGCTACTGAAATTCTGCCGTAAGTTTACCGTCCCAATGCGTCAAGCGTTGCGCGGCAAAGGCTTAATGCTGAACAAAGATAACGCGAAAAAACCAGTACTGCACATTTGCTTTGTTGAGCCTGGCCACTGTTACGTTGGTTACTCTTACACTGACAACAACTCACAGTTCTTCATGGGTATCCCTCGCCTTAAATTCCCAGCAGACGCCCCAAGTCGTTCAACACTTAAACTGGAAGAAGCATTTCATGTCTTTATTCCACGTGAAGAGTGGGATGAGCGTTTGGCACCAGGTATGTGGGGTGTGGATTTAGGTGCATGTCCAGGCGGTTGGACGTACCAATTAGTGAAGCGCTCAATGTTCGTTCACTGCGTTGATAACGGCATGATGGCAGACAGTTTGATGGAAACTGGCCAGATCAAACACCATATGGTGGATGGTTTTAAGTTCGAACCAGACCGCAAGAACGTAACATGGATTGTTTGTGACATGGTGGAAAAGCCAGCTCGTGTTGCTCACCTGATGGGACAGTGGCTGTTAAAAGGTTGGGCAAAAGAGGCTATCTTTAACCTTAAGCTGCCAATGAAAGGGCGTTATGACGAAGTGCTGCAAGACCTTGAAAATCTGAAGCAGTTCCTCATTGATAATAAGGTAAAGTTCAAGCTACAAGCTAAACATTTGTATCATGATCGTGAAGAGATCACGATTCATATCCAATGTCTGTCGAATATTTCACCTTACTAACTTTATTCCCCGAGTCTTTTGGGAATAGTGATTAGAATAGAAAAAGCGCCTTCAAATGGCGCTTTTTTAATATCTGCCGGATTTCATGGTGTGAAACTACCATCGGACACTACTCCGCTTTGTTTGGCCCTAAAAAGCGAATATCTTGCAAGTTAAAGCCTAGTTCTATATCGCACTTTAAAGCGGCGACGCGTTTACATAAACGAGCAGACTCAATGTGCTCATCCAATTTTTTACGGTATTTCGGTACGAGATCTTCACTAGCGTAGGCAGCTTCAATACTCTCAAACTGAGTGAGAATCTCTTTCGCTGCTTTCGGGCCAATTCCAGGTACGCCCGGAACCTGGCTAGAGCTTATCCCTGTCAATCCCCAGTAATCCGCTAGTTGACTTGGTTTTACGCCGAACTCTTTTTCGATAAATGGTTCATCTAACCAACGATGTTGGAAATAATCACGGATTTGTAGGGTAGGGGAAAGTAGCTGGCAGTAACCTTTGTCAGTCGAAACGATGGTGACTTTTTCACCATGGCTGGCCACTTTCGTTGCGAGTGTAGCAACCAAATCATCTGCTTCATCGCCTTCAGACAGCAATGAATCAATACCTTGCTCCCACCACGCTTGTTGAATCGCATCTAACCCTTGCAGTAGTGGCAGAGGCATTGGTTTTCGGTTTTGCTTATAGTCAGGGAGAATTTCAGCGCGCCAACCTCTGTCTTGTTCGTGGTGATCAAAAACTGCGATGATGTGTGTCGGGTTGGCCTCTGACAGAATGCGAGTGAGGGTTCTTTGCGTTGTGGTTATGGTTCTTGCTATGTCGGTTGGATCTGGTTGTGCTGAGTGCACTCGGCGGATCAGGTTTAGGGCATCAATGATAACAAGATGAATAGACATAATGACTTAGCAATAAAAAAGGGGCGTAATGCCCCTAGTGTAACGAATGCTAGCCTGACTATCGACCACCAATTTCCGGGTGAGCGATTCGATAACACGGTTCGTAGTCTGAACCGCCAGGTAATTTCATTCGGTGCTGTTCGACAAAGTCTTTTAGCAACTTATCGAGTTTTTTCATGAGGACTGCGTCGCCATGAATGGTGAAAGGCCCTCTACGTTCTATTTCTCGAATACCTTCAGCCTTTACGTTACCTGCCACTATGCCAGAGAAGGCTTGACGCAAGTTGGCCGCTAAAACTTGCGGTTCTTGATCTAGGCTTAAATCCAATTGTTCCATCGACTCATGAGTAGGTTCAAATGGCAGTTGGAAGTTTGGCTCAATTTTCAATGACCAGTTAAAGCTGTACGCATCGCCTTTCTCTTTTCGGTGAAGGCGTACCGAGTCCATGGAGCGTTTCATAATACGAGCGACTTCTGCCGGGTCGTCAATGATGATCTCGTAGTGCTTTTGCCCTTCCTCACCAAGTGTGTCGCGAATGAACTCATCAATAGAGCGGAAGTACTCTTCACTCTCTTTTGGTCCTGTTAATACGATAGGCATTGGCTGATCGGCGTTATCCGGGTGCATCATGATGCCAAGAATGTACAGTAGCTCTTCCGCTGTGCCCGGGCCACCTGGGAAAATAACGATACCATGAGCCATACGGACGAAAGCTTCCAAGCGCTTTTCGATGTCGGGCATGATGACCAGCTCATTTACTATTGGGTTTGGTGGCTCGGCCGCAATAATCGAGGGTTCGGTTAAACCAAGATAACGTTGCTGAGTATAACGTTGCTTTGCGTGCCCAATTGCTGCACCTTTCATCGGCCCTTCCATTGCACCAGGGCCGCAACCTGTGCAGATGTTAAGTTCACGCAGGCCCAGTTCGTTACCCACTTCACGTGTGTACTGATACTCCACTCCATTGATAGAGTGACCACCCCAACATACGACAAGATTCGGTGCGATACCTGGAGTTAATGCTCTGGCATTACGAAGAATGCCGAACACGAGGTTCGTAATGTGAATTGGGTTAGTAAGGTTGAGCCGCTGGGCGTCTGCCAAATGCATGTTTACGTAAACGATATCACGCAATACGGAGAACAGATGCTCTTGGATACCTTTAATTATTTCGCCGTCAACAAAAGCGTGCTCTGGCGGATTAGTCAGCTCAAGCTTAATACCACGCTCACGACGCACGACGTTGACATCAAACGATTGGTATTTATCGAGCAGTTCTTTCGAGTTATCGGTATGGCTACCGGAGTTCAACACCGCTAATGTGCAATTACGGTACAGCTGATAAAGTTCACTCGAGGCTGTGTTCTTTAAGCGCTCTACTTCTAGTTGAGATAGCAAGTCCATGCTACCAGCGGGGCTTATATGGGTAATCATAACGCCTCCTTGTGTTGCATTAATTTGAGGGAAAGTACCAACTTACCTTTTTGGTGTTATACGTATGGTTTGATGAAAGGTAGTTGGCCGATTTGGTTTTATGGTTATCAACTCCCAAGCAACCTCAAGATGATACATTTGCCTTTTATAAATACATCATCTTGAAGTGACTTGGGTTTTTACAGCTTAGCAGACTAAAAGGGAAGAAATGTGATAACTCGTTGAAAATGGGTGGTTATAAAGCGTAGATTGCACCAAATTTGGTTTGTTTGCTCGCTTTTTGTACGAATCTTAGCTCCAGTTAAGCTGGTTTGTTCCACGTTTTTTAGCGTCCGCAAGCATCTTGCCAAGACGATCGAGCACATACTCTGGCGTATCGGACTCTTTGAAAGACGTCGATACAGCAGCTAAGGTAATCATGATATTTTGCTCACGGAACTTAAAGGGTAATTGGCTAATATCACGCTGGATATGCTTAATCAGATCCAGTGTGTATTCTTCAGATTGTTCCGGGACGAGTAGAATAAACTCCTCGCCACCAAAGCGAGCCACTGTTTCCGTTTCTGATACGCGCTTGTTAATAGTACGAGCGATGATCTTCAGCGCTTTATCGCCAGCCGTATAACCATAGCTATCATTCACCGCTTTGAAGTTGTCTACATCAAATAGCACAACACGAAGGTTTTGCTGAGAGCGAATCCAACGGCGATACTCTAGCTCTAGTCGATCGTTAAATGCAGTGCGGTTATAAACTTTAGTCAGCGGGTCGAGCAACATACGCTGAGCTTGGTCATCTAAGCGTCGACGATAATCTTGCGTAGTTTCAAATACCGCTTCGAGTTGGTTCTTACTGTAACTTAACCGCTCTTGCAGCGCTTGCTCTCGCTCTTCCGTCATTTTCAGTCGCTCTGTCAGCGACGCCATTTTTTCGAGAAGAGGCGTGATTTCTTTTTTCACAACCGCGATATCTTGAGCTTGATTAAGTGACTTTTGGCTTAATTCAACCAAGCTGTTCATTTCTGTGTTGAGCTCTTGGCGGTGTTCAAAGTAGGTATGATGCTGGTCGACGTTCTGATGAACGGTTTTTAGGTTACTTGCGAGAGAAGTGTTCAGCTGATCAAGGAATTGGCTAGACGCCTCGCGCTCGAACTTTGTTGCTTCGACAACCAATTTCAGCGTTGAGAGCGTAAGCTCAATGAGAGACTCGGCACTCACGCCAAGGAGCAACTTAGCGCGAATATCCAGCAATCTATCGCCTGATTCTCCCTCGAAATCCAGCTCTGTAATAGTATGTTGAAGGTCGCTGGCCAAGCATTCAAGTTGAGATCTGTCAGGATTGTTTTCAAATTCACTAAGATGTAGACGTGAATTAGACGTAATGATTTTCAGAGCGCGTTCGTAAATACTCAGTAGCTTAGTGGCTTGATCAGCTTTATTGCTGGCGTGAACTTCAGAGAAACTCATCAGGTTCCGTAGTTCACGTTTTAACTGCGCAGGTAAGCCAGTGACACGTTGCAGTGTTTCACCACTGTGCTTGATTTGTTCGTCAAGGTAACCGTTCTGTTTATCCATCGTCTTCGACTGCTGTTTGAGCATCCTCTCTAATACCGCTAAACGCGGGATAAGAGTGCTGATATCTTTTTGATGTTGCAGCTCTTGTTGGATTTCAAATAGGTAGTTGGATACCTGAGTGTTCGAACCCTGGCAAGCTGAAGACAATGATGCCACAACGCGTTTAAGAACTTGTTGTTCACGTTTGAATTTGAGTGAAGTATCACGATGAGTCAGTCTGAGTTGGTCAAGTTGACAACTCAGCTGATGCAGCTGCGACTGAATATCGGATTCCAAGATTCCCATGAAGTGACTACGGTTAAGTCCATGTACTACTGACAATTATCTGATAATAACAAAAAACTTTATAGCGTCATTAGTTATTACGTTCAACAGGCGTTTAATTATCCATTTTTTAATATTTTCTTGATGTCGTCCTCATTCTTGTAGGACGAATGGATCTTGATCAGGCCTTGGCTAATGGCATGTTGACAGGCAGTTCTTATGTTACCTGTTGCAAAGCTAGCAGCAGGCGCATTATCGATGGCTTTTAAGAACACCCAGTGGCTTTGCTTATCCTTCAAGCTGACTTCTCGTGCGATGTGAGTAGCAAGCAATAACAGATCGAGTAATTCCTCATCGTTAATTGCAGTGTAGGCTCGGGGTAAGAACGGATAATCGCTGATGCCCATACGAATAATACGATTGACGTTGTGCTGCTGTGCGAACTCATCCACCCAAGTCTGGAATTTTTCGAACATGACTTCGGCAGAAGCATCACGGTCAGCGTTCGGTTCTATGTAGAGTAAGTTCGCATCTGAGAAATGGTAAAGACGCGACGGTTTTTCTATTTTTTCCGCAAGGAAGTCGCCAAATGCCCGTTCTAGTTCTAGACCTGCCTTATAGCCGTTATGGACGTACATGCTTCGTAAGAATGGCAAATCGATCATAACAAAGCGTAGGCGATCATTAAGTGGTTCGTGGATCAGTTCACCCATTTGCCATTGCTCGAAAGTTTCGCTCGACTTTTTCAATGAGCGAGAAAGCTTAACATTCAGCATACGCAAGTTACGTAAACGAGAGCGAGAGTGGGTGAAGAGGTCGTTACGCAGTTTTTCGATTTCACTTGCTTGGCGCTGCATAATGACACCACGGCGCATAATGAACAAAAACATGACCAAGACAGTAATAAACAATGCAAATGAGATTTTCTGGAATTTACGATGCTCTCTTTCCACTTGCTCTAAGCGTTCTGATTGACCGATGTAATGGATGGTTTGTTCGGCAAATTCTTTTTGCTGACGGAACGCATCCTCACTGATTTGGTTAAGCTGCTTTTGTTCTAGACGAACGAGGTTGGTGTATTTTTTATAAGCTTGCAGAGAAAGTTTGTATTCGCCTGCCTGCTCGTAACCCAACCCAAGTAAACGGTATGACTGCTGCTTAATGAAGTTGTTATTTTCAGGTGACTTTTCAGCAAGTGCTAACGCCAGCTTAGCATTAGTAATGACGTCTTTACTGTCATTTTGATGATAAGCCAGACCTGACTGAAGCAGGGCAGCCTTTGCTTCAAGCTTAGGAATATTGGTGTATTCTAAAAGCTCTTTAGAGCGGTCTAAGTACTGCTCTGCTAGCGCGTAGTTATAGAGTTGTAGGTAGGTAGCCGCCAAGCTTAAGCGAATTTTAATGATTCTATTGATGTTCTTACTGGTACTTTCATGGTCAAGCACGTTGAAGTAATGCACTAACGCAAGGTTAAACTTACCCTGATAAAAGTAGATGTCGCCCATTTGCTCTAGGACGTCCGCTAGGATCGGAGAGCTAGGGTAAGAGTCATAAAAATCTGCGGCTTGAGATAAGTATTCGATCGCTTTGTCGTACACTCGTCGCTCCTGGAAGAGCCTAGCCAAAAGGCGATTCACTTTTGCTAATCTTGCACCACTGTTACTTTCAATAGATTGCCAATAACCGTATAGCAGCTCTGACAAAGCCAAATTGTATTTCTTGCTATTGAGGTAAAACTCGCCGACGGCTGTGTAGTAGTCGATCAAGGCTAACTCAGAGCGGCTATCGTCAAGCATGGTCTTTGCTTCAGAGTACAAGTTTTCCGCTTTAATGATATCGCCACTATGTGAAGCGAGGAGTGCTCTTTGCATCACTAGTCGGTAGCGAACGCTGTCGGTGCGTTGTAATACGGCATCGGCTTCATCGAGCTGTTGTTCAATTTGGTTAAGCGTGTCTTCCGCTTTTGAGTAGTTTTCGTCGTACATCCAAATCATTTGGTTGCGCATCAGCTGGAGATCTAAGTCCATGTACGGCAATTGATATTCTTGCGCTAAGCGTTCCGCTTTATTTAGGTGCTCGATAGCCGAACGAACATTACCCATGGCGTAATCTGCCTGAGCGATAATCTTGTGCGCTTCGATGGTGCTGCTTGGTGTGCGAACGCTACGATCTGTTTCGTCGCGAGACATGGCTGAAGGGCTGTCACTTTCTTTGCGTTCTGTTAGCTCACGCTGTGACAAATAGTTGGTTGCCGCTTGTTTTGCTTGTGATGGCTCTATTTCCGCCAATTGTTGTGCTTCGTTGAGTAACGCGGACGATAAAATGGTAGCATGAAGTGGCTGTACAAACAGCAAGCAAAGAAAGCCAATCAACTTGAATAGACGCGAACTGTCCCAAAACATCCTTTCGTTCCCTCGAACTGTTTTTAGATATGGCGATAACGGCGAAAAGCCTCAATTAGCCGTTTAAATGCGGGTTGAAGCCATTTGATATAGTAACATGCTTGGACAATAAAAACGTCCGGCAACCCTTTAGATTGCCGAACTTATTTCTGTTGCCTATGCGCTTACTGACGAGCCATACGGTGATTGTGAGCTGGCTTATCTTGTTCCGTTGAGCGGTAAGGGTTGATATCCAAGCCTCCACGGCGCGTATAGCGGGCAAATACGGTCAGTTTGCTTGGTTGGCAGTATTTCATTAGATCCGTAAAAATACGCTCTACACACTGTTCGTGGAACTCATTGTGCTCGCGGAAAGACACTAAGTAACGTAACAGCTTCTCACGATCTATTTTTGCGCCTTGGTAGCGAATTTCTACGCTGCCCCAGTCTGGCTGGTTAGTGATCAAACAGTTTGATTTCAATAGGTGGCTATGTAGCACCTCTTCAACTTGTACTTCACCTGCTGCACCTTCAAGCAAATCGGCATCGAAATCGTAACTGGTGATGTTAATGTCTTGGTCATCAATACATTCACCGTCCATTGTTACGATAGGTTGATTGGTATAGTGGGTCACTGGATTCACCTCAACCAGCACCTTTTCACCTGCGCATTCAGAAAGGTCTTGTGTTAAACGCTCAGTCACTTCTTCCCAGCTTGCAAAGCGGGTTTGGTTATAGCTGTTTAAGTACAGTTTGAAAGACTTCGATTCAATCAAGTTTGCGCTGGTGGCTGGAATGTATACTTCGCCAACGGCCACTTGTGGTAAACCTTTACTATTTAACCAAGACAGTTCATACAGCGTCCAAATGTCGTGCCCCATGAAAGGCAGAGTATCGCCTAACTGAAGGTCATCTCGGTTCAGGCTGCGAGGGACTGGTTGCAGCAAGCTTGGGTCATACTGGTTCGCATACTCGGTCGTTTTACCTAGTGTTAGGCCAGCAAGCTCTTTAGCGTCAGAATATTTGCTCATACTTTGTGGTCGTTTTCGATTAGAATGGCGAGAATTTTACTGAATCCGCTGGTCAATTGCCATCCGGCAAGTACGGCTATCTGATAAATAAGGAATGAGGAGACCTTCATGACCCAAAACGTTACTCAGGCGCTACAAGAGTTCAGCCTGCGCTACCAACAAGCTTGGCAAGCTAAGCACAATGAGTTGCCAAGCAGTGAAGAGCTTGCAGAGCTTGTTTCTCCTTGTGTCGAAGAGAAGCGTGATGGAAAGGTGCTTTGGAAAGCGGTCGCACGTGATGAAATGGCCGATTTCACCAATGTGGAAAATGCGATTGAGTTGTCACTGCAAGATGATGTTAAAGCCTTTTATGGTTCTCAATACTGCGCCGATATGGAGGCAACTTGGCAAGGTAATTCGTTGACGCTGCTGCAAGTGTGGAGCGATGACGATTTCGTGCGTCTACAAGAAAATATTCTTGGTCATTTGGTGACGCAGCGCCGCTTGAAACTTAAACCAACAGTATTTATCGCAGCGACAGATGAGGAAATGGATGTGATTTCTATTTGTAACCTCACTGGCAATGTGATTCTAGAGCGTTTGGGCACCTCTAAACGTGATGTATTGGCAGATTCATTGGTTGAGTTCTTGAATAAGTTAGAGGCTGCCGTCTAAGTATGTATGTTGTTGAGTTGCAGTTTGAGTGTTTTGATAACACCACCGTCAGCGCGGTAGACAAAGCCATTAATGGCTTGATGGATGCTCTGCGTTACAACGGCCAAGTATTAGGTCGTGAATTCCCGATAGTGATGGGAGAAGGTGAATTTTTCGTTCGTGTTGTTTGCCCAGAACAAGACAGCTTGCATCCACGTTATCACTCAGATTTCGTCAAAGTGTGCATGAACCGTTTGTCGGATGCGTCTTTGCTTGCTCCGAAAATGCGTATGCTGGGGCGTGATTTGAATTCAGAACAAGCAGCCGAAGAAGAGACACCTAGCTGGCAAGTGTTGTACACGACTTATGTTCATACGTGTTCGCCTTTGCGAAGTGGTGAAACCCTGTTGCCAATTCCTTTGTATCGCAATGAGCCAACACTTAATGGAGACCATAAAGCCGTCATTAAGTGGCAGACTGAGTGGCAAGCGTGTGATGAAATCCAAATGGCAGGGGGTTGCCGAGCGGAACATGCGGCGCTGCACGAAATTTGCGATGTGGATAGTGTGCTGTTTCGCCGAGGTTGGGACTTACGTGGCCGTATCGAATACATCACGAAGATCCCTACGTACTATTACCAGTATCGTGTCGGAGGTCAGTCGCTGGAGAGCGAGAAAGCGCGCAAGTGTCCAAAATGCGATGGCGAGTGGCTACTCGATGAGCCACTACATGACATATTTCATTTTAAGTGTGATGACTGCCGAATCGTGTCGAATATCTCTTGGGACCATCTTAAGTAGCGAATTGAAGCTACTTAAATGGGTAGATAGACAAATAGAAAGGGCTGATGTTTTCACATCAGCCCTTTTGTGTTTAGAACGTTTATGTTTAGAACGTTGTTTTCAGTCATGTTTTGAAAAGTGGGATTACCAACCTTTCACAACACCGCCTTTGAACAGCTCTTTTGCCGCTTCGTAAACTTCTTCCGTTTGGTAAGCTTTTACGAAGTTTTGTACGTTTTGCGCATTAACATTTTCTTCGCGAGCGACAATTAGGTTTACGTATGGTGAGTCTTTATCTTCAACGAACACGCCGTCACGCTCTGGCGATAGGTCGATAGAGCTTGCGTAAGTGGTGTTGATGATAGATAGCGTTACGTCATCCAGTGAACGTGGAAGCTGTGGGGCTTCTAGTTCAATGATTTCGATATTTTTAGGGTTGCCTACGATGTCACGTACTGTAGCGAGTAGACCAACGCCATCACGTAGCGTAATTAAACCTTGCTGCTCAAGAAGCAGTAGTGAGCGACCTAGGTTAGTTGGGTCGTTTGGTACTGCGATGCGTGCGCCATCTTGAATTTCATCAATTGATTTTACTTGCTTTGAGTAACCAGCAATAGGGTAAACGAATGAGTTACCCGCGATAGCCAGTTTGTAGCCGCGGTCTTTCACTTGTTGGTCTAGGTATGGTTTGTGCTGGAACGCATTCGCGTCTACTGAACCATCATCCAGAGCGGCGTTTGGTGTTACGTAATCGGTAAATGTTACTAGCTCAACATCTAGGTTGTATTTCTCTTTTGCTACTTTAGCGGCAACTTCGGCTACTTGTGCTTCAGCACCAGCAATAACGCCAACTTTTACTTTGTTTACGTCTACTTCTTTGTCGCCGCAACCCGCTAGAGCAAGAGCAGAGGCGGCCGTTGCTACAGTCAAAAGACCTTTAAGGCTAAATTTCATCTTTATCTCCTTATAATTTGTATTTTTGATGCTTATCTGTGGTCTACACGGCGCACCACTGCGTCGCCGATAGACTGAATAATCTGTACTAGAACAATCAACATCACGACAGTCACGGCCATGATAGTTACATCGTAGCGGTGGAAACCGTAACGAATGGCTACGTCGCCTAGGCCGCCGCCGCCTACCGTACCCGCCATAGCTGAGTAGCTAACGAGAGTGACCAACGTAATCGTTACTGAGTTAACAATAGTCGGCATTGCTTCAGGTAGTAGAACTTTTGTGATGATCTGTGTTGGTGTCGCCCCCATTGACTGCGCTGCTTCCACCAAGCCTGTCGGTACTTCTAATAAAGCACCTTCAATGAGACGAGCGACAAAAGGAATGGCGCCAATAGTCAGTGGGACGATTGCTGCGGTTGTGCCGATAAAGGTTCCAACCAGCATTTTTGTCACTGGAATAATCGCAACCATCAGTACGAGGAATGGCACTGAGCGACCAATGTTAACGATAGCGCCTAAGCCGCTATTTAGTTTGGTGTTTTCAAGTAGGCCGCCTTTCTTAGTAATATGGAGGATTACGCCTAATGGAATACCCACAGCAAAGCCGACTAATCCGGCAACCGCAACCATGTAAAGCGTTTCCCACGTTGCACCTAAAAGTAGTTTGCTGTTTAAGCTCAGCCATTCAGAAATCGTATTAAAGGACATAACCAAGTACCTCTACTTTTACGTTGTGCTTACGCAGGTATTCAAGAGCTGCGTTGTCATCTTCTTCGTTACCAAATAGCTCTGCGACCATCATGCCGAATTTCACGCCACCAGCGTAATCAAGGTCGGAACTCAAAATACTCACATCAATATTGTATTTACGAGAAATTTGCGACATTAACGGTGCATCGACGGTTGCGCCAGTAAACTCTAAGCGAACCAACGGGTAGCTGCCATCAACACGCTCTGCTTGCAGACGAGCTTGGTAATCTTCAGGAATGGAAAGATCCAGCGTTGAGCGAATGAATTGGTGCGCTAGCTCTGTCTTAGGGTGCGCAAAAATATCGCCAACGGTGCCTTTTTCCACCAGCTCACCACCACCGATGATTGCTACTTCGTGACAGATACTTTTTACGACTTCCATTTCGTGAGTGATAAGTAAAATCGTGATGTTGAGTTTGCGGTTGATCTCTTTCAATAACTCAAGGATAGATTGAGTTGTTGCCGGGTCTAGCGCACTAGTGGCCTCATCACAAAGCAGCACGCTAGGATCGGATGCCAATGCACGAGCAATTGCCACACGCTGTTTTTGGCCGCCACTTAAGTTAGATGGGTAGCTCTCGTGTTTGTCGGCTAAGCCTACAAGCTTTAGCAACTCAGTTACTTTTGTTGTGATTTGCGATTTGTCTTTACCTGCCAGTTCTAGTGGCAGTGCTACATTATCAAACACAGTACGAGACGAAAGCAGGTTAAAGTGCTGGAAGATCATGCCAATGTTACGGCGTGTTTCGACTAGTTGTTTTTTGCTGAGTTTGGTTAGATCCACACCATCAACGATGATGGAACCAGAGGTCGGCGCTTCTAACATGTTTACGCAGCGAATCAGCGTACTTTTACCAGCACCTGATGAACCGATAACACCAAAGATGGTGCCTTTGTCGATGTGTAGGTTAATGTCTTTCAGGGCAAGGATTTCCTTACTGCCTTGGTAGAACACTTTATTGACGTTTTTTATTTCTATCATGTTTCAACCTGCCCAAAGATACGGGGAACTTCGCTGTCAAAAACGGCCTTTGACAGAACTTAATGTTGAGCTTTATCTCAATTTTCAGTTGATGCTATGGGTTAAGCAGAATGAAGTCAATAGATATTTTTACGTCTAGACGTCTAAATGTATGGATGTTCTGTTTTAAAACGAAGATGTATAGATAACAAGCAGGAGGTAGACGGCGGGGCACCCTCAGATTTACCGATTCTTGCCCAACAAATCAACCGTTTTGTCGAGGCCTAGAATGAATTAGATAGTGTTGAAGTTTATAAGGTATGTAATAATCTGATTAAACCGAGTTAATAGAGAAATACGTTTTGGCAAAACCTGCTGTTTTTATCGATCGTGATGGCGTGATAAACGTTGACCACGGCTACGTTCATGACGAACATGATTTTGAGTACATTGATGGTGTATTTGAAGCGACGAAAGCGCTAAAAGATAAAGGCTACCTTCTAGTGTTAGTGACGAATCAATCGGGCATCGCACGCGGTAAATTCAGTGAAGACCGTTTCTTGTCTCTGACTCAATGGATGGATTGGAACTTTGCTGATAATGGTGTTGAGTTCGATGGTATCTATTACTGTCCACATCATCCAGAACATGGCATTGGCGAGTACAAGCAAGATTGTGAGTGCCGTAAGCCAAAACCAGGCATGTTCATTTCTGCGCGTGACTTCTTGAAGATCGACATGGAGAAATCTGTGATGATCGGCGATAAAGCTGAAGACATGATGGCAGCAGAAGCGGCAGGCGTTGGCACTAAGATTTTGGTTCGCACTGGTAAGCCAGTAACGGAACAGGGCGAAGCCATTGCAACGGTAGTATTAGATAGCATTGCAGATGTGCCTGCGTACTTAAACAAGTAATCTTCATTACTGACTGAGATAAGGGAAGCCGCTGCTTCCCTTTTGTTTGATTCCTTCTTTTAGTCTGAACACTTATGAGCAAAAAACTCACCATTCTTGATATCGCGAAATTGGCTGGCGTGGGCAAATCGACGGTCAGCCGTGTGCTTACCAATGATCCCAAGGTAAAACCGCAAACGCGAGAGAAGGTTGAGCAAATCATTCGTGAATCTGGTTATGTGCCGTCCAAATCTGCGCAATCAATGCGTGGCGGCCGCCAAAAAGTTATTGGGGTTATCATCTCCCGTTTAGATTCACCATCAGAAAATCGCGCCGTTGGTACAATGCTCAATGCTTTGTATTCCGCTGGTTATGATGCGGTGATCATGGAGAGCCAATTCGATCGCGATAAAACCAATGAACATTTGGATGTGCTTAAACGTCGCAACGTCGATGGGGTGATCGTGTTTGGCTTTACTGGATGTGATGAGCGAGCATTGGCGGAGTGGGGGAATCGTATCGTCGTGATCGCGATGGACACGCAAATGGTTTCTTCGATCAACTACGACAACCAAGGTGTGATAGACATGGCTTTGTCTCATCTTGAGCAGCAATCTTTATCTCGCATTGCTTATATTGGTGTTGACCCTGAAGACAAAACCACTGGCTTAGCTCGTCTAAATGCTTATAAAGCTTGGTGTCAACGCAAACAAATTACACCTTGTTTCCAGACGGGTAAGCTGAGCCATGAAAGTGCTTATCAGTTGGTAGACAAAGTCCTTCAATCTGACACTCAGGCCATCGTGTGCGCCAGTGACACCATCGCGTTGGGCGTGATTAAGCGTCTTCAAGAGTTAGGACGTGAAGACGTGGTTGTGACAGGTGTTGGAGGTAATGAATTGCTCTCTTTCCTTTTCCCTAAAGTATTTAGTGTCGACCCAGGTTATACCCTTGCAGGTGAGAAGTCCGCTAACATGCTGATCAATCAATTAAATGGCGATGAGGAAGTGGTTCACTTTACTCAACAGCCTATCGTTTGTTAATCCACACTAAAACGATCTGCTCTAAAATTATACTGTGATCATTCTCAATTAATGGGACTGTTCCCATTTTGTTTTTTGTCTTCGAATGGCAATATTAAAATTAAGAAATGGGAATGTTCCCATTTATAAAAACAAAATGATGAATCGAATGTATCCAATACAGGGTGGACAAAGTTATGAGTAAGATTGCGCGTAAAGACGTGGAGCGTCTTATTGAGCTGGTCGGGGGGCCGGACAATATTGCCAGTGTAAGTCACTGTTTAACTCGCTTGCGTTTTGTTCTAAATGATACGGACAAAGCAGATACGAAACAGTTAGAAACATTACCGATGGTGAAGGGCTGTTTTACCAACGCAGGCCAGTTCCAAGTGGTTATCGGTACTGAAGTGGATGAAGTTTACAAGGTACTGATCGGACTGACGGGTAAAAGTGAAGCCAGCAAAGACGAAGCGAAGAACGCTGCTCGTCAAAACATGAATATCGTTGAGCGTGGTATTTCCCACCTTGCAGAAATCTTTGTACCACTGCTACCAGCGATCATCACCGGTGGTCTGATCCTTGGTTTCCGTAACGTGATTGGCGACATCAAGATGTTTGATGGTCAAACGCTAACGGAAATCAGCCAGTTTTGGGCAACGGTACACTCTTTCTTATGGCTGATTGGTGAGGCGATCTTCTTCTTCCTACCAGTTGGCGTGTGTTGGTCGACAGTGAAAAAGCTCGGCGGTACTCCGATTCTGGGTATCACGCTTGGTGTAACATTGGTTTCGCCGCAGTTGATGAACGCCTACCTGATTGGTAAGCAAGTACCCGAAGTGTGGGATTTTGGCTTATTCGCCATCGAAAAAGTGGGCTATCAGGCGCAAGTGATTCCAGCAATGCTTGCTGGTATGGCTCTGGCGTTTATTGAAACCAACTTAAAACGCATCATTCCGTCTTACCTTTACCTAGTGGTCGTGCCGTTTGTCTCAATCATTGTGTCTGTGATTCTTGCGCACTCTATCATTGGTCCATTCGGTCGTATGTTGGGTGACGGCGTTGCTTTCGCAGCAAAAGCAGCCATGACGGGTGACTTCGCAATGATTGGCTCAACCATCTTCGGCTTCCTATACGCGCCATTGGTCATTACTGGTATTCACCACACCACCAACGCGGTTGACCTTCAATTAATGCAAGAGCTAGGCGGCACGCCAATTTGGCCTCTGATTGCGCTTTCAAATATTGCTCAAGCGTCTGCGGTCGTCGGCATCATTATCATCAGTAAAAAACATGGCGAGCGTGATATCTCAGTACCTGCGGCTATCTCTGCTTACCTTGGTGTGACCGAGCCGGCGATGTACGGCATCAACTTGAAATACAAGTTCCCAATGCTGAGCGCGATGATCGGTAGTGCGTGTGCTGCTGCTATTTGTGGTAGTGCGGGCGTAATGGCGAACGGTATCGGTGTGGGCGGTTTGCCGGGCATCTTATCTATCCAACCGCAGTTCTGGGGCATTTTTGCTTTGGCTATGTTAGTCGCAATGCTGGTACCTGCTGCATTAACGTTAATTCTTTATAAGCGTGCACAAGCCAAAGGTGAGCTTGAGCCTGCAAACGCGTAATTCTATTTGAGGCAGTGACTTGGCTGCCTCCTCCTATTTTTCTTTTCAAATTTTAAGTTTCCGATAACTGGTAAGTGAGTGTTAGAAATGGCTATGACCAAGCATGATGAGAGCTGGTGGAAAACCGCAACCATCTATCAAATTTACCCAAAAAGCTTTTGTGACAGTGGCAGTAAAGGCACGGGCGACATCAAAGGGATCATTTCTAAGCTGGATTATCTTAAGCATCTTGGTGTGGATGCGATTTGGCTGACGCCGGTTTACCAATCACCAATGATCGACAACGGTTATGACATATCCGATTACTACTCGATCAACCCTGAGTTCGGCACTATGGAAGATTTCGATACTTTGCTAGCAGAAGCGCATCAGTTGGGCATTCGTATTATCATGGACATTGTAGTGAACCACACGTCGACAGAACACAAGTGGTTCCAATCCGCACTGGGTGATAAAAACAGCCCATACCGTGATTACTACATTTGGAAAGATCCGGTAGATGGTGTAGAACCAAACAACTGGCAATCTAAGTTTGGTGGTAACGCTTGGGCGCTGGATGAAAAAACAGGCCAGTACTATTTGCACCTTTTTGCTAAAGAGCAAGCGGACTTAAACTGGGAAAACCCAGTAGTGCGTGAAGAAGTGAAAGAAGTCATCAGCTTCTGGGCAGACAAAGGTGTCGATGGTTTCCGTCTCGACGTTATCAACCTGATTTCCAAGCAGCAAGATTTTCCAAGTGACGATATTGGTGATGGTCGTCGTTTCTACACGGATGGTCCACGTGTGCACGAATACCTTCAAGAGATTAGCGAATCTGTGTTTCAAAAATACGGCAGCGTAACAGTGGGTGAAATGTCTTCCACCACACTAGATCACTGCCAGCAATATTCTTCGCTAGACGGCAAAGAGCTATCCATGGTGTTCAACTTCCATCATCTGAAAGTCGATTATCCAAATGGTGAAAAATGGACCAAAGCGCCGTTTGATTTCATTCAGTTAAAACAGATCTTCAATCATTGGCAAACGGGCTTAAATGGCAAAGGGTGGGGGGCGCTGTTCTGGTGTAACCACGACCAGCCACGCGTTGTGAGCCGATTAGGTAACGACGAGCAATACCGTGTTGAATCTGCCAAGATGCTTGCGGCATCAGTGCACATGATGCAAGGCACACCTTATGTTTACCAGGGGGAAGAGATCGGCATGACCAACCCGGGTTATACCGAAATCAGCCAATATCGTGATGTTGAAAGTACTAACATGTACGACATCATGGTCAACCGTGATGGTGTATCTCATGACGATATGATGGCGATCTTGGCACAGAAGTCGCGTGATAATTCACGTACACCAATGCAATGGAACAGTGCAAAACACGCGGGCTTTACTGAGGGAACGCCGTGGCTTGAAGTGGCGCAGAATTACTCTGAAATCAATGCTGAAGCTGCGGTTGCCGATTTGAACTCGGTGTTCTACTTTTACAAGCGTCTGATTGAACTGCGTAAACAGGTTCCAGTCATCACCGATGGCCGTTATGAAGATTTACTGCCAGAGCACAAACGTATTTTCGCTTACGTTCGTCAGAACGATAAGCAAACGCTGCTGTGTATCAATAACTACTATGCTGAAGAGGTGGAATGCGTTCTGCCAGAACGTTTTGATATGAGTAAAGCGAAAAACTTGCTATCTAACTATCAAAACTCAGCGAGCGCAGTCGCGTCAAACCATCAAGTGTTACGACCTTACGAAACTCGTATTTTATTGATAGAAGAATAAACTCGGGTGTCATCACCCCTAAGATTGATGTTCGAGATGAAGGCTTTGGTGTGCTCCCCAAAGCCTTCTTTTATTGAGGTATCTATAAAAAATGCAAGCTTATTTTGTTTCAATCGCTGTTAGCTGCACTTTCTCTTCGTTGATTTGTACTTGTTGTACTTTCAGCAGTTCAATTTGTTCTATCAGACCTAAGCTCGGATTAAACCAACGTTCTGCCGAAGTGGCGAACTCCATTGAGTCCATATCATCACAGTTTAGGTTGTAGATGTTCTCTTCCATCAGGTATGCCGCTTCAATTTTCTTGCCTGAGATCGAGAACGCTTTACGCACGCCAGTTTCTCGGATTTGCTGTTGCCAAACCACTTGGCAAGATGCTGTCATAGGAAGGTTTTGTACCCACTCATGCCCTTCAAAACGGTCTAGTAGGTTGTGAACTGAGTAGCCTGTAAGAGTGGTTTGCAGAGACATAGTTTCTTCACCGATGTCAATATTCGGGCTTTTCTCTTTTACGTCGTCACCGTTTAGGCGGAAAATCGGACCGCTGTGCATAAGCATGGCAATAAACTGATGACCAATGAAATAAGCGTCAGTGATTTCATGGAGTGCACCATCTGATCCTGCAAAGTAAAGCGTATTGCTCTCTTCGTCGTCGTTGTACTGCTCGTCTGAATAGTAGAACTGTTCGGCGCCGTAGTTCATCAAGTCATTAACCAACTGGACCATTGCCTCGCTGTTTGGGATTTGTGCCAATGCTGCCAATATTTGCTCGCTATCCATCGCTTGGAGGCTCAGTTTCATGTCGCCCTCTGGTTGGCCATCCAAGCTAAACGAATAGCTCAATTGTGTGTTTGGTACAGGAGCGAAAATGGAGTTGTGAATCGAGACGTCGAAACTTTCTTGAGGCACTTTGTTTGGATTCGCACTGCCAGAAGACGAACCTCCGCCACAGCCGTAAAGAGCCAGAGTTGCTGCTGCGATAAGCGTCATTTTGTTTAGCATGGTTTACATTCCTGATTGATAAGGCCGCTTCATGTTGGGCCGTTGCTTGAATGCGAGCATGCTAAGTTCAGCGAGAGAAAAAGGGCAAAAAACAAAAGATAACAGGGGTTAATGAAAGCTTAATTTTATATTTAGGTCTTTGTTTTATTTGGATTTATTTCGTTGGCTACATTAGTGCAATACTCGTTAATGAGCGCTTTCCATCGGCTTATGATTTCTTGATCGGTCACACTAACATGCAACGTTTTCCACGGTTGGAGGCAAGTCTCTTTGGATTCAGATTGAGAAAGACGCTCAAACAAGGTTTCGGAAGGTAAAACGCGCAGCAGCGCCACCAGTGATTCCATGTAGTTGAGACGGAACTGTTCAAGTTTGTTCTGCTTGTAAGCAATGTGAGACACAAAGGTATAAATAAGTGCGTTTTGGATGCGTGAGTCGCCATCTGGTGTCGTTAACAGAGCTTTTGCCCTGTCTAAGTTACCTAATTTGAAATGCAATAGACCTAACCAGAGGCTCAGCTCATCTGGCAAAACATCAAACGACGATTGTACTTGAGTTAAATACGCTTCCAGCTTTTGATGTTCGTGCTCGTATAAGGCGAGATGTCTTGCCGTTGTTATAGCCGCAAACTCATCAGATTGTCGGAGAGGTTGGCTAGAAAAGGCATTCTCGAATAACATTTTTTTGTGAATATCCGAAAGCTGCCACGTACTTGCCGAAGGTGCAGGCAGATTGAAGTATTGCGCGACATCCGAGTGCATTTGGAAAATATCCGATTGTAAGTCAGATAAACGCAGTGTGTACTCATTGCGAAACGCTAGCTTGCCCGTCGCAGGATAAATAAGGTTCATCTGCGCTTTCAAGATGCCCTGTTTTGTGCCGTCTTTTAACTCGATATTGAGCTCGTAGTCGCTGGTCTGCATGTTTCGTGCGCCAGGGAAATATGGCGCATGACCGATAGGATCAAGAAAGTAACTGGGAGCATCTTGGTTGGCGATGTCGGTGTATGGATATTCGACCTGTTGTTGCAGCAAGATGGCTTTGACCAGTATGCGGTATTTTCGCGCCTGAGAGCCGATTGAATCGACACGGTTGAGTAGTAGCTCGACTTTGGGAATCAGTAGTTGATGACGTGTTTGTTGTGTTGAGATTTCTTGGCGTTGCCATAACAAGCTTGCGAGCGTCACGCTACAAACTGCAAGTATGGCACACAAGCTATAAGCAAAAATCAGCTTGAAGTTCTTATTCCTCGCAACCTGAGTTGGGATAACGCGTCGATGGCTTTTCGCTGGTGGCACCAAACGAATATTGGCAGGGTTAAGAAAGTAGCCTTTGCGGGGGTAAGTGACTAAAAGCTTAGCGGCATCGTATTCGGGTAAGTACTGCTGTAGCAGGGCACGTAAGGTGCTAATGCGGTTCGTGAGCACATTCTTAGAGATGAACTTGCTCTGCCAAATGGTTTCAATAATGGTGTCAGCAGAGAGTGGGTGGCCAACGCTTGTTAACAGCAGTTCTAATAATTCAATGGTGCGAGGTTCAAGATCAATCGCGATAACATCTTGATGAAGGGTCTGTGTCTTCGGGTTATAGATCAGCTCTCCAATCGCAATACAACTGTGAGTCTGTTTAGCTTGTTGCAGAAAGTCGCGCATACCGTACCGATCTATTTGGAAATCGCGAAGTATTATATAGCGATTGGAGCGCGAAATCTTATAAATCGCGCTTCAATCATTATCAAAAATTTATGAACCGTAGGTCACGGAATAGCGGTGCGGTTTGTGGTTCATCGCTAACACGAGATTGAGTGCAAACGCCCCCAAAATTGAAAGGCCAATCACTTCTGGTGTGACAAAGAAGAATGAAGCAAACAGGATACATGCATCGATTGCCATTTGGCTTTTGCCAACTGAAATGCCAAATTTGTCTTGGATAAACAAACACAGCACGTTAAAGCCACCCAAGCTGGAGCGATGTCGGAATAGGATCAGCATACCGAGCCCCATTAAAAGCCCGCCTGCGACGGCGCAATAAACTTCATTTACCGATTCGAGCGAGATTAGCAAATAAAGATGATCGGCAAAGATAGAAACCAACGCGCCAGAAATGGCACTATTAATGGCGAAATGACGGCCGAAGCGTTTCCATGCTAGTAAGTAAAAAGGACTGTTTGCTAAAAAGTACAGCACACCAAAGGTAAAAGGTGTAAATTGGCTAATAAGCAGAGCCAATCCAGTCGTGCCTCCCGTTAGAAGGTTCGCGGATTGGAGAAAGAAAACGCCTTGAGCTACTAAAAAGGTACCCGTGAGAATCGCTATCCAGTCTTCTTTTAATGAGTGTTTTTCCATCAATATTGCAGTCATTAGTGATAAATAAGGCGTGCATAGTAGTAAAAAGATGATCTTTTCGGTAGCTAGAGGGTAAAATTTACGGTAAACCTATGTAATTGCTGTTTTACAGGGTGTAAAGCACAAATTTGACAGGCAATAGATTGTCGTTATGCGATTGCAATGCTGGCATGATAAACATTGCTTGTCATCATGAAAAAACTGCATGAGAAAAATTGTAAATTTCTCTTTATGACCTAAATCAAATTATGTAGAATGCGCGCCATTAGGGTGACGAAAACGTTTGCGTCGGGTCATTCAACAGTTTTTTTGCAACTTTCAGTACTAATCTGAGTCAGGAGATACAGATGCTTAAGCGTGATATGAACATCGCAGATTACGATGCGGAACTGTTCGCAGCTATCCAGGAAGAAACTCTTCGCCAGGAAGAACACATTGAACTTATCGCTTCTGAAAACTACACAAGCCCACGTGTAATGGAAGCGCAAGGTTCTCAGCTAACGAACAAATACGCTGAAGGCTACCCAGGTAAGCGTTACTACGGCGGTTGTGAGTACGTAGATAAAGCTGAAGCACTAGCAATTGAGCGTGCATGCCAACTATTTGGTTGTGAGTACGCTAACGTACAGCCTCACTCAGGTTCTCAAGCAAACAGCGCAGTTTACATGGCGCTTCTTAACCCTGGCGATACAGTTTTAGGCATGAGCCTAGCGCACGGTGGTCACCTAACTCACGGTTCACCAGTAAACTTCTCGGGTAAGCACTACAACGTTATCCCTTACGGTATCGATGAAGCTGGTCAAATCAACTACGACGAGATGGAACAGCTAGCACTTGAACACAAACCTAAGATGATCATCGGTGGTTTCTCTGCTTACTCGCAAATCGTTGATTGGAAACGCATGCGTGAAATTGCTGACAAAGCAGGTGCTTACTTATTTGTTGATATGGCGCACGTAGCTGGTCTTATCGCTGCCGGTGAATACCCAACACCAGTACCGCATGCTCACGTGGTAACAACAACGACGCACAAAACACTAGCAGGTCCTCGCGGTGGTCTTATCTTGTCAAATGCTGGCGAAGATATGTACAAGAAATTGAACTCAGCAGTGTTCCCTGGTGGTCAAGGTGGCCCTCTAATGCACGTTATCGCTGGTAAAGCAGTAGCGTTCAAAGAAGCGATGGAGCCAGAGTTCAAAGCTTATCAAGCTCGCGTAGTGAAAAACGCAAAAGCAATGGTTGGTCAGTTCCAAGAGCGTGGCTACAAAATCGTATCTAACGGTACAGAAAACCACTTGTTCCTTGTTGACCTAATCGACAAAGATATCACTGGTAAAGACGCAGACGCGGCACTAGGTGCTGCAAACATCACTGTAAACAAGAACTCAGTACCAAATGACCCACGCAGCCCATTCGTAACGTCTGGTATCCGTGTAGGTACGCCAGCGATCACTCGCCGTGGCTTCACTGAAGAAGATGCAAAAGAGCTAGCAAACTGGATGTGTGACGTTCTAGATAACATCGGCAACGAAGAAGTTATCGAAGCGACTAAACAGAAAGTGCTAGAAATTTGTAAGCGTCTACCGGTTTACGCCTAACTGTTCTTCATAGAATGAGTCGATTTCGGTGTCGAACATACTCATTTGCTCGCGTAAACTCCGTGTGTTCTCCTAGAACTCGACTCGTCTATTTTGAACATTGATATACTAAAGGTCCTCAATTGAGGGCCTTTTTTGTTTGTCTGGCGTTTGGAATGAGATATAGCGAGAGTGTGTGATAAGGGGGTGGCTACCAACACTGTCCCTTTTCAATATATCCAAACCACGTCATTCCGACGAGCCTAGGCGAGATCAGGAATCTTGTTGAGGCACACTCTTTTACTCAGAGTTTCCCTAAAAATCATCAGTATTCTGAAAACAGATTCTGAATCACGCTCGTTCCTCGCTGTTCAGAATGACGGTGGTAGAATGGCTTTTTATCATCATTTGCCAGATGCAAAAAAGGTTGGCACTGAGCCAACCTTTCTTTTCAAAACAAGCTTTTCAAAACAAGCGAGAGCTTATTTAATCTCGATACCTTGAGCCTGCATATCGGCATGGTAAGAAGAGCGAACAAATGGACCACACGCTGCATGCGTGAAGCCAAGTTCTAGTGCAACTTCTTTTAGCTCGTCAAACTCTGATGGTGGAACGTAACGTTCTACTGGCAAGTGGTGACGGCTTGGCGCTAGGTACTGGCCTAGAGTCAGCATCGTTACGCCGTGTGCGCGTAGATCTTTCAGTACTTCGATGATTTCTTCTTTGGTTTCACCAAGGCCCATCATCAAACCAGACTTGGTCGGTACATCGGGATGCTGCTCTTTGAACTTCTTAAGGAGCTCAAGTGACCATTTGTAGTTCGCACCTGGGCGAGCTTTACGGTAAAGACGTGGCGCGGTTTCTAAGTTGTGGTTGAAGACATCTGGCGGATTGTCTTTCATTAGATCAAGCGCTACATCCATGCGACCACGGAAGTCAGGAACCAGTGTTTCAATCTTAATATGCGGGTTTAACGCACGGATCTCGCGGTTACAATCGGCAAAGTGTTGTGCACCGCCGTCACGCAGATCGTCACGGTCGACAGAAGTGATTACTACGTATTTCAGCTTCATATCGGCAATGGTTTTCGCCAGTTTTTGAGGTTCTTCTGCTTCCGGTGGTAATGGGCGGCCATGAGCAACGTCACAGAAAGGACAACGACGAGTACAAATAGCACCTAAGATCATGAAGGTTGCTGTACCGTGGTTAAAACATTCCGCTAGGTTCGGGCAAGATGCTTCTTCACATACGGAGTGAAGTTTATTCTTACGCATCGCCGCTTTGATGTCTTGAATTCGTTGGCTGTCGGCTGGTAGCTTGATCTTCATCCAATCAGGCTTACGTAGCACTTCTTTCTGCTCTGTAGGCATGTTCTTTACGGGAATCAATGCCATTTTATCGGCGTCACGATATTTAACGCCTTTTTCCATCTGGATTGGTTTGCTCATGCTTTATTACCTTGAGAAGGTGCTTCTGTGCTGAATTCTACTTGCTCATAATTGAGCAAAGTAACGAGTTCTTCTATTAATTGTTTTTCTACGGCTTCTACATTGTCTGGGCCGCCAAATTGGCTGACCTGAACCATTTCCATACCTTCATAACCACAAGGGTTAATACGCAGAAACGGTGTTAAATCCATATTTACGTTCAAGGCTAAGCCATGAAACGAGCATCCTTTACGAATGCGTAAACCGAGAGAGCATATTTTCTTACCGGCAACGTAGACACCTGGTGCGTCAGGTCGCGCGGCTGAGTCAATATTGTATGCTTTTAGCGTATTGATCACGAGGTTCTCGATTGTGGTAACGAGATCTCGTACACCTAATTTTTTACGGCGTAGGTTGATCAAGAAGTAGGCGACCAACTGACCAGGGCCATGATACGTAACCTGGCCTCCGCGATCACTTTGTACAACAGGAATATCGCCAGTGTTAATCAAGTGCTCAGCTTTACCTGCCTGTCCTTGCGTAAATACTGGGTTATGTTCTACCAACCAGACTTCATCACGGGTTTCTTCTGTGCGTTGGTCGGTGAACTCATGCATCGCCTTCCATACAGGCTCATAGTCTTGGCGGCCAAGTCGTTTTACAACAAGTTGGTGTTGCATGGGAATTCCTGTTGCTAATATATAAAGTTTTTGGATTATAAACCGGATAACCCTGATGCTCTACCGCTGCGTAACAGATTTTTAACTGAAAGCGATGTAAAGCCTCGTTATCTCTTTGATAAATAAAAAGAAAGCAGCCAAGGCTGCTTTCAAAAAAAATTTAATATATCAAAAAATTATAGAACCATGCGTACGATGTCAATTTCACCTAACTCTTTGTACAGTGTCTCAACCTGCTCGATAGAGGTTGCAGTAATGTTGATTGACACAGAGTGGTAGTTGCCCTTAGCACTTGGTTTAACGGTAGGGCTGTAGTCACCTGGAGCATGGCGCTGAATAACTTCAAGAACAAGCTCTGGAAGTTCAGGCTTTGCATGACCCATTACCTTGTAAGTAAATGAACAAGGGAACTCAAGCAGGTCTTTTAATTTTGCATCAGAGTTGATGGTTAGCATATCGATAACTCCAGTAGATATTCGTTGCGGTGCGAAATAGTACAGTCAAATTAGGGGGAACTCAAGACGAGGAGCTCAAACTTAAAAAGCCGCCCATTCAGGCGGCTTTGCGAATAAGTTTGCTACTCTAACGTTCTTTTTAGAAGAAGCTCTTGAATAACAATACGATGTAATCCCACATGCGGCTAAATAGACTACCTTGCTCTACGGTTTCTAGTGCCATTAGTGGGTACTCGGCAATATCTTCACCATCGATCTGATAGTATAGCTTACCAACTACATCACCTTTATTAATTGGGGCTTCTAGCTCTTTTTCAAGGACGAAGCTTGCTTTTAGGTTTTTCGCTTCACCACGCGGTAGTGTTACGTAAGTATCTTGGTCAAGACCCAGTGCTACGGTGTCTTTGTTACCCATCCACACTTTTTCTTCTACGAACGTTTCACCTGCTTTGTGCGGTGCCACTGTTTCGAAGAAACGGAAGCCGTAGCTTAGCAGCTTTTTGCTTTCTGACTTACGAGCATTGGCATCTTTAGTACCCATAACGACCGCAACCAAGCGCATTTGACCTTCAGTTGCTGAACTTACTAGGCTGTAACCCGCATTACTTGTGTGACCCGTTTTGATGCCGTCAACGTTCATGCTCTTATCCCAAAGTAGACCGTTACGGTTGTATTGGGTGATGCCGTTGTAAGTAAATTTCCTCTCTGAGTACACTCGGTACTCATTTGGTACGTCACGGATAAGTGCTTTACCTAGCAGTGCCATGTCGTATGGTGTTGAGTACAATTCTGCGTTATCTAAGCCATGAACGTTGGCAAAGTGCGAGTTAGTCATACCCAATGTGTTGGCCCAAGCGTTCATTAGGTCAACAAATGCATCTTCTGAACCTGCAATATGTTCTGCCATCGCAACACAGGCATCGTTACCTGACTGGACGATGATACCTCGGTTCAGGTCACGTACTTTAACTGTTGTGCCTACTTCAATGAACATCTTTGATGAATCAGGGAAGTTTTTCGCCCACGCATTTTTACTGATGGTGACATCATCATCTTCTGAGATATTACCACGCGCTAGCTCTTGGCCGATTACATAGCTGGTCATCATCTTAGTCAGACTAGCTGGAGACAATTTTGTGTTCATCTCTTTCTCTGCCAGTACTTTACCTGAATGGTAATCCATCAGCACGTAGCCCTTCGCCGCGATTTGAGGGGCATCTGGAACAACGATAGGTGATGCAAGAGCAGATTGAGCGAAAGTTGCAGAAAGGGCAACCGAAGAAACGAGAATAGATTTCACAAACTTATTTTTATTCATGGTAATTCAAATTTTTGGGTTAACTGCAGACATCTTATCAGAATCCCTAGTTATGTAAGAGGGGGATCAAAGAGAAATTCATGACACGAGGTCATTTGGCAGTGTTGTGTTTTTTAATAAATGCAGACGAATAGCCGAGCAACTTTACTTTATCTAGTGTGGCTTGCGTCAGGGAATAGTCAGTAAATGGCCCTAACAACAAGCGATAAGACTCTTTCGCACTCTCTAGGAAAGTTTCTGTATCCAATTTTTGACCAAGCTCGGTACCTAAAGTTCGCGCGCGCTCTTCATTTTTTGATGATGCCACTTGAATAACGTACCTAGGGTGCGCTTCTAATGACTTTTTGTCCGTGGGCTGATTGATACTGATCACTTCAATTTCCACGTTCGCGGTGCCTGTTTTTATGACATCTAACTTGTGCGCGGCGGCATAGCTTAAATCAATGATACGGCCATCGTGAAAAGGACCTCGGTCATTAACTCGTACTATGGTGGTTTTGCCGTTGTCAGTATTGGTAACTTTTACGTAACTTGGTAACGGTAGCGTTTTATGCGCTGCCGTCATTGAGTACATGTCATAGATTTCGCCATTAGAAGTCAAATGACCTTGGAATTTTTTCCCATACCAAGATGCGCGGCCTTTTTCTTTAAAGCCTTTCGCATTGCGAACTATTTTGTAGTCTTTGCCACGCAAGTGGTAATCTTTGTTCCCACCTAGGCTGTACGGTTCATATTTAGGATGCGCATCCTCGATGTGTTCGACTGAAAGCGGTGTATCCGGTGCAACATCGGATTCGAGTTCGTAACGGCCTTCTTGTTCTTTTTGGCTAGTTGATGAACAGCCTGCCAAAATAAGAGCAGAGAAAACCAAGGAATATAAAGCGCGTTTTTGCATGTCTAGGTCGCCTTAGAGAATGCTTTTCGGTGCGTATGAATCGACATTAGAATACCAAAACCAGCCATCAAGGTTACCATTGATGTGCCGCCATAACTGATGAGTGGCAACGGTACACCTACTACAGGTAGGATGCCACTTACCATGCCAATATTTACAAAAATATACACGAAGAAGCTGAGTACAATACTGCCTGCCATCATTCGTCCAAATGCGGTTTGCGCTTGGCTGGCGAGATATAAACCTCGTCCAATAATAAATAGATAGATGGCTAAAAGGCAAAGGAAGCCAATCATACCCCATTCTTCAGCAATTACTGCAAAGATAAAGTCAGTGTGTCGTTCAGGAAGAAATTCTAGTTGTGACTGCGTACCTTGCAACCAACCTTTGCCGGAAATACCGCCGGAGCCAATCGCAATTTTACTCTGAATAATGTGGTAGCCCGCTCCTAGCGGATCAGACTCCGGGTTAAATAGAGTACGAACTCTCACTTTTTGATACTCTCGCATCAAGAAAAACCACAGAATTGGAATGAAACCACCTAATGCAATCGCAGCACCAGCAATTATTTTCCAGCTAATGCCTGCGAGGAAGATAACAAAAATACCGGAAGCCGCGATCAGGATTGAGGTACCTAAGTCAGGCTGTTTTGCAATGAGAATGGTTGGTAAGCAGACCATAATCAGTGCAACAATGAGTGTTCTTAGCGTTGGTGGGAGGGGCTGTCTACCAACATAGCGAGCCACCATTAATGGCACCGCGAGCTTCAATAGCTCTGACGGTTGAAAGCGCACAAAACCGAGGTTAAGCCAACGCTGCGCGCCTTTCGATGCTTCACCGAAAAACAGCACGCCGAAAAGCAGTATAACGCCACCAACGAACATCAAAGGTGCCAAGCTTTCGTAAGTTCGTGGAGAAAGCTGTGCAAGGACGAGCATCACAACGAGTGAAAGCACCATTCGCATGGCTTGGCGATCCATCATCAGTAAACTTTGGCCACTGGCGCTGTACATGATCACCAGGCCAAACCCCATCAGGGCCAGTATGCCAAGTAGGAGTGGTAAGTCGATATGGAAGCGTTCAAACAGGGCGCGATTTTTACCTGTAGAGGGATCCATCTTCATTACTGTTTTACCTCTTTCTTCGCATTGTTTTCAGGCTCAATTTCTTCTGGACCAAGAACGACTCGGTCAAAAATTTTCCTTACTACTGGGGCACCGTTACTAGAACCACCACCGGCATTTTCTAGTACTACAGTGACGACCACTTTAGGATCATCAAATGGTGCAAAGCCAGTAAATAACGCATGGTCACGTAAGTGCTCGGCGATCTCATCGGCGTTGTACTCTTCGTTTTCACCCAGACCGAAGACCTGTGCAGTACCTGATTTACCCGCTGTTTCATAATTCATTTTGTAGAATGAGCGACGAGCTGTTCCGCGCGTGCCATGGTTTACCCGACGCATGCCTTCTTTCGCCATATCCCAGTACTTTTTAGGCACATTCTTGATTGGTGGGTAAGTCACGTATTCTGTCGTTTGCTGCTCTTCGAAGTCGTTACCATTTTCTATCGTCGCTTTGAGCAAGTGAGGTGCGATCACTTCTCCCTCGTTTACTAATACGGAGGTTGCTTTGGCGATTTGCATTGGTGTTGCTGTCCAATATCCTTGGCCGATACCTACAGGGATCGTATCACCTTTATACCACGGGGTTTTATGGCGAGACATTTTCCAGTCACGAGTCGGCATGTTCGCCTTACTTTCTTCGTAGATATCAATGCCAGTGTAATCACCAAAACCGAACATCATCATCCAATTCGAAATACGGTCAATGCCCATGTCATAAGCGATTTGATAATAGAAGGTATCAACAGACTCTTCGATCGACTTAATGATATCGACGCGTCCGTGTCCCCAACGCAACCAGTCCCGGAACGGACGTGTGTTAGAGTTTGGTATGCGCCAATAACCAGGATCATTTCGTGTGGTGTTAGGTGTGACGACACCTTCTTGCAGCGCGGCTACCGCCATAAATGGTTTGATGGTAGAGGCCGGAGGGTAAATGCCAAGTGTAGTGCGGTTGACCAAAGGACGGTTTTTATCGTTCAAAAGGGCGCGATAATCTTTACCTGAGATTCCGTGCACGAACGAGTTAGGATCGTAGCTAGGGCTTGAAACCATAGCCAGTACGCCGTTGTCTCTAGGATCGATTACTACAGCACTGCCTCGGCGGCCGTCCAACAATTGGTGTACGTACAACTGCAAGTTGATATCAAGGTTTAAAACGATGTCTTTTCCGGGTACAGGTGGAACGTACTTTAAGGTACGAATTACTCGGCCGCGGCTGTTTACCTCGACTTCTTGATATCCGGCTGTACCGTGTAAGAGGTCTTCGTAGTATTTTTCAATACCCAGCTTACCAATGTCGCGAGTGGCTTGATAGTTTGCGTCTTTTTCTTCTCGGATCAGGCGTTGCATGTCGCGATCATTAATTCGAGAAACATACCCAATCACGTGGGTTAAGACTTCGCTGAAAGGGTAGTAGCGCTTTAAGGTCGCACTTATTTCCACACCTGGAAAGCGGTACTGATTGACGGAGAATACCGCTACTTGTTTTTCGTTCAGTTGGGTAAGCAGTGGGACCGATTTAAATCGACGAGTCCGTTTACGCTCGTGGTGGAAACGTTCAATCTGGTCTGGTGTAATTTCCAGAATAGTTTGTAATTCTTGGATGGTTGCATCAATGTCTTTAATTTTTTCTGGGGTCAGTTCTAAGTTAAAGACGGGACGGTTCTCTGCCAGTAAAACGCCATTTCGGTCATAAATTAGACCTCGGTTAGGCGCGATAGGCACCACTTTGATGCGGTTATCGTTCGAGCGGGTTTGATAGTCTTGAAACTGGTTCACCTGAATGTTGTACATGTTGGCAACCAGAGCTCCCATCAAGACAACAATGCCGATAAAAGCAACAATAGCGCGGCTGGCAAACAGACGCGCTTCGGCTTGATAATCTCGGATTTGACTGCGGCGTTTACGAATCATTAACGCTTGGCTCTAAAGTTAAACAACGATTATTCGCGATGATAAGGGTGGTTAGCGGTGATGCTCCACGCTCGGTACAAGCTTTCTGCCATTACGATACGCACTAGAGGGTGGGGTAGCGTTAAGGCAGACAATGACCAGCTTTGGTCTGCTGCAGCTTTGCATGCAGGAGCGAGTCCTTCAGGACCGCCGATTAATATTGATACATCACGGCCATCTAATTTCCAAGCTTCTAACTGCTCAGCGAGTTGAGGAGTGTCCCATTTTTTACCTGGGATATCTAACGTGACGATACGGTTGCCTTTTGGTACCGCAGCGAGCATCGCTTCCCCTTCTTTTTGCAGGATGCGAGCGATATCGGCATTCTTACCACGCTTGCCAGCAGAGATTTCAATCAACTCCAACGGCATATCATGCGGGAAACGGCGACGATATTCTTGAAAGCCTTCCTCAACCCATTTTGGCATTTTTGTGCCAACAGCAATTAGTTGAATTTTCAAAAGATTAACCCCAGAGTTTTTCTAGCTGGTAGAGTTCGCGGTGCTCTTCTTGCATCACGTGAAGCATGGCGTCGCCCATATCAAGGACTACCCATTCACCTTCGTTTTCACCTTCCATTCCTAGTGGCTCAAGACCGGCTTTTTTCACCTCTGTTGCAACATGGTCAGCGATGGATGAAACGTGGCGTTTGGATGTACCAGTACAGATGATCATGTAATCTGTCACGCTTGATTTATCTTCCACATTTAGGACGATAATGTCTTCCGCTTTCATGTCGTCGGCTTTATCAGCTAAAAAGTCTTTCAGTTCTTCGCGAAGCACTCGGTTTTCCTCGGTTTGTCTCTTATCTCTACAGTGTTTTACATTCTTGCTTGCAAAACAGGTCGCGCACTATATCACGCTTTGATTTTTAAATTGCCAGCTTAATATCAGGAGAGCAGGTTTCTAAGCTCAACTGATGAATAGTTGGCCATACAGACTCGTCATACTGAGTTTTGGCTTTTATCTCGGCTTGAGCCAACAAGGAGAGCAATGCACAAATACGACTCGCTGATAAGCGGGCCAGTGCTGCGTTATAGAGTGGACGCTTGTTTTGCCAAACTCGATATTTCTCAAATACCTGGTTCATTCCCATTTGAGTTAAGTCTTGATGCATATTTAAAAGTTGGCTCAACTCTTTTTGTACACTTCGAATCAAGATCACGGTCTCAACCCCTTCCGCCTCAAGTTGGCGAAGAATACGTTGTGCACGGTTTGCTTTACCTGCCAGTAAGGCGTCGATCCAGTTAAAGGTAGTGAAGTGGTTATGGCGACTTAGGGCTTCCTCTAAACGTATGATGGTCAGCTCACCATCCGGGTAGAGTAGGGCCAATTTCTCTAAGCTTTGTGTCAATGCAAATAGGTTACCTTCATGCCATTGAGCCAATATTTGCAGTGATTGTTGATCGGGTTTTAGGCCCAACGTGCGGCAACGTGCCTGAATGAACATAGGTAAGCGTTGTAGATCTGGCGACAAACAGCTTACCCAGTCGCCTTTTGAGCTTAATGCTTTGAACCATTTCGCATTTTCTTGGGCTTTGGTCAGTTTGCTACCAACAATGACGAGCATGATGTCATCATGCAGCATATCACACAGTGTTTGCAGCTCTTTGCTGACGGCGGTTGTCACGCCACTCTCTGGAATTTCAAGCTCGATCAATTGACGGTTTGAGAACAGGCTCATCGCTTGGAAGCAATCGTAAACTTGATTCCAGTCGATGCTTGCGTCTACCGCAAAACGGTGTTTTTCCTCAAAACCTTGTTGAAACGCTGCCTTTTGGATTGCTTGGCGGCTCTCTTGAATCAGTAACGGCTCATTACCAAAGATTAGGTAAACCTGTTTAACGTGTTTAGTTAAATGATCCGTTAATTTATCGGCATAAATTCGCATAGTGATTAAGAGTTTGTGTTCGCTGGCTCAGAGATTTGTCCTGCTTCATATTCGGCACGAATACGGCCCAACTGGCGCATCATCTGTTTTGCAGCTTGCAAGCGCATCTCGTCTTCAATTACGTCACGTTCAACAGATTTTGCAAGTGCCGTCAACGGGTTGTCTAGGTAGTTGCGGTTTACTGTTGTCGTAAAGTTTTTAGAGCCATAGCCAGGAATCGTCACACGGTATTTTACTACGTATGTCAGCTCTTTTTCTGCTGCACGGCTATTTTGATACAGAGACAGTGTACGCTCATCGATAGTCGCTTCCGTCAAATGAAGGTTGGGTACCGTCGATGATGGTTGAACAAGTTCAACTTTGTTCAGTTCGAGTTGAGAGCGAACATAGCGAGTTAATTCACTGTATTCATCGTAGCTGGAGAAAGACATAGTGTGCAGCTCTTCCGGTACGGAATACTCGCCGCGAAGGTGAAAACCACAGGCAGAAAGAAGCCCCGCTAATACCAATACCACTGGTAGTTTAATCAAAGAGAAAAAGCGCATTGATTGTATTCATCCTAAATTGAAGGGGTTATTTACCTTAAACCACTCATGTGAATGGTTTGAGGTAAATAAACAGGGTAGAAAACTACCCTGTTTAATGACTCTTGGTTAACAAATAAGTTCGCTAAACAGAGACAAATTGACAGCTGCGATTAGTTTGCAACAATGTTCAGCAGTTTACCTGGAACGTAAATAACTTTACGAATAGTCAGGCCATCAGTGAACTTAACCACGTTTTCGTCGTTTAGACCAAGCTGTTCGATATCGTCTTTAGAGATATCCGCTGGGACTGTTAGCTTCGCACGTAGCTTACCGTTAACTTGAACAACGATAGTTTTTTCGTCTTCAACTAGCGCTTTTTCGTCAAACGTCGGCCATGCCGCGTTATCAATGTCTGTTTCACCTAGTGCTGCCCATAGCTCGTATGAGATATGCGGAGTGATAGGGTAAAGCATGACAACAATAGCTTTCAGTGCTTCGTCAAGGATTGCACGATCTTGCGCAGATTCTTGAGGCGCTTTCGCTAGTTTGTTCATCAGCTCCATGATCGCTGCGATCGCGGTGTTGAATGTTTGACGACGAGCGATATCGTCCGTCACTTTCGCGATAGTTTTGTGAACGTCGCGGCGAAGTGCTTTTTGATCACCAGAAAGCGCTGAGGTATCTACTGCTTCTGCTGCGCCTTTCGCTGTGTGCTCTTTCACTAGTTTCCAAACACGTTTTAGGAAGCGGTTCGCACCTTCTACGCCAGACTCTTGCCATTCAAGTGTCATGTCCGCTGGAGACGCGAACATCATGAATAGACGTACTGTGTCAGCGCCGTACTTATCTACCATTTCTTGAGGGTCGATACCGTTGTTCTTAGACTTAGACATCTTGATCATGCCTGAGTGCGTTACATCGCGACCTTCAGTGTCTTTAGCAGAAGTAATGCGGCCTTTACCATCACGTTCAACGGCTACGTCTGTTGGAGCTACCCACTCTTTGCCGCCTTTCTCGTTCTCGAAGTAGAACGCATCAGCCAGTACCATGCCTTGACACAGTAGTTGCTTGAACGGTTCGTCAGAAGTTACGTAACCCGCATCGCGCAGTAGTTTGTGGAAGAAGCGTGAGTACAGTAGGTGCATACAAGCATGCTCGATACCACCGATGTACTGGTCTACTGGTAGCCAATAGTTTGCTTTTTCTGGGTCTAGGATGTCGTCCGCTTGTGGTGAACAGTAACGCGCGTAGTACCAAGAAGATTCCATGAACGTATCGAACGTATCTGTCTCACGTAGAGCAGGTTCGCCGTTAAAGGTTGTCTTCGCCCACTCTTTGTCTGCTTTGATTGGGCTCGTTACGCCGTCCATTACTACGTCTTCTGGAAGAATCACTGGTAGTTGGTCAGCAGGTACTGGGTGAACTTCACCGTCTTCAGTGGTTACCATTGGGATTGGCGCACCCCAATAACGTTGACGAGATACACCCCAGTCGCGTAGACGGAAGTTTACAGTCTTAGTGCCTTTGCCCTCTGCTTCTAGCTTCGCTGCGATTGCGTCGAATGCCGCTTGGAATTCTAGGCCATCGAATTCACCTGAATCGAACAGTACACCTTTCTCAGTGTATGCTGCTTCAGAGATGTCTAGCTCGCTGCCATCAGCAGGCTTGATAACTGGCACGATGTCTAGACCGTACTTCGTTGCGAACTCGTAGTCACGTTGGTCGTGCGCAGGTACAGCCATTACCGCGCCTGTACCGTAGTCCATCAGAACGAAGTTTGCTACGTATACTGGTACTTCGCGGCCGTTCAATGGATGAATAGCAGTAAGGCCAGTTGCCATACCTTTCTTCTCCATTGTCGCTAGCTCAGCTTCTGCAACCTTGTTGTTCTTACATTCGTCGATAAACGCTGCAAGCTCTGGATTGTTCTCTGCTGCAAGAGCTGCAAGAGGGTGGCCGGCTGCGATACCCACGTAAGTCACACCCATTAGCGTATCTGGACGTGTTGTGTAAACTTCTAGGTCTTGTTGACCCTTAACTTCAAACTTCAGTTCAACACCTTCAGAACGACCAATCCAGTTGCGCTGCATGGTTTTCACCATTTCAGGCCAGCCTTCAAGCTTGTCTAAGTCGTCTAGTAGCTCTTGAGCGTACTCAGTGATTTTGATGAACCATTGAGGGATTTCTTTTTGCTCTACAGGCGTATCACAACGCCAGCAACAACCATCTTCAACCTGCTCGTTTGCAAGAACAGTTTGGTCGTTAGGACACCAGTTAACAGAAGAAGTCTTTTTGTAAACTAAACCTTTCTCGTAAAGTTTAGTGAAGAACTCTTGTTCCCAGCGGTAGTACTCCGGTGTACATGTTGCGAATTCACGGTTCCAATCGTAACCAAAGCCTAGAAGCTTAAGTTGGTTCTTCATGTATTCGATGTTTTCGTAAGTCCAAGGTGCTGGCGCAGTTTTGTTTTTTACTGCTGCGTTTTCTGCAGGTAGACCGAATGCGTCCCAACCGATTGGTTGCATGACGTTTTTGCCTTGTAGGCGTTGGAAACGAGATACTACATCACCGATAGTGTAGTTGCGCACGTGACCCATGTGCAGTCGACCACTTGGGTATGGGAACATGGACAGACAGTAGAATTTTTCTTTATTTGGGTCTTCACTTACAACAAAGGTTTTGTTGTCATCCCAGTGCTTTTGAACTTTTTGTTCAATATCTTGTGGGTTGTATTGTTCTTGCATCGATGGTATCCGTTATCTTGGAATTTGTGAGTTCGGTTAGAACAGACTTAAATAGATCGTCATAGAATACCTAAAGCTAGGGATCACAACAATAGCCAATCTGTACCCATGCGCCCTTAAGTGACGCAGGTAGGAGAAAGATGGAGGTCAGTTATGCCTAAACGTAAAACAGGTTATGAGGAAATGCTCGAGGATGTGATTGAAACCTTGAAGCACAGTCCGGAAGAAGTTAACAAAGCGATTGAGACGTCGGGCAAAGTGGTGGATGCTGCTAATGACTTGACCAAAGATGAATTGGCTTTAATCAAAGCGTACCTTAAAGCAGACTTAAAAGAGTTTTCAGAGAGTTACGAGGATAGCAAAAGCGGTCCGTTTTACTTAACGATTGCGGATTCGATATGGCAAGGGCTGTTAGAGATTACAGACCGAACTAAAGTTGAGTGGGTTGAGTTGTTCGATGACTTAGAGCATCAAGGGCTATATGAAGCAGGAGAGGTGATAGGCTTAGGCACTTTAGTTTGTGATGAGTGTGGTCACAAGACAACGTATAACCACCCAACAGTAATCATTCCGTGTATTAAGTGTGGTCACAAAGGCTTTACTCGTCAGTCATTAAAGCCATAAATGGCGAGTAACGACTGTATAATGCAATGAATAAAAAAGAGGCTTAGTCGCCTCTTTTTTGTCTTTTCTACTTTCAAGCTGTTATCAGCTCTGTTTTCTTCTTAAACCGAAAGCCAGCGCTAAACTTAACCCTACCCAAATATACAATGGCCAAGTACCAACGATTCGATATGGCGTTTTCCCATCGGTTGGGGTGAGCTCTGCGCGCAGTACTGCAGTTTCAAACTGCGGAACTTGCTCAACGATTTTACCCTTGTGATCGGTTACCGCTGTTAATCCATTGTTAGTCGAGCGGATGAGCGGTTTGCCCAACTCTAAGGCACGCATACGGGCGATCTCCATATGCTGAAGAGGGCCGATAGAGTGACCAAACCATGCATCGTTTGAAAGCGTTAGAATGAAGTCTGTTTCGTCAGTCACATTTTGACGCACTTGCTCATTAAAGATGATCTCATAGCAAAGCGCTGGTGCCATGTGCATGCCATTCGCAACGATGTTTGGCTGCACAAAAGCCCCACGGCTAAACGATGACATCGGTAGGTTAAAGAATGGCGCTAATGGGCGCAAAATATCTTCAAATGGTACAAACTCACCAAACGGTAGTAGGTGATGCTTATGGTAACGTTCGCTTAAATCGAAGCTGTAGTCACCGTATGGTGTGATGCCGAGGGACAGAATACTGTTGTAGAACTGTCGATCTTCAGCTTGATTGACGACACCGGTGATGATTGCGCTGTTATTCATTTTTGCAGCGCTGTCGATATTGCTCAAAAATGAAGGCACTTCAATTTCAAAAGCGGGAATTGCTGCTTCTGGCCAAACGATAATGTCAGCGTCCCAGTTTTCACGAGTTAAGTCAGCGTATTTCATGATGGTTGGCCAGCGTTGACTTGGTAGCCACTTTAGGTTCTGGTCTACGTTACCTTGAATCAGCGCGAGCTTAGTCGTGTCTTCTGGTCGGGGTGTTACCCAATCGTAGTTGCGAATCCCAAAGCCAGTACTGAGTAGTACCGCAGGGATAATCACCATCAGCCACTGCTTATGAATCCATGCATAGGCTAACGCCCCTGCGCTGATAAGGATAAATAGAGTAAGCAGTTCTACGCCGCCAATTGGTGCAAAGCTTGCGAGTGGAGCATCTATCTGGCTATAGCCTAGCCATAACCAAGGGAAGCCGGTCATCACCCAACCACGCAACCAATCACTGATCAGCCATAAAGCAGGTGCAGCGAGAAGTGCTTTTGTGAGCGTAAATTGAGGAAACAGTTTGTTGTTGAGCCAAGCAAATAAGCCTGAATAAACAGCCAAGTAGGCAACAAGTAAGCCCATTAAAAATAAATTGGCAATGAGCGGCATACCGCCAAAACCGGAGATACTGACGTAAACCCAGCTAACGCCAGTTGCAAATTGACCTAACCCCCAAGCATAACCAATCCATAGTGCGCGTTTCGGAGTTTGGTTAGCAAGAAGAATCAGTAGAATTGCAGGGCTAAGAATGGCAATAGGCCACAGCTGGTAAGGAGCGAAAGCGAGTGTAGTAGAGGCGCCAACAAAAGCGGCCACTAAGGGCCGCTTAAGGCGATGAAAGAGTTCATTCATCATTGTAATTTTCTGAGATTCCCAATGGGTATCGCGTTACTCTTGAGTGGCTTCAACCAGGGTTTCTTCGTCTGGGATCGTCACTTGGAGTTGAATGACACGACGGTTATCGGCAGCGGTGACTTTGAAGTTGTAGCCTTCAATTTCAACCAGTTCACCACGAGAAGGTAAGTGACCAAAGGCAGTCATGACCATACCACCAACGGTATCAACTTCCTCATCGCTGAAGTTGGTTCCGAATGTCTCATTAAACTCTTCGATGGTTGTCAGCGCTCTGACAGCAAACGTATGCTTGCTCAGCTTACGAATGTCCGTCTCTTCACTTTCATCGAATTCATCTTCAATATCCCCGACGATTTCCTCAAGGATATCTTCAATGGTCACAAGACCAGAAACACCACCGAATTCATCGACAACAATGGCCATATGATAACGTTCTTCACGGAATTCTTTCAGCAGTCGATCAACGCGTTTACTTTCCGGTACTACAACCGCTGGTCGAATGACTTCTTCGATATCAAATGGATTGCTGCCTGAGCCTAAGTATTTAAGTAAGTCCTTCGCTAGAAGTATGCCTTCCACATGGTCTTTATCTTCGCTGATCACAGGGTAGCGAGAGTGTTGAGCATCGGTAATCAAAGCAACCAAGGTATCAAGGTCGTGAGTACGCTCAACTGTAACCATTTGCGAACGCGGGATCATAATGTCACGCACACGCATTTCGGAGATTTCCATAACACCTTCAAGCATATCGCGAGTGTCATGGTCAATCAGGTCGTTAACTTCAGAGTCGCGGATAACATCCACAAGCTCTTGGCGATCTTTTGGTTCGCCCTGAAATAGTTGACCTAGACGTTCAAAGAAGGACTTTCTACTCGGACCTTCTGCCTTTTCTTTCTTATCTTCGTTAGAAGAGGGAGAATTATCTTCGTTCATTGTTTCTCAATTAAGTAACGCTATCAGAAGTGTGATAGCACACATAGAGAGGCGAACACGAGAGTCATTTAGGTGGTTCGCCTTTCCCTGTCGAGTGGCCAATAGCTACTCTTTTTCAGCAATGTAAGGATCTTCATAACCCATACCTTGCATGATTTCGGTTTCGAGGGACTCCATATCTTCGGCTTCGTCATCCTCTATATGATCATAACCTAGCAGATGCAAGCTGCCATGTACAACCATATGCGCCCAATGTGCTAGCAGAGGCTTGCTCTGTTCAACCGCCTCTTTTTCAACAACTTGGCGGCAAATAATCAAATCACCAAGTAAATCTATTTCCATACCAGGAGGTGCTTCAAATGGAAACGACAACACATTAGTTGGTTTATCTTTGCCGCGATACTCATGGTTGAGCGTATGACTTTCTTGTTCATCAACAATACGAATGGTGACTTCGGCTTGTGGCTGGAAGAGAGGTATTGTCTTATCTAGCCACAATTGGAAATCTTGCTGCGAAGGCAGACCTTCTTCATTTTCGACTGCCAGTTGCAGATCAAGTTCAATCGCCATGGTTATTCCTTAGTTGAAGCAACTTGTGCATTCAGTTCGGCTTTTGCTGCTTCTAGTAACTTCGCATCGCGTTCTTCACGACGGCGTTTCTCGAACTCTTTACGCTCTTTCTGGTCTTGTGCTTCCCACTTCTCGTACGCGTTAACGATACGAGCAACCACAGGGTGACGTACAACGTCGTCGGCCAAGAAGAAGTTAAAGCTGATGTCGTCAACTTCGCTTAGTACTTCAATAGCATGACGAAGACCCGATTTCGCACCACGAGGTAAGTCAATCTGCGTGACATCACCAGTGATAACCGCGCGAGAGTTAAAACCAATACGCGTTAGGAACATCTTCATCTGCTCAACAGTGGTGTTCTGACTCTCATCAAGAATGATGAAGGCGTCGTTTAGAGTACGACCACGCATGTAAGCAAGAGGGGCGACCTCAATCACGTTACGTTCAATCAGCTTCTCTACGCGCTCAAAGCCCAGCATTTCAAATAGGGCGTCGTATAGCGGACGTAGGTATGGGTCGACTTTCTGGCTTAAATCACCAGGTAGGAAGCCCAATTTCTCACCAGCTTCAACCGCTGGACGAGTAAGTAGAATACGGCGGATCTCTTGGCGCTCTAGTGCGTCAACAGCTGCTGCTACAGCAAGGTAGGTTTTACCTGTACCAGCCGGGCCAATACCAAAAGAAATATCATGCGTGACCATGTTAACCAAGTACTGCGCTTGGTTTGGCGTACGTGGTTTGATCACACCTTTCTTGGTTTTGACGAAGACTTCTTTACCATGCTCGATATTAGACTCAGTATTCTGCTCAAGAACACCAGACTCTTTGATCGCTAGATGGATTTGCTCAGGCTCAATATCTGGGATCTCACCTCGTAAAGGTGCGGTATCAACATATAGAGTTTTCAGGATATCCAGCGCAGCTGATGCGGTATGAGGTTTACCGACAATCGTAAAGTGGTCACTACGGTGGTTAATTTCAACGCCTAGACGACGTTCTAAATGCTTGATGTTGTCATCGAATGGACCGCACAGGCTAGCTAGTCGGCGGTTGTCTGAAGGTTCTAGGTTAATTTCTAGAGTTACGATTTTATTGCTCAATGTTGCCTCTCATTTTTTGCCACTTAGTGAGAGCCTGATAACGACCAGGCTCTCTATGGCTATTTATACGAGCTTACGGCGTAAAAGTAGCTACACCCAGCTCATCTTCGCGACGTGTTTTCGCCATCATCTGCGTTGGGGAAATCACACTACGAAGATCCATGTCTTTTTCAGTACGTACTAGCTCACCACGCAGTGAGTTTGCAAATACGTCTACGATCTTCACATCAACGAACTGACCAATTAGGTCTGCACTACCTTCAAAGTTTACTACACGGTTGTTTTCTGTACGAGCGCGTAGTTCCATTAGGTTTTTCTTCGAAGGACCTTCAACTAGAACACGTTGTTCTGTGCCAAGCATTAAGCGAGAGTAACGCATCGCTTGAGCATTGATAGTTTGCTGTAGTTCGTAAAGGCGCTCTTTCTTCACTTGTTCTGACACATCACAAGGGTAATCCGCTGCTGGCGTACCTGGACGTGGAGAGAAAATAAAGCTGAAGCTCATGTCAAAGTCTACATCTTTGATTAGCTTCATGGTGTCTTGGAAGTCTTTGTCTGTCTCACCAGGGAAACCAACAATAAAGTCTGAACTGATTTGAATATCAGGACGAGCTTTACGCAGTTTACGGATGATCGATTTGTATTCGATAGCGGTGTGAGGGCGTTTCATCATCGTTAGGATACGGTCACTACCACTTTGCACAGGTAAGTGCAGGAAGCTCACAAGTTCTGGCGTATCTTCGTATACTGCGATGATGTCGTCTGTGAATTCTAACGGGTGGCTCGTCGTGAAACGAATACGGTCGATACCATCGATAGACGCAACCAAACGAAGCAGTTCTGCAAATGAACAGATCTCACCATCGTGCATAGGACCACGGTACGCGTTTACGTTTTGACCCAGAAGGTTTACTTCACGTACGCCTTGTTCAGCAAGTTGGGCGATTTCGAATAGTACGTCATCCATTGGACGGCTTACTTCTTCACCACGAGTGTACGGTACGACACAGTAAGTACAGTACTTAGAGCAGCCTTCCATAATAGAAACGAATGCTGTCGCACCTTCAGCGCGAGGTTCAGGTAGGCGGTCGAATTTTTCGATCTCTGGGAACGAAATGTCCATAACTGGTGCATCATCGGACTGAGATTGTTTGATCATCTCAGGTAGGCGGTGCAAAGTTTGTGGGCCAAAAATAACGTCAACGTATGGTGCACGTTCACGAATATGGTCACCTTCTTGCGTTGCTACACAACCACCTACACCGATAACTACGCCAGGTTTCTTATCTTTTAGTGTTTTCCAGCGGCCTAGCTGGTGGAAAACTTTCTCTTGCGCTTTTTCACGGATCGAACAGGTGTTAAGTAGAAGTACGTCTGCTTCCTCTGGCTCTTCCGTCAGCTCGTAGCCGTTTGCAGCATTAAGCAGGTCGGCCATTTTTGATGAATCGTATTCGTTCATCTGGCAGCCCCAGGTTTTAATTAGCAGTTTCTTACTCATCTCACTTTCGCTCGTTCAGTTGTACTTAAATCGGAGAGCTATTGCTCAAATTATAGCCGCCATCACGGCGGTAAGCGGCGTATTGTACTGCTTTAAAAAGCACCTGACTAGTGATCTAGCTAATTCTCTGCAAAGCCTGATGAAATCTAGTTTTTCGCCCTATGCTGAACAAGGTTTTTTGTTAAACAATTTTGTAAAAGTAGCCATGGAAAGTACAATAAAAAACGCCAATTAATCAGCACGATGAAGAGTGAAAAATGAACAAGTATGACATCGCCGTGATCGGTGGCGGTATGGTTGGGGCAGCCGTCGCTGTTGGATTTGCCAAGCAGGGCAGAAGCGTTGTCTTGGTCGAAGGTACAAAACCTAAAGTTTTTGATGCCTCTCAGGCGATGGATATTCGTGTATCTGCAATCTCGCACCAGTCGGTGGAGTTACTTGATTCACTCGGAGCATGGTCAGAGATCAAGAGCATGCGAGTTTGTCCTTATCGGCGCTTAGAAACTTGGGAGCACCCAGAGTGCCGTACTCGTTTTCACTCTGATGAATTGTCATTGGATCAGCTAGGTTACATCGTTGAAAACCGCCTAATCCAATTAGGTCTTTGGCAAGTCTTCTCTCAGTATGAAAATCTAACCGTGATGTGTCCTGAGCGATTAAAAGCCATTGAGTTTGCAGATGTAAATCTTGTGACACTAGAAAGTGGGGCGCAGTTTGAAGCTAACTGGGTGATTGGTGCTGATGGTGCAAACTCTAAAGTTCGTCAATTGGCTGGAATTGGTGTAACTGCGTGGGATTACCGACAACACTGCATGTTGATTAATGTGAAAACAGAATTGCCTCAGCAAGATATTACTTGGCAACAATTTACACCTTCAGGCCCACGTTCATTTTTACCTCTGTGCTCTTTGAGTAACGACGATGGTCAAGTAGAAGGCCAAGGTTCTTTGGTTTGGTATGACTCGCCTAAACGTATTAAACAACTGTGTGCGATGAGTAAACCTCAACTAAGAGAAGAAATTTTACGTCATTTCCCTGCTGAATTAGGCGATATTGAAGTTTTACAGTTTGGCTCATTCCCACTCTCTCGTCGTCATGCGCAAAGCTACTCAAGCAAAAATTGCGTGTTAGTGGGTGACTCTGCCCATACGATCAACCCGCTTGCAGGGCAAGGGGTAAACTTAGGCTTCAAAGATGTAGACGTTCTCCTTTCGGTAACAGAACAACAAGAAAAGCTGGAAGATACCTTACTCGCGAAATACGAACGCGCACGTCGACCTGACAACTTACTCATGCAGACGGGCATGGACTTTTTCTATAAAGGTTTTAGCAACGATCTTGGGCCATTGAAGTTCGTACGTAATGCTGCATTGAAGCTTGCTGAAAACTCAGGGCCAATTAAGGCTCAAGTACTGAAATACGCGTTAGGTATGTAGTAAGCTACTCAAATCACAGATAGAAAAAAAGCGAGCCATGAGCTCGCTTTTTTAATTCGGCAAATCTAATGATTTCCCGAGTCCAGAACCAAAAAAAGAAAAAACCCAGCAAAGTCATGCTGGGTTTTCCGATAATGGTGCGGAAGGAGAGACTTGAACTCTCACACCTTGCGGCGCCAGAACCTAAATCTGGTGCGTCTACCAATTCCGCCACTTCCGCAACTTATTCTGTAGATATCAAGATAATTGGTAAAATCTCAATATCATTGTATATGGCAGGGCTACCTGGATTCGAACCAGGGAATGGCGGCATCAAAAGCCGCTGCCTTACCGCTTGGCGATAGCCCTACAGCGTAAATAGTCAAAGACTACTTAACCTCTCTTATCGAGAGAAAGAATGGTGCGGAAGGAGAGACTTGAACTCTCACACCTTACGGCGCCAGAACCTAAATCTGGTGCGTCTACCAATTCCGCCACTTCCGCGTATTCTCATAGTGTAGATTAATTTAAGATGGTGCGGAAGGAGAGACTTGAACTCTCACACCTTGCGGCGCCAGAACCTAAATCTGGTGCGTCTACCAATTCCGC
>NZ_JAWOQP010000180.1:0-1093 GCF_033337375.1 Vibrio sp. YT-17
ACCAATACCAGTTAATCACGAGAAGAATGGGAACAGTGAGGAGGTACACCGCGTGGGTGTCGTAAACAAGCGTGAAGTTTTCTTGCAGGGATAAACGGACGTCATCGAGCCAAAAATTGATACCCAACGCGATAACAACGACAACGCTAATGACGACGAACAGATCAACGAAACCGCCTATAAGCCGCTGCATTTTGCTCGCAATTGAAGAGTACATATAACCACCTACAACAACAGTGAACGCAGTCTAGGCATTGTTGTATATGTGCTCAATTGATAAGTCTATAAATTCGTATCATGTCTCAAAAGTGATTTTTAATTTACACCGATATAACTTAGTTATCTCGGTTTCAACGATGGGTGGATACTTACCAATAACGATCATAGATAACGTGACCGCCTGTTCGAGATCGATACTTTTCTAACCCTAATTCTTGCAGCACAGGCAAGGTATCTTTAATCATCTCTGGGTTACCACACAGCATCACAAAGCTGCTTTGCGGAGAGAAAGGCACATCCACTTTATTGGCAAGCTCACCAGACGCAATCAATTCTGGGATTCGACCTTGCAGTTTTCCGAGTGACAATTCACGACTCACGATTGGCACGTACTTTAAGCGTCCTTCATATCGGAATTGAAGATGCTCAATCAGGTATTTGTAGACCAAATCTTTTTCGTAGCGAACACCATGCACCAGCACGATACGATCATTGTGAGGAAGCAGATTAATGTCATCCAGCAAAGATAGAAACGGGCCAATGCCAGTCCCCGTCGAAAGCAACCATAGATCACTCGCTTGCTTAGGAATGGTGTCGTGAATGAGATCGCCATGCGCGGTTTCACCCACATAAATCGGGTCACCCGCTTTTAGCTTTTGCAACCTTGGAGAAAGTTGCCCTTGAGGATCTGCCACAATGAGGAATTCGAGCCACTCGTGTTGCTCGCTTGGCGCATTAACCACAGAGTAAGCACGGCTGATAGGCTTGCCCTCATCATCGAGCAAAGCAAGCTTGGTGAACTGGCCGGCTTTATAGGTAAGGGGCGCGCCTAAGACCCTTAAACTGAACAGCTCTCCAGTCCAGTCAATGCGGT
>NZ_JAWOQP010000181.1:0-1092 GCF_033337375.1 Vibrio sp. YT-17
TCCAAAGTTTTGTTCTGATAAAACGCATCTATTATAGGATGCTATTACCAATTCTGTTGAACTTGTTCGTTTTCGTTGAGGCAATAATATCGGGACGTACAGTGATCCCTTGAGAGGTTAGTCACAAAAACCACCCTTTTCGAAACTAACCAAGCTATTGATAACTAAATCTGTTGAAAGCAAAAAGGCAATCGATTTGCTTTTGAGCGATTTGTTGATTGCGCACACAAAACAGCCAAAGAAAAAGATAAATATTTTTTAAATCGAGCTGATCGAAATCGCGGAGGAGTAAGTAAAACGATTAAATTGTACAATTAATTTTCTTGTACAATTTAGGGTGGCTTGCTATAAGTTATACAACAAAACTTTTTGTATAGGGATGACGTTGCTATGGAATCTTCAATCAAAGTAGGTATCAGTTCTTGCGTGTTAGGTGAACGCGTGCGTTTCGATTCTGGTCATAAAGTCAGTAACTTTGTGACTAAAGAGCTTAGCAATTATTTTGACTTTGTTTCTGTATGCCCAGAAGTGGGGGTAGGCATGCCAGTGCCACGCCCGACGATTCGTTTAATCAGTAATGAAGAACGCATCGCGTTGGTTGAAACGAAAAATCCCGACAATGATCACACAGATAACATGCTGACTTATTCCGCAAATAAAGTGGACGAGCTTCAAAATGAGCAATTGTGCGGTTACATCGTTTGTGCCAAATCGCCAACATGCGGTATGGAACGCGTAAAAGTGTACAGCAAAAACAACGCTGCAAAAGAAGGGGTTGGTCTTTACACGAAAACGTTGATGGAAAAAATGCCGTGGTTACCTGTCGAAGAAGATGGACGCCTAAATGATCCCGTTCTTAAAGAGAACTTCATTACTCGCATTTACTGTCTCAACGATTTTTATGAATCGATGGCAGGTGAGCCGACACGCGGTAAGATCATCGATTTCCATTCTCGTTATAAGCTAACGCTTATGGCGCACCATCCAGAGTCGTATCGATCTTTGGGGCGCTTAGTCGCAGATGTTGCCAACTATGAGATTGACGAGTTTTACCGAGAATACCGATTAGGTCTGATGACGGCGCTATCGAAC
>NZ_JAWOQP010000182.1:0-1086 GCF_033337375.1 Vibrio sp. YT-17
ACCCAAGCTGCTAAAAATACACTCGTGATTGTCCCAATACGCACGGTATCAACCGACAAGATAAAGACGGCTACGACACCTAAAGCGATAGTACTTGCGAAGGCGAATTGCCCTTTCCAGTTCGCGCACACTCCTTTTGTCCACCGCAAAATTGGCGTCATGGCTAACGCCAACAAAGCGAAAATACTAAGAGGAAATATTAAGCTATTAAAATACGGCGCACCAACAGAGATGTTTCCCAACCCTAGCAATTGATAAATCATCGGGTAGAACGTACCTAAAAAGACGATCGCCGTGGATATGACCAAAAGTCCAATGGCCACATACACCATATAAGCTCGACTGATCAAGGAACGTAATCTAAATGGTTTGATGGCATCTCCACGCACAATCAGTACGCCAAACGTCATCAATACTAACGCACTAAGCACAGCAAGCAGGGCTAAACCTTTGGTAGGATCCACAGCAAAAGCATGCACCGATGTCAATACGCCAGAACGTACGATAAATGTCCCGAGAATGCTTAAACTAAAGGTCGCAAACGCCAACGCGTATGTACTCCACAACGCTCCCTGATTTTTCTTTGCTAATACCCCGCTGTGCAGGAGTGCAGTGCCGGTTAACCACGGCAATAAAGAGGCATTTTCTACTGGGTCCCAAAACCACCAACCTCCCCAGCCAAGTTCATTGTATGCCCACCAAGAGCCGACAAGGATACCAACAGTCAGAGTTCCCCAGGCAAAATACGCGGCCTTTCGCGTACAACGGTACCATTCGTTGACAGGCCGTTTGCTTAATAACGCCGCAAGTGCAAACGCCAAAATGGCGGAATAACCAACGTAACCTAAATATAAAAGTGGCGGATGAATGATCAATCCGATGTCCTGCAGCATTGGATTCAAATCACGTCCTTCTACCGCCAATGTTTTTGCGAACTCAAAAGGGTTAGACGTTGTTAACGTAAACCAAGCAAAAACGGCAATCAGGACATTCATAATGCCAAGGCAATCTGCGGTGTAGCATTGGCTGATCGGAGAACTAAGTGCAATGTATGATGCCCATAAGCTGAGCGTCACGACCCAAAAC
>NZ_JAWOQP010000183.1:0-1086 GCF_033337375.1 Vibrio sp. YT-17
AACCCGCTTAGACAGGTGGATAATAAAAATAAAGGCAGCGTATTTGCTGCCTTTATTTTACAAGTTGAGTTTAAGCTTTCGCTTTTTTACGTTTATCAGTGATTTCCCACTTACTATCAACGTAAAGTGCAGTCCAACCACTTGGTTTACCGTCGTCTTCTGAACGAACATAGTTCTCTTTCGTCTTACGGCTAAAGCGAACCACGGCTGGGCGGCCATCTGGATCCTCTTGAGGAGCCGTTGTTAGGTACTTAAACTTCTCTGGTAGACGCTCTTCAAAACGCGCCAGTTCAGAGACTAGAGGTGCTCTTGTTTCACGCGATTTAGGGAAGTTGCTTGCCGCCATAAATAGGCCAGAAGCACCATCACGAAGCACGAAGTACGCATCTGAGTTTTCACATGGCAATTCAGGGAAGTGCACAGGATCTTCTTTAGGTGGCGCTACTTCACCGTTCTTCAGGATTTTACGGGTGTTCTTACAAGTTTCACTCGTACAATCCATGTATTTACCAAAGCGGCCGTTCTTAAGCACCATGTCTGAGCCACACTTGTCACACTCAACAACAGGGCCATCGTAGCCTTTCACTTTGAATTCGCCGTACTCAACAACATAGCCTTCACAGTTCGGGTTGTTACCACAAACGTGCATCTTGCGCTTGTCATCAATCAAGTACGCGTCCATCGCAGTTTCACAGATCGGACAACGTTTTTTCGCACGAAGAGCAGCCGTTTCAACGTCTTCTTCTAAAACGTTGATAATACCTTCTTCGTCACCCAAGTTAATGGTTGTCTTACAACGTTCTTTAGGTGGCAATGCGTAACCAGAACAGCCTAAGAATACGCCTGTAGAAGCGGTACGAATACCCATAGGGCGACCACATGTCGGACACTCGATATCCGTCATCACAATGTGGTTTAGCTTCATACCACCTTCAGATTCGTCTAACTCGGCTTTTTCTAGGTCACCAGTGAAATCCGCAAAGAAGTTGTCGAGTACTGCTTTCCAGTTCACTTCACCTTCAGCGATTTGGTCCAATTTCTGTTCCATACGCGCAGTAAAGTCGTAGTTCATTAAATCGTTGAAGC
>NZ_JAWOQP010000184.1:0-1076 GCF_033337375.1 Vibrio sp. YT-17
TTCTTCTAAGAAGCGATAGAATTCCGCCTCGGTGTAGTCTTGTAAGGCATCTTTAATTACAAGCTTCATATTATTGAACCTTATGTATCTCAGCAACAGTAGTAAATGTCCGCTTTGAAAGTGTCACAAGAGAGTTTTGAGCTGATATTAAGCATTAACTTGAGCATATTTGATGATTCGCTCGACGGTGATTTCAGGGACACCTTCAAGTAATTCTTGCAGTATAAATACCTCTAAGAAGTAGTCATACCCCTTCGGTAAGCCTCCATTCTCTGGCTCTGTGCAAAATAAAATATGGGATTCAGGATTCCATGTACTGTCAATGTGAATAGTTAAGTCAGGATCTAAATGTAAATGCCTATTGTTTTGTACTATTTGTGATAGATTCATCGGAGCCGAGGTTTTCTCATATTTAGTCGGCAGTACCTAACTGATAATCATACTCTGGATCATAGAAGTATTTATCAATCAACTTCTCTATGTCTAAAGCTTGCGCGTCACTAATATCAAATCCGCCAGCCCCACTTGTTAGGAACTGAATATCATCTTCTTTTAACCCTAATACTTGAGCAATTCCATCGAGGTGTTCTTGTTCAATAGCTAACTCTGAAACGAGTAACTCAGTCTGTTTGTCGAACTTTTCAATAACAATTTTCATTATTTCTCTACCTTTCTAGCCGGGTCTGCTTCTTTTGTTTGCTCTCCCGATATGTGATCAAACTCGCCGATATGTTTACCATTTTTCGTATAAATCTCGACTTTTCCATGCTGAGAATCCCACTCGTAGATTCGTCCTTTTTTATCTTTCCACCGCTCTCTCAGTTTCCCTCCACCTTGTACTGACGTTTTTTTCTTTGCTTTAATTGCATCAGGGAAAGCGGGTAACGGTGGGCTCCCCTTCGGGGCTGGAATGTACTTAATATCGCTATTCGGTTTGTTATAAACTACATAGAGCGGAGCAATGCCTGAGCTTTCAGGGAATACCAAGATCGCATCACGCCAGTCTTTCTCTTCAGGCGCAGGCGTAACGGTGACGTTCGCATCGCTATCCGAGTGGATTGGCGTGACCAGTATAT
>NZ_JAWOQP010000185.1:0-1076 GCF_033337375.1 Vibrio sp. YT-17
TGTTCCAGACACACACGTTATATTCTGGATCAAGAACAATGAGCCCAGAATCCATGGTATCTAAAATTTGTGTGACCCAATGAAAGTCTGCTATGTCCAGCGTGATATCGGACATCAGATTAACTCCATGATTTCATAAATAATTTCTACTGATGGTTTGTCTATTAGAAATAATACTTCACACTCAAAATCGAGCGCTTCCGCCATGTAGGTATATTCGATGGTAAAGAGTTCGCCTGATTCTCCTTGTTCTTCATTGTAAGGAGTGATTGTATCGACGATGCCCGGCTGACGAAGTGAAAACTGCTTATCAAGTTGGTTCCCTAAAGAGGTTAGGAATGACGAAACCAGCAAGTTAGAGACATTTAAAATAATTTCATTATGAGGCGTAAATTCGAGCAGATACCCCAACCTTTCGCCAATTTGATTGATATCTTTCCCACGTAGGCAAACCAACGCCTCTCCGTGAATACCGCCGCCAACAAAGCGCTGCGAAACTGCTACAGAGCTATCTCGCCCAATCACGTCCACCAGCGTCATATGCAATTCACCATAGGACAATGGCCCAACATGCGGAACTGGCAACTGGATAAACTCATGCAAGTGATCAGCCATAATGGCCGCCCCTTTGCCTAGCGCAATGTTGGCAATTTCACGAAACTTGGCAAGGGATGAAAGCTCTTCTTGGCTTTGTGCAGAATTAAGCTCCATTGATGTTCGCTGTGCATAATGCAACCCAAGACGCTCGTACAGCGGGATGACTTGTTCTTCTGACAACGGCTTTGCGATAAAATCCATTGCCCCTAACTCTAGGCAGCGCTGCTTTGCTTCTTGTTGTACATCACCCGACACGATCACGATCTGAGTTGGATAATGGCTGACGGGTAAAGACTCAAGAACCTCGAAACCGTCCATAATGGGCATCGTTAAATCAAGGAACAAAACGTCAATATTTTGTTCGGCTAAGATTTTCAGCGCCTCATTCCCGTCTTGGGCTTCGATAAGGTGCAATGAGGTATCTTGTACGATGGTTCGAGCGATAAGCTTACGAGCAACCGCCGAGTCATCACATATCA
>NZ_JAWOQP010000186.1:0-1074 GCF_033337375.1 Vibrio sp. YT-17
ATGATCGGATTTATGAATGGTTTAGTGGACAGCATGATCAAAAATGCGATTGCTTGGCAAACCAGCCATTTGCAGATTCATCAAAGTGCTTATCTCGTTAATCCTGAACTGAAAGACACCATACCTGACTCGCAAAGCATCGTGACAACATTAGACAAGCATCAAAGCGTGAAAGCCGTATCGGAGCGGTTTCTCGCCGATGGCATGATAGCTTCTGCTCGCAGTTCTCGCGGTATTCGTATTAATGGTATTCATCTTGAACAAGAGCAGAAGATAACGCCGCTTTCTGAGCATATCATCGATGGTTATTGGTTGGATGAAGAGGGCCGGAATCCCATTCTTGTATCGCAAAAGACGGCGAAAAGATTGAAGCTACGGGTCGGTTCAAAAGTCATTCTGACGCTTTCCGATATCAATGGGGATGTCTCTGGCGCTGCGTTTAGAGTGAAAGGCATCTTCAAAACACCGTCCACGACCTTTGATGACGGCAACGTGTACGTCCGTAAAGCTGACCTAGAGAAAATTGCAGGGATAGCGGGGGCGCATGAAATCGCCATTTTGCTCAACGCCAATGATGACGACGTGTTGCAAAATATCGTGTCGTTTACCCGAACCTTGACCGACGATGGTTCAGGAAAGCCGTTAACGGTAAGAACATGGCTAGAAATTCAACCCCTGCTTTCAACTATGATGAGCTCGATGGATATCTCCAACCAAGTCATGCTGGTGGTGTTCGTGTTGGCTATGACGCTTGGCATCATCAATATCATGCTAATGTCGGTGTTTGAACGAACCAGAGAATTCGGCGTGCTGATGGCGGTGGGCATGCAGCAACACAAAATTCGTATTTTGATCACGTTGGAAACCATGTTCCTTGGTTTGACGGGATGTGCTTTAGGGTTATTTGGCAGCGCTGCCATGATAAAGCTGCTCAGTGTGACGGGATTGTCGCTTGGAGGGCTGGCCGATGGTTTAGGTGCATACGGCGTCGATACTCTGCTTTATCCCCGTGTTTCGTTTTACGAATATCAAATGATCATTGTGGCGATTTTTATGGCCAGTCTGTTTGCGGCT
>NZ_JAWOQP010000187.1:0-1073 GCF_033337375.1 Vibrio sp. YT-17
CAACCGAGTCACCTGCTTGTGAACGCATTTCGACGCTAACATCGATGTTTCCGCGCTCAGTAAACTTAATGGAGTTCCCCACCAAGTTAGTCAAAATTTGTTGGATACGTAGCGGGTCTCCGACTAGACCTGGCGGGATCTTCGGATCCACTTTCAAGGTGATCTCCAGACCTTTCTCATGCGCGCTGGTGGCTTGTAGGTTGATTACTTCTTCTAAGCTTTCGCGGAAATCAAACGGAATGTTTTCCAACGCCAACTTACCGGCTTCCAATTTCGAGAAATCGAGAATGTCATTGATGATGTTTAATAGGTTGTTTGCGGACTTCTCAATGGTTTGCAAGTAGTCGGTTTGGCTATTAGAAAGCTGCGTTTTGAGCATTTGACGAGTAAAGCCAATCACGCCATTCAATGGCGTACGTAATTCGTGCGACATATTGGCCAAAAATTCTGACTTCACACGTGCGGCTTCTTGTGCGCGCTTCTTCGCAATATCGAGCTCAACGTTTTGAATTTCTAACTGTTCCAAGGTTTCGCGTAGGTCTGACGTGGCTTGGTCTATACTGTGCTGCATCTCGACGTGGTATTCCGATAGCGAAACCGCCATGGCGTTGATGCCGTTTTTCAGTTGGTCTAACTCGCCGTGCATTTTGCCTTCGATACGCACATCCAAGTGACCACGACGAATGCGATCAACGACGTTTTTCATGTGCGTGATTGGTTGGGTAACATCATGCATTAAGCGGGAAGCAAACACGCTTGCAAGCCCTAGACCAAGGATCAAAACAAGGAAAGCGGAGAAGACTTCTTGGTATTGCTGTAAGCGCAGAGATGAAAGATCCATTTCTACCGCGATGTAGCCAATGGCTTTCGTGCCTTGGTTTTCGTTAGACAGTTCTGATAAATAGTGTCCTTCCGACAAAATCGGCACACGCAGGATCAGGGAGTTCTCATAGATTTCCGAATTTCCCAGCTTCGGGATCGGCTTATCTTTTGGGAACATCAGCGCTTCAAAATTAGGATGGAAGTTTGACGTGACGAACAGTTCATGGTGCTCATCAAATACGGCAATACTG
>NZ_JAWOQP010000188.1:0-1064 GCF_033337375.1 Vibrio sp. YT-17
GCCATCGAGCCAATGCTTCAAAGCCAATGATTTCACCTGATTTCGCGTTCACGATTGGTTGAAAATAAGGAATGATGTTGTCTTGTCGCATCGCTACTTCTAAGTCGCGATTGATGATCATCGACGTTTCTGCCTGCTCAGATAATTCACCATCAGCGACCAACACTTCATGCATGTGACGCCCGCTCATTGGCTGCGCTGAGTAACGAGCAACAAGCAATAGGTGCTCGAGGGACTGGTGGGTGATTTTAGGGTCAACCATCACGGCTTTGCTGTCGAGCGATAACATAATCCCAGAGAGTTCGATTTTGTAAGATAGCTGATTTAACAGTCGGTTTGCCGCTTCCAACGCGTCGCTGTGACCGCTTGCGTTGGGAAGAATGACGATGAACTCATGCTCACTAATCCGACCAATTTGGTGAGTGCCCAAATGGTCGCGCAACAAAGTCGAGATGTACTGGATCGCCTCATCAAAGATCAGGTGTCCGTACACTTCAGCGATTTGTTTGAGGCTCTTACTTGTGATGTAGATGAACGAGAAGTGATTCGGCTGGTGTTTCACCAACTCTCCAAGTGCGCCTAAGATTACCGGGCGATTACAAAAGCCAGACACAGGATCAAAATCGGTCAGCTTTTGAATCATCTCTGCTTGTTGTTTGTTTTCACTCAAATCTTGCAACAGCAGCATCAAGGCGGTGTGCCCGTTGTGCTGAATCAGTGTTGCTTCTATTAAACAATCGATGGTTTCGCCGTGGCTGTCTAGCATCTGTGCTTCAAACTGATTGCGGCCATGTTGAAGCTCTCGATACATTGCATCAACACGACACTCATCCGCAGTCGTAGGGCAGAGCGTGTCTAATGGCTGCTCAAGAAGGTCGGACTTTTTATAACTCAGTAGTTCAAGCGCTCGATGGTGGGCGTCGACGATTTCACGTTCAATAACGATCAGCATGCCTAACGATGAGCTGTGGTAAAGTGCGCCGAATTTCTCCATGGAGTCTTTCAGCTGTAACTGAGTCATAGACGTGTTTTCAGAGAGCTTTTGCACAAGCTTTGTCGCGAGT
>NZ_JAWOQP010000018.1:0-109670 GCF_033337375.1 Vibrio sp. YT-17
TGCCGACATGATGGCACCTCCCAATATTCAGCGACATAGCTGAGTGTAGTGCAGGTGTGGGGCGTACCATCTTATTAGCGTTTTAGTTCACATGCTCCGCCTGACGTTACTTAATTTTGGCCTATAAAAAATTTTTATTCATTGCAAATGAATGAGCAATGACAATCATTCAGTTTTCCCTTAAAGCCAATCACACCAATATCTAGATCACTGATTTCTTAGCTTGCCACTGCTAGCGTGTGTGTTTCTTGATGTAAAACAGGAAATAACACACATGGCACTACCCACGCTCACCGAGGATAAAGGCAAAGCTTGACTCTTCAAGGTCATTACCTAAATACCAGAGCTAAATGCTTGTCTAATGAGGTTATTCTTGGATAGTGGAATGACAACACTAGAGATATACCGCATCCAAGTTCGTGATATTGTGAAGAAGAATGGACAGTTAACAAAATTCTTTGCGGTTAAAAGATGGTGAGCATCCTAGCATACTAATCGGTAGAAGCACTTTTGCAGTATGACTGGAACATAATGACGTGAACGTACCAATCATTCATTTGATGATTGGGGATAAGTCATTAGAAACAACATTGAGGCTAATATAAACAGATACTGTAAGTATGTTAGCCATTGCTGATATGGAGTTTAAAAATAAAACATATGCTGAACAGTTGTGTTGTAGTGGTCAACTAAAATTTAGAGGGGCACCTTGTATATGGAAAGCTTCGTCTGTTTTTTATAGTAGAATAGACATAATATACAACAGGTTAAGTTTTATTGAATAAGGGAAGATAATGCAGAAGTTACAGCCAATTCTTTTGATAGGATTATTTTTACTGGCAGGCTGCGAAAAAGAAGCTACCCCAACACATCCGCTTATGCGGCAAGAATTGGTTGAAATGATCAAAGCAGGTAGAGATGTAACTCAGGTAGATGTTTCTAAAATTAAAGATATGAGTAGACTTTTTGCTCATAGGCATACATTTAACCAAGATATCTCTAGATGGGATGTTAGTAACGTTACTAACATGTCCTATATGTTTCATGATGCTAAAGCGTTTAATCAGGATATCTCTGGATGGGATGTTAGTAACGTTACCAATATGACCAATATGTTTAGCCATACTCATTCTTTCAACCAGAACATATCGGGGTGGAATGTTAGTAATGTGACGGATATGACAGCCATGTTCTTTGCGGCTAGGACCTTTAATCAGGACTTGAGTGCTTGGAATGTCTTGAATGTGGCCAACTATATGACTTTCAATTACGATGATGATGAAATGACTTCAGCGCTGACGGATGAGCATAGACCCAAATTTCTTCCAATGAAGGTTACTGTCGATGATATTAAGGCGATGCTCTACTTCAAGGAGGATATATCAAACGTTGATACTTCTGAAATAACAGATATGAGTAAGCTTTTTTATGAAATGCATTCCTTTAACCAGGATATTTCTAATTGGGATGTTAGTAATGTAACCAACATGGCGGGAATGTTTTGGAAAGCAGACTCTTTTAATCAAGACCTATCAAAATGGAATGTCTCCAATGTGACCAATATGAGAACTATGTTCGGTGGTGCTAGCTCTTTTAACCAAGATATTTCAAACTGGAACGTTGGCAAGGTTGAGGATATGAATGGAATGTTTGCTAAGGCAAAGTCTTTCGATCAGGATATCTCAAGCTGGAATGTAAGCAAAGTCAAGACTATGGAAGGTATGTTTGCTAATGCTGTATCATTCGATCATAGCATAAATCTCTGGGATGTAAGTAATGTTGAAAATATGTCCTACATGTTTTATCTGGCGAGAAAATTCAACCAAGACTTATCAGAATGGGATACAACTAGTGTACGATATATGTCGTATATGTTTCATGGAGCGAGTAAATTTAATGGAGATATCTCATCTTGGAACACGGGTTCTGTGCACTACATGAAAGGTATGTTTTATCAAGCAGAGAATTTTAATCAAGACATCTCCAACTGGGATGTTACTGGAGTGAATAGTACTTATATTATGTTCTACGGAGCCAAATCTTTTAATCAGGACATAAGCAATTGGGATATAAGAAATATTAACTCAATGTGGGGAATGCTTCATGGTACAGAGTCCTTCTCTTATGATTTATCCGATTGGGCTCTTGATTCTATTTTATACGCAGATCCTGAAGAATCTACTCTTTAATCCTTTCTCTAGATTTCCTATAGTTAAATCACTGATAAAGCATGTACATTTGCGTGGATACTTATTTCTCTAAATAAGCGTTCTCAATTGTAAACGGTATAATCTAATTGGTACACACACCAAAAGGATACAGTGCTAGGACTGAATGGCCCAAAAAGAGTCAGCCTAACGGTCTGGCTCTTTTGAATGAAAAAATAGTCTGGTGGGAGAACTTGTAAGGCTGTGGCAGGTTACACTCACTTACTCCTTAGGCAGGTGACCAGTTTCCTTCGCAAGCTTTTGCATCGCCTCAGCAAACGTTGTTGTCCCGCCTTTAGCTTTAACCTGTATTACCTTATATCCCAACTTTTCCAACGCTTGGCGCTCTGCCAAAACAGCTTTGTCATTGTGTTGGCTACCTTGAGCTGGCTGATGAATGTAACATCCCTCTAGTTTACCATCTTCGACCAATTGGTGATGTTTCAGTGCATCGATATCAAAATTCATAATAAGTCTTTTCATTAAGAGTGGGAGTTTCTGTGGCTAGTTACATACGCTTCAAAGGCTTCACGACACTATCTAAGCCTTCAATTTTGAGCGCTAAACATAGCTTGAGCAAATCCCCTAGCTCGCCGCTTGGCCAGCCCTTTTTATCAAACCACAGTAAGTATTCTTCAGGCAGGTCGATTAACACTCGCCCTGCATATTTCCCAAATGGCATTTGCATTCTAGCGAGTTTAATGAGGTTTTCTTTTTCTAACATAAGTGACAGAGAGTTAAGGTAACTCGTCCAAGGGTAACACTGGTTCTCCCTCCTCACCAGCAAATCGCAGTCACGTTTATTTTTGGCGGCCTTGACTCGCTTTATGCTAGAGTACGCGGCATAAAAAATGAGAACGAGAAAGCAATGAAGTCACCTTGTCGAGCTGCATGTAAAAATAACGCCGGAATATGCTCTGGTTGTCACCGAACGATGGATGAAATCATCCAATGGAAAGACAAAACCGATCTCCAACGAGATGCGATTATCGAACAAATCGCAGGAGAAGATTCAACGCACAGTTGTCCTGAGTGCGGGACTCAAGCCCATTGTGATATCGCCGCAGGCAAAGAGACATGCTGGTGCTTTACTATAGAAACCCGTGATTTACCCAAGCCAAGCGCCAACCAGCTGTGTTTGTGCCGAAAATGTCTAGAAAAAAAGCCAGTCGCGTAATACGACTGGCTTACTGACATCGTTTTCTGACTGGTGTTTATTTAGCGGTTAAAGCGGACGCTTCAAACTTAATGCCTTCCCACCCTGTCACCATAAAATTACGAATATTCTGGTGATCGCTGTTCTCTGGATACTGCAATACATCTTCACGATAAAAACGGCCAAAGCAGGCTAGCGTCGCTTCTTTGTCTAGGTTGTTTAGCAAACCGAAAGCGAAGATCTTACACGAACCGTTGTTCTCGCCTGCATTGTTTTGTGTCTCACCATTTACAAAAGCGGTTGGCTCAAACGTATAGTTATCTTCGATCACCGCCATCGTTGCTTCAAATTCGACCTGCTCTGGTGACGCTGCCAATAAATCTAAAAACGATTTTAATTCCATTATTCCTCTATCCCTACTTCATCATATTGATGACACATTAGTTTCATAAAAAGCCAATATAAGAGTCATCAATCATACATATATTCAGAGCCTTACCAAATCACACGTCATTCAGCGCTCTATCATTCCAGTTGCGGAAATGGACAGCAGCATAAAACCCATGCTGATTGACAACCTATCGGATTGATAAGGAGATATCATGATCACCCCTTTAAAGGCAATCGGTGCACTCGCATTGTCATCACTTGCCATCGCGTGTTCATCACAACCCGAAGATACCGTGGCTTCATTCGCTACACAATGCAAACCTACCACTGCACCCGTTACTGGGGAAACTTCAATTCAAGGGTTAACGTTTATCGGGACATCCGTTGCTGATGCTCCATTCGATACATCGGCAGCTGAAATCGTCAGTTATGACGCCTGTACAGATAAGCTCTATGTGGTTAATGCTCAAGAAAAACGTGTCGATGTAAGGTCTATGGATGACAACGGCGTACCAACGCAAAGCGCATTCATCGATCTCAACAGCGCTGGCGAAGCAGCGGGCATTGAAATTGGCGCAGCAAACAGTGTCGCTGTATTCAATGGTTTGGTAGCTGTTGCGATTGAAAACAGTAATAAACAAGCGAATGGTATTGTTGGCTTGTACCGCTCCGACGATTTGTCATTAGTCACGACTTTCCCAACAGGCGCATTGCCAGACATGGTTGGCTTCTCAAAAGATGGCCGATACATCGCAACCGCTAATGAAGGAGAACCAAACAGCGATTACAGCATTGACCCTGAAGGTAGTATCACTTTGATCGATCTGAGCCTTGGTGTTACTCAAGCAGAAGTGACACAAATTGGCTTTAACGAATTTGATGGTTCACGAAAAGCAGAGCTCCCAATGAATGTGCGTATTTCGGGGCCAAACGCCACCGTCGCACAAGATCTAGAGCCTGAATACCTCACTTTTGCAGATAACGGTAAAATCTATGTCGCGCTACAAGAAAATAACGCCATGGCAATCGTCAATCCAGAGAGCAAATCGGTAGAAAAAATTGTTGGCTTAGGTGAGAAGTCTTGGTCGGGCGCTAAACTCGATGCATCCAACAAAGACAAAATCATTGGGAACTTGAAAAGCTACCCACAACTGGTTGGCTTATTTATGCCTGACACTATCGACAGCTACTCAGTGAATGGGAGTACTTACATCGTATCTGCAAATGAAGGCGACGGGCGTGAGTACGGATTCAAAACCACTCAAGAACTGTGCGACAAAGCTGGCTTTATGTGGGATGAAGACGATTACCTCGGTACAGATGAATATACATCTGAGCAAGGAACCTGTTTAAGCCATATTGATGAAGTGCGCGGTAAGAAGCTGAAAGTAGCAGCAGAACACCCATTGGCAGAGGCACTAAAAGACAACAAACAACTCGCGCGTTTAAAAGTGATTAAGCCGGAACAAACGCTTTCTGCACAAGAGAATGTTCAATCATTTGGCGCGCGTTCATTCTCGATTTGGGATGAAAACGGCAAGTTGGTCTTCGATAGTGGTGACGATTTCGCGACTATCGCGCTGCTGAATGAAGGCAAGAACTTCAACAGCACCAACGATAACAATAATAGTGGCAATGACCGAAGTGATGATAAAGGTATTGAGCCAGAGGCGATTGAAGTAGCACAAATTAACGGTCGCCATTACGCGTTTATCGGCTTGGAGCGTCAAGGCGGTATCATGATTTATGACATCACAGACCCGAAACAAGCGCAGTTTATGCATTACGTAAACCGCCGTGATTACAATCAGCCAGTATGTACAGAAGTCGAAGATGGCGAATGCATGAACGACACATACAATCCAAAAGCAGGCGATTTAGGTCCAGAGTCCATTAATTACTTTACCCGTAACGGTGGTCATTTTATCGTCGTTGGCAATGAGGTATCGGGCACGACATCCGTCTTCCGAATCAATCTATAAAGTAATGTAAAAGTCATTTAGAACCAAAACGCCCGACGTAAGCCGGGCGTTTTTTTGTATGAGGTAATGTCCTACTCTGCCGATGCTAGCGCGTCACACTTTGATGCGCAGATAAAATCGTTTTTATGCAGACCTTTGATGGAGTGACTCCACCACGTTACGGTAACCATACCCCATTCCAACAAAATAGAAGGATGGTGGAACTCATCTTCTGCCAGTTCCGCGATTTTGTTACTGAAAGCCCATGCTTGTTTGAAGTTCTTAAATTTATACACCTTTTCTAGTTGAGGTATGTCTTCTCTTTCAATGATCTGCCAATCAGACAATTGCAGCAGCAGAGATTGTTGTTCTTCTTTGCTTAGTGCAATGGCATCGATACTACAAGCTTCGCATTTTTGTTCATTCAACATGAGCAGGTTCCTTTGGTTCAAAAAGTGGAGGAAGCAGTCCAGCTTCAATCGCTAGATCGGCTTGTTTCAATAAATTCAACTGACTGATTTTAAAAAGCTGAGAAAAGTCAACAATCACGTAGTACTTCGGTTGCATGATGTCGATACGATAAGGCGTTCTCAGCACAGTTTGTAATTCAAATGGGTCGCGAATTGCTGCATCACTCTCTAATGCGTAGAGGGTTTCGCCAGGAGATGAAAGAATACCACCACCGTAAATTTTGGTTTTGTCCCCTTCTTTCACCAAACCAAACTCTACGGTAAACCAGTAGAGACGAGCGAGATAGGCTCTTTGTTTTGGGGTAGCGGCTTGCCCTAGTTGACCATAATGCTCGGTAAATGCAGCAAAGTCTGGGTTGGTTAACATCGCGCAATGACCAAATATTTCGTGGAAGAAATCTGGCTCCTGTAAGTAATCGAACTCATCTCTTGTACGCAAGAATGTGGCGACTGGAAAGCGCTTATTACCGAGTAGATTAAAAAATCGGTCGAAATCAATAAGCGCGGGAACGGGCTCCACTTGCCAACCTGTTGTCTCCATCAAGACACGATTAATTTCTGGTAACTGAGGAACGCGGTCTTGAGGTAAATCAAGCAGCGTCAAACCGTGTAAATAAGCCTCACAAGCTCTGTTTTGGATCACACCCATTTGTCGTGTTACCAAATCTCGCCAAATGGCGTCTTCTTCACGGCTCCATTCAACCCTGCCTTCCTGGTTTACGGGTTTAGAACGATACTGGGTCATGGCTCATCTCCATTAACAAATCCTTTACATTAAGCCTATCTGTAGTCTTAAGAGCTTCCAATCCCTGCGCGATTTTCTCAGCATCATCCCGATGTAACATATTGTTTACAACTCATCGTAACTGCATGATTTTTATGACACGATATAATATCTGGCTTGTTTGACTTTATCGTGTATTCCTCTCAAACTAAAACCTGTTATCACTTTGTTATAGAGGGACCTATGCGCGAGAGCAGCAAAGTATGGCAACCGAGCGAAAGTCGTATCGAAGAAGCCAACATTACACAGTTTATTGAACACATTAATCGACAAGGAAATACCCTTGAAAGCTTCGCTGATCTGCATCAATGGTCACTCGATCATGTAGAAAAATTTTGGCAGGAAGTTTGGCTATTCTGCGACGTCATTGGCACTCAGGGAGAGACCATAAAAGAGCGAGCAGAAAGTCGCTGGCAGCAACCTGTTGAAAATAGGGATATAAAATGGTTCCCAAACGCGCAAATTAACTACGCCGAAAATTTGCTAACCTACGCGTGTCACCAACCCGATGATCTCGCGATTTGGTTTGAAAATGAACGTGAAGAAAAACAGACCTACACCTGGAAACAATTGTGCGAAGAAGTTTCGAGTGTGCAGCAATGGTTGAAAGAATGTGGAATTAAGCAAGGTGATGTCGTCGCTGGTTATTTACCTCACCTACCTCAAACGGTAATAGCTATGCTAGCAACCACCAGTTTAGGGGCGACCTGGACTTCCACCTCACCTGATTTTGGCGTCGAAAGCGTTTTGGAGCGCTTTGGTCAAGTGAAACCCAAAATCCTGTTTACTTGTGATGGCTATACATTCAATGGCAAAACTTTCGATATGTCTAAGAAAAACCAGCATATTGCGGATCATCTTGATGGTCTTAAACAAGTTTGCCAAATTAGCTACCTTAAACCACACATTTTTGAATGCGATGTCTGCACCCAAGATTGGCAAAATGTCCTGAATCAATACACCCCCGAAGCGCTGACTTTTACTCGTGTGAATTTTAACGATCCGCTATTTGTGCTCTATTCTTCAGGCACAACAGGCAAACCGAAATGCATCGTTCATTCCGTCGGCGGAACGGTGCTTAATCACTTGAAAGAGCATCAACTGCATTGCGATATCCAACCGAACGACCGAGTGTTTTATTACACGACCTGCGGTTGGATGATGTGGAACTGGCACGTTTCTTCACTCGCGAGCGGTGCATGTTTGGTGATTTTTGATGGTAGCCCTGTTTACCCCACTCATAATGTGCTCTGGGACCTCGCAGAACGAGCCGAAGTGACGCTGTTTGGAACCTCAGCAAAATACCTAGAGGCGCTGGAAAAAGCACCTTTTTCTCCGCAGAAAAGTGATGCATTTCCAAGTCTGAAAACCATTTGCTCAACGGGCTCTGTTCTGTATCCAGAACAGTTTGATTATGTCTATCAGCGCATTAAAGAAGATGTACACCTCGCCTCGATTTCTGGCGGAACAGACATTTGTGGCTGCTTTGTATTGGGCAACCCTATTTCTCCCGTTTATCGGGGAGAGTGCCAATCAGCAGGGTTAGGGGTCGATGTCCGAGTCTTTAACCCACAAGGTAGTAGCGTAATGGGAGCGCGCGGTGAGTTGGTTTGTGCCAATTCATTACCCAACTTCCCTGCTGGCTTTTGGAACGACACCGGTGAGAGATATCATCGTGCTTATTGGGATAAATTCGACAATATTTGGCACCACGGCGATGATGTTGAACAGACCCGCGTTGGGGGATACGTATTTTATGGTCGAAGTGATACCACGTTGAATCCTGGTGGCGTAAGAATCGGCACGGCCGAAATCTATCAGCAAGTGAACTGTATAGACGGTATTCTAGATTCGATCGCAGTAGGAAAAGAAGTCGATCGCAACGAACAAATATGGCTGTTTGTCCAATTAGTCAAAGGGGTAGAGCTCAATGACGAGATGATCGCTTCCATCAAAGCACAGCTAAAGTCTGCATGTTCTCCAAGGCATGTACCTAGTGCAATTTACGCAATAAGCGATATACCTAAGACACGCTCAGGAAAGCTGGTCGAGTTAGCCGTTAAGCAAGTCGTTAACAACCGAAGCGTCGAAAATTTAGGCGCAATAGCCAACCCTGAAGTGCTGGAGGAGATACGCAGGATAGTCGTCTCAAAATAACCTCCGAAGACTAAGTTGTTCGAGTATGTCCTTGCCTGCACCACGACGCTTGTTTAGAGCAAGTGAAGTTACATATATCCTCAGCAGATAAGAAAAAAGCGAGCTTGTTAGCTCGCTTTTGTCATTTTTTGTTCTTTATTCAGCGGTATTAGCGACGACCAAGCCCCATTAATACCGACATTGTTTTACCATCAGATGTAATGTCAAAAACGTGTTGCGATTCAACTTCAGTAAAACCCGCTTCTTTCAGTGCACGCTCAGACTTCGCAAGGGTAAAACCGTCTTGTTCACATTCTGCAATCCAATCAAAATGAACAAAATAGCCGCCGTGGTTAAGTAGAGAATGCGAGATCGTTAATGACGCGTCTAAGTCTTCCACAAACGCTAAAACTGATGATGCAACCACCAAGTCGAACTGTCCACGAAAGGCCGGATGCTGAGCGACCAAGCCGCGAGATAATGCATCTACCACAGGTTCTACGTTGACGAGCTCTTTTTTATCGAGTTCCTCAATCATGGCTTCCGATGCGTCTAATGCTACGATGTCTTTAACCATCGGTGACAATCGTTGACTTAACTGCCCTGTTCCGCATCCAAAATCTAGTACTTTAATGCCATCAAGCTGAGTTAGCTGTTGTAACTGCTCAAACACCGACTGCGCAAATTGCTCTGTTGCTGGATTTGATTCCCAGTTTTTTGCTAAGCCGTCCCAATCTTGTGCCATCGTGGCCTCCATGTTCACTTTTTGTAACCCACATAGATTACCGCAAAACCGTTAAAAGACCATAGACTTATCTGGCGGATTCGCGTTTTTTTCGATAATCTTTCATGGCTTTGGGAGCGCATCTGCATAATACCCAAATTATTTGAATTCATTTATTGGTTGTGTCAAATCATGAACTTAACTCAAGTAGAAGCCTTCTGCACCATCGCTGAGTGTGGTTCTGTTTCTGAAGCGGCAAGGCAACTCGACTGCAATCGTACCAAACTCAGTATGTCGATTAAGGCATTAGAGAAAGATCTCGACGTTGAATTGTTTAACCGAACTGGCAACCAGCTCACCCTCTCTGAAGCTGGGAAAGCCATTTACAAAGATTGCGAACACCTACTTATCATCGCACAACGGGTCAGAAAGACCTGCGCTCAAATCTCGGAAGGGTTTAACGCGGAAGTTTGGGTAGCACGTGACGACTCCTTACCTGATGATCTCTGGCAAGAGTTATCTCATACATTGAATAACCGCTTTCCTTCAACAACCTTCAACTTAATCTTGGCATCCAGTGGCGACTTAGCCAACTTGGTCAGTACCCACCAAGTAGATTTTGCTTTCGGCGTTGATTATGAGCGAGTAGACGATCCTCGTATCGTATATAACCCATTAGGCAAGATACGTATGATGTCAGTATGCAGTGTAGAACACCGCCTAAGTAAGATGCGCCGTGTCTCAGACGAAGATCTACGTAGTCAGATGCAAGCACTAATGGTGTACCTAAATGAGAAAGACAACCCTGAACTGCAACCTTTCTCGACTCGATATATTGGTTTTTCGAGTTTTGACTACATGCTGAACACCATCTTAGAAGAAGACGCTTGGGGCGTGCTTCCAGAACCATTAATCCGCCATTACCTTCGTCAGCAGAAGCTCGCCGTTATCAAACACACATACGGATTGACGCAAGAAGACTACTGTATGTTTTCACCTAACGGCCATACTGAGCATCCAGCAATGACGTGGTTAGCAGATAAATTGAGCGAGTATTTATTTGACTTCTAAACATTTTATCAGTGAGCGTCAATTTTACTGACACCAAAAAATCACAGTAAGCCATTGTTTTATAGGAATATAAATAAAAACGCAATTTTTTAGATTAGTTACTGGTCACTTTGTGGTTGCCTAAATTACCTTATGAGCGAAGAATAGTAAGGTATTAAAATTCAAAGGCATCTTTTATGTGTGACAGGACAAGCAAAAACGAAAACCGTATTCTAACCATTTCAGCCCTTTTGGCATCTGGGTTCGCTGCTGGTGGTATGGTACTTGGCTTGCTTGTAGGATCAATTGTCATCGTGTTTGACGGTGTTTACTCTTTGGTCAGCTTACTGTTAACTTTATTGTCACTGGCCGCTTCTTACTATATTAACAAGCCTTCAAAATCTGTATTCCCATTTGGAAAAGCGGTCTTAGAACCAATCGTTATTGCGATAAAAGCAGCCGTCATTTTAGTGGTTGTAAGCTTCTCTCTCTACTCTGCGATATCAGCATTGATGTCTGGAGGTCGCGAGGTCGATGCTTCTATTGCGACCTTATTCGGCATCGTGAATGTTATCGGTTGTGGTTACGCTTGGTGGTTTATGGCGAAACGCAGCCGCCGCTTCTCATCAGGCTTGATTGAAGCGGAGAAAAAACAGTGGCAAATGGATACTTTGTTGAGTGTGGCGGTGACCGTAGGATTTATCTCGGCTTGGGCTGTTTCACTAACGCCATTCTCTGAGTATGCGGTATATGCCGACCCCATGATGATGGTTTTGATGGGCTTTTACTTCCTCAAAGTACCGTTCGATATGCTAGTAGGTGCCTTACGTGAACTACTAATGATGGCACCAAGCAAAGAGCTGTGTCAGAGCGTTGGCAAAGATGTTCTTGAGATTGAAAAAGTAACTGAGCATCAATTGAAACTGGCTGGCGTAACGAAGGTGGGCCAAGAGCTACGAGTAAATGTGGATGTACATATTGATGACGACACATTGGAGCTTGATACACTAGAGCACACTCGTAAGCAGCTTATCAAGCGACTGTCGAAGCACAGATTCAAGCTTCAACTACACTTGAACGTCGCTTATTAGAGTGCCACCAAAGAGCCGTTAAAACTCAATAAAAAGCTCCCAATCTCGGGAGCTTTTTTAATTTTTTCGATTTAGTTGCTTCGTATTCGAATACAGCTCGCAAAGGAGATCTGTTCGTTGCTCACTTAAACTCTCTGATCTCGTTGGTAACTTACCCAGCCGCTTCGCGCTTCTCTTTGGTGACTAACCAACACATCAGCGAGCCCACCGTTACCATCACAACGCCCTGCCAAAAGCTATGGCTCAGAGTTACGCCAAGAATAATGGAAGAAAACAAAGCGGAAAAAATGGGCGTGAAGTAAGACAGGGTGGCGAGAAAAACCATATTGCCGCCAACGATCGCGATGTTCCATAAACCATAACCACCAGCCATTAAAGCCGCAGAAGCCACTAAGTACCCCATCGCTTCCCAACTGAATGTCATTGGTGGCTCATCCGTAAACGCATATTTGCCCCAAAGCGAAACAGCTGTTGCAATGAAAAACAGGGTAATCGCATTATGTTTAGATTGCTGCCTTTGGGTTAAGTTGCAATAAAAAGCCCATATAACCGCGCCAGCGAAAGCCATAAAATACACCAGAGGGTTACTACTAACATTGGACATGATCTGAGTTATGGATAAGCCATTCTCACCGCTCACAGTCCAAGCAACCCCAACAAACGCCAGCGTAACTGCTGGATAAAGCAACCAGTTTGTTTTTTTATTGCTGCCAAGGACCGCAAATAAAACCGTCAGTGCGGGCCAAAGGTAGTTGACAATCGACACCTCAATTGCCTGCGCGCGCGAGTTGGAATATCCCAAAGATAGAGCGAGAAATATTTCATAACAAACGAACATCGCACCACCAAGCACAAGATACTTGGGAGAAAAGTAAGACAACTTTGGAATACCGACCACGATAAGAAGGAAAACAGAGCTAAGAGAGTACAACATGGCTGCCCCGCCTACAGGACCTAAACTCTCCGTAACCAACCTCGCGATGCCAAGCAGACAACTCCAAGAGAGAATCGCGATACAACCATAAAGTGTGAAACGAAATTGCACTGATTTCATGTGACCTACCACTCACGAATGCCAAAGGAAACGTCAGCTTAACTCAAAAATGATCAGGTTCAACGTACTGTTTTATAAAAATCAGTATAAAAATCATTCTATTAAGCCGTTGGAGTTGATATGAAACATTTTCTGCCCTCTAGTGTTATGCTTACACCCTTTGTTGTGCGCTACTATGATGAAGATGACAACGAGAGTGAAAACGTTAAAACACACTCGGAAACGCATGGTCTAGATAGCGAAGAGCAATCTAAGGAACGTTCAGAGTAAAGGAATCCAAACATGAAAAAAGTCGCAGTCATTTTAAGTGGTTCAGGCGTTTACGACGGTTCTGAGATCCACGAAGCAGTGTTGGCGCTCTACGCCATCGAGAAAGCAGGGGCAACTTGGCACTGCTTTGCACCTAACATTGACCAACTCCATGTCATCAATCACCTAACTGGTGACGAAATGGATGAAACCCGTAACGTCTTGATCGAATCAGCTCGTATCGCACGCGGAAACATTGACGATGTTGCCAAACTTAACGTTGATGAATACGATGCCCTACTGCTTCCAGGTGGATTTGGTGCTGCGAAAAACTTAACCGACTTCGCCGTTTCAGGTGCAGAGTGCTCCATTAACACACACGTAGCTCAAGCTTGTCGCGCGTTTGCTAATGCGAAAAAACCAGCTGGCTATCTATGCATCGCACCAACCATTATCCCGATGATTTATGAGCAAGGCGTGAAAGGAACGGTAGGCAACGATGAGGCAGTCTCAATAGCATTTAATCAAATGGGCGGTGAACACACCACGTGCTCTGTCGAAGACATCGTTTTTGATGAAAAACACCTCGTACTTTCAACCCCTGCTTACATGTTGGCAGAAAATATCTCTCAAGCGGCTTCAGGTATCGAAAAGTTAGTATCAAAGCTGATTAAAATAGCTTAATTATTAGTAGTTATCTTATAAAACACTTCTCTATCCCCATTGATAATTAAGTTATTAATGGGGATTTTTTATACTTTAGTCGAATTTAGAGATATATCCGCGTCAGAAGTCAATTTCTGCCAATCGTTTGCGTCCATAGTTTCATATTTGTTCTACTTTATATCAGTGTTGCACTTATACGCAGTGCAACAAGATCACTGTCACAGTTTTTCTCTTGCAAGTACCTCTAAGTAGGTAAACTTGCTTCAGATCAACTTCAATCTGGAAACGAATGTGCGACAGTAAATGGCAAATTAAGAAAGATTATTAAAAATAACGACGGAGCTATCCAATATGACAAGTGCATTTTTTATCCCTACGGTAAACCTAATGGGCGCTGGTTGTTTGAAAGACGCAGCAGACAGCATCCAATCTCAAGGCTTTAAAAAAGGTTTGATCGTTACGGATAAGATCCTTAACCAAATCGGTGTAGTCAAACAAGTTCAAGACCTTCTCACTGAGCGCGATGTAGCAACCGTTGTGTTTGATGGCACTCAACCAAATCCAACTATCAGCAACGTTAACGACGGCTTAGCACTTCTTACTGATAACGAATGTGACTTCGTTGTCTCTCTAGGTGGTGGTTCACCACACGACTGTGCGAAAGGTATCGCGCTTGTTGCTTCTAACGGCGGCAAAATCGCAGATTACGAAGGCGTAGACCAGTCTGCAAAACCAATGATGCCACTTATCGCAATCAACACGACGGCAGGTACTGCATCTGAAATGACGCGTTTCTGCATCATCACTGACGAAGAGCGTCACATCAAGATGGCTATCGTTGATAAGCACACAACACCGCTTATCTCGGTAAACGATCCAGAGCTAATGCTCGCTAAACCTGCTTCGCTAACTGCGGCAACAGGTATGGATGCCCTAACTCACGCGATTGAAGCTTACGTATCTATCGCAGCAACACCAATCACTGATGCGGTAGCAATTAAAGCGATTGAGCTTATCCAGGCTTATCTACGCACAGCAGTGAAAAACGGTGAAGATCTAGAAGCTCGTGAACAAATGGCATACGCGCAGTTCATGGCGGGTATGGCATTCAACAACGCGTCTCTAGGTTACGTACACGCAATGGCACACCAGCTAGGTGGTTTCTATGACCTTCCACACGGTGTTTGTAACGCGATTCTTCTACCTCACGTACAGCGTTACAACGCGCAAGTATGTCCTGAGCGTCTACGTGACGTAGCAAAAGCAATGGGCGTAAACGTAGAAGGCATGTCTGCTGAAGCAGGTGCAGCGGCAGCAATCGACGCTATCGTTACTCTAGCGAAAGATGTGGGTATCCCAGCAGGTATCAAAGAGCTTGGTGCGAAACTGGAAGACATCCCAACACTAGCAGACAACGCACTGAAAGACGCTTGTGGTTTCACTAACCCTAAACAAGCAACTCACGAAGAAATTTCTAAGATCTTCGAAGAAGCGATGTAATCTCGCTAACTAAACAGTTCTCTAGCCTTAATTCAATCCCCGATCTCGTATCGGGGATTTTTTACATTCATATACAAGTGAATCTCTGCCAAACATAGTCTTTTAGTGTTAGCTTTTAAGTATTAACACGATTCATATTGGAAGGAACCATGAGAACGATTGCTGCTGCCCTACTCACTTGTTTATCCTTTTCTGCCAACGCTGCCGAATACCGCGCGAACGAGGTGGCGAATGGATTTCAGATCCCTTGGGGGATCGAGTTTTTAGATAACCAACGCGTTATCGTCAATGAAAAGAACGGTACGGTTTCGTTGCTGGATATCACATCAGGCAAACCTCAAAAGCTGTTTAACGTCCCCAATGTGAACACCAGTGGACAAGCTGGTTTATTGGATGTTGCACTCGCACCGAATGCCGATACGCAAAACCCGCAACTCTTCTTTACCTACAGCAAGCGCACGAGTAAAGGCAATACGGTGGCGTTAGCGACGGCGCAATTGCAAAACAATCAACTTGTGGGTTGGAACGATCTCTTTGTTGCTGATGCCATCACCGACACAGGGCGTCACTACGGCAGTCGACTTTCATTTGTAGACGACAAAGTTTATTTCTCAATCGGTGACCGTGGCGAACGTGATAATGGGCAAGACACTCAAACCCATGCTGGCAGTATTCTGCGCCTTAACCTTGATGGTTCGGTTCCGCAAGACAACCCATTCAAACCTTCCCAAGCTCGTCCTGAGATATGGAGTTACGGGCACCGCAACCCACAAGGTATGTTTTACGACGAAGCAACAAAACAGCTGTGGTCTATTGAACATGGACCACGCGGCGGCGATGAAATTAATCTAATCAAGAAAGGCGCGAACTACGGCTGGGCAAAAGTCTCTCATGGTAAAGAATATTGGGGTCCGTTGGACGTCGGTGAAGCTAAGTCGTTACCGGGAATGGAAGATCCCAAGCTGGTATACGTCCCTTCTATCGCACCCAGTAATATGATTTTGTACCGTGGTGATAAATACCCAGAGTTGGACGGAAAAATCCTCGCCGGTGCCTTGAAGCTGGCGCACATCAACGTGGTTTCTATTGAGAATGGCAAGCTCACCGAATCAAAAAGATTGATGGAGAATCTTGGTGAGCGAGTAAGAGATATAACCATCAGCCCCGATGGTTATATCTACTTTTCTACCGACAGCGGCAAAATCTTTCGTCTTGAGGAAAGGTAATCAAACACTAAAATCGTTAAGACTATTTAATTTGTGACGTACTAGTGATTTATTTTCGTACAATCTAAGCAGAAGAATCTAAACTTAACAATAACCTTTTGTTTTTTAAAACGATAGTTCGGTTAAGTTGTACGAGGTCATTATGATTCCATTCCCTTTACAGCTCGATAAAATTAAAGCCGTGGTGTTTGATTTGGACAACACCTTGGTGAGTTCTGATATGAACTTCGGCGAATTGCGACAACAGCTTGGCTGTCCGCAGAGTGAAGATCTATTGGATTTTGTCGACGCACTTGAGCATCCTCATCATCGAGAGCACGCTCATAACGTGATATTTGATTACGAGATTTCTGATGCTGAGCAGTCTGCTCCAATGATTGGCTGCCATGAATTGCTCGCCCACTTGCATCAAAATGAAATCAAAACCGCTATCGTGACGCGCAACTGCCAAATCGCCACTCAGCGCAAACTAGAGCACAACCAAATCTCAGTAGAACGAGTCATCACTCGTGAATGCTTCCCGCCCAAGCCAGACCCTTTGTCTCTGCAGGTATTGGCGAAAGAGTGGCGTTTGATGCCTGATGAAGTGCTTTATGTCGGCGATTACCTTTACGACTTGCAGGCAGCGTATAACGCGCAGATGCCCTCTTGCCTTGTGCACCATGGGAATCAAGAAACCTTCAATGACTCAGCCTCGTTGGCGCTTAATGAACTCAGCGATTTACTGAGCCATTTCCAATCCTTACCACGCAAATAAAGCGCACACATAAAACACGCAAACAAAAAAAGGGGCACCAGCGTGCCCCTTATGACTTATTCCCGATTGTTTCATGCGTTCCCAAGGATTGCTTGGGTGATGCGCTGCTTAGCCTTGTAGGTAAGCGTTAAGCATCCACATTAATTTTTCTTGCTCACGGATGTAGTCACCCATCAATGCCGCTGTACCTTCGTCATCTGCTTCACCCGCGTTTTGTAGAATCTCACGCTGTTTTAGAAGCAGAACGCTAAAGCCTTGAACCAGACCTTGTACACACTCCTCACCAGAAGTAGCGTTTTGATGTTCTTTAATTTCACTTGCTTCCAAGTAGTTGCTGAATGCGTGCGCTGGCGTGTGACCCAAAGTTAGAATACGCTCTGCAAGCTCATCGATTTTTGTTTGTAGATCAGTGTAGATCTCTTCAAATTTTACGTGCAGTTCGAAGAATTGCGCACCTTTAATGTTCCAGTGGTAACCGCGAGAGTTCATGTACAACACTTGGTAATGCGCTAACAGTTGATTGAGCTGTTGAGCTAGTTGTGCTGATTGTTCGCTGTCTAGACCAATTAGGCTTACTTGTTTGTTCATAATCTTGCTCCTAGAAGGATGATACCAATCGTAGTAACGAACGATTCTCTTACCGGGATTGGTATAAAGTTTAAAAATTCTTTTGCAGTATTTGCTGCCGATGGAGTCATATTACGACTCCGGCTCGGCGAAGAGAATTTGGTTTTAGCTATGATTTAAATAGCCAAATCCAATGAGCAAGCAGACGAATATCGGCGTATCATCCAACAAAAAGCCCCAACCCTTTTTGTGTAAAAAGGATTGGGGCTTTTTTACTATTTGGTTAACGTTCAAAAGTCGATGAAAGATGTAAACCTTATCTACGCCGTTTTGAAAGTTGCCATCTGTTGATTCAGCTCAGTAACTTGCTCTTTTACTTGCAATGATGTCTCTGATGCACGTTGGCTGTTATTCGAAACTTCATCCACTGATTGAGTAATACCGGACATCAATCCAGTGATCGAATTGGTCGCATGAGATTGCTGCTCTGCCGCTGCTGCAAGTTCTGCCATTTGCTCATTCAAGGAACCTATTTGCTCAGTAGTAACAAGCAAACGAGTTACCGCTTTTTCAATGTGCTCAGCGCCCTGCTCCGCAAGTGATTGACTGTGTTCAATCTCCTCTACCACCGAATTGGTCGAGCGTTGAATCGCATTGATGATACCGTTGATTTCTGTCGTCGATTGAGTAGTGCGAGTCGCTAACATACGTACTTCATCCGCCACAACCGCAAAGCCTCGTCCTTGGTCACCCGCACGCGCTGCTTCTATCGCGGCATTCAATGCCAGTAAGTTAGTTTGTTCTGCTAAGCCTTCAATCACCTCTGTAACTCGGCCAATGGCTTCGCTCTCTTTGCTTAACTGCGTCACCTGCGTACTCGCGGTTTCAATGCTGCCGTGCAAACTTTCCATAGTGACTTTGTTTTGCTCTAAAGCATCACGACCTTGTTCAATCTCGCCTTTTGAATCAGAAAGCTTCTGCACTGATTGGTTGGCTTGATCTAGGGTGTTACGCGCGGCTAAAGCGATTTCATCCAATTGGCTTCCCATTTCAACAATGCTGGTCTGTTGCTGTTCTACATTCGATGAAGTGACTTGCGCCGATTCCAACAAAGCCCCCATACTGGTATCCACTTGGTGCGCTTTCTCACTCACCCCTGCCACGATGCTCGCTAACGATTGGTTCATGCGGTTAATCGAATCGGTAAGGTCTGCCAATTCATCTTTCCCAACAACAGTTAACGGAGGCTGAGAAACGTCCCCTGAAGCGATCGTCTTTGCACGCTCCGATAAGTTTTTCACTCGGCGACCAATGGTGTTGCCCATGTATTTTGAAATCGCTACTGCGGCAAACAAAACCAATGCCGCGGCAATCAGCATGGTGGTGAGTACGTTTTTGATCGACTGATTAATGCCCTGTCCACTTTGATCTGCACGACTTTGCTGAGCCAATACGATCGTTTCTAAGCTTTGGTCTAGTGCATCCGCTGCTGGCAACAGTTCATTCGCCATTAACAAGTTTGATTCGTTCCACTCTGGCGATTGACGCAATGCAATTACCTGCTCTGCTAAAGGAAAGTACAGTTGCTGCATTTCTTTAAACAGTGACCACAAAGATTGGTCGTTATCAGTAAGTCTGTCGAGTTTGCTATCGATTTCCGCCACAGATTGATTGTGGTATTTAATCAAGTCGTGGTATTTGTCTAGGTGATCTTGCTGCCCGTATAACAGGAAATCTCGCAGTGCAGACAGTGCATTGGCGAGCGAGGTATAGCTGTCGGCATAAACTTTGAACAGACGTTTTCTGTCTCCACCGAATGGGTTTCCTGACTCTTCGTTGATTAAGCTTTGAAGCTGGTCAAGTGCCACTTCTGCAATGGGTGCCGCTTCGTTAATAAAGAGGTTGTGTGCGGGTAAGTTCTCATCACTGTGGCTAAGTTCAATCAGCTTGTTTAGAGAAACTTTTACCGCGTCCCACTGGCTTTGGATCGCTTGAAAATCCTGTTCAGAGATCAACGCCTGCAACGTTGGAAGCGACTCGTCTGTAGATGCCATGATATTACGCACGTCCTCACTCAGACGTGCGCTCGCCTCTTCATCGCCACCTAGCAACATGTAGGCTCGAATCGAGGACAGCGACGCTTGAACGGACTGTTGGATACCGCGACTGGTGTCGACGGTCGGTAAATCGGATTTAAGTAACGAAGAGGCGTATTGCTCTACGGTAGTGACGTTGCGATACGTGAATACCGCTGATGCCATAAAAAGTACGGCTAGCAGCACAAAACTGAGCTGCAACTTCCCTGATATCGTAAGGTTCATCCATAAACTCCTGACAACGATGAGCCTTAAATATAACGATGTTTACAAAAATGTTAAATACAGGTGTCAAAAGTTACTAAGAAAACCATGTAAACCACTATTTTAAGCCTATAAATAGGGCTTATTCGAAGTATGGTATGCGCTCACTACGTAAAATCAGATAATTAACGTAAGTCGTTTCTAAGCAGTCTTGCTCCCACAACGAAAGAATCCGCTTAGTGGCGAAGTAGTAATCTTTATTACGCAGTAACACGCCCACCGTGCGACTGAGCTGCTCAAAGCGCTGTTGCTCATTAGCAGAGATGTCATTGTCCTCATTTTCAATGATGGGCGCCAATCCATCGGCAAACCAATTGTTCAGAATTTCACGCATCTCAAGTTCTGACTCCGGTACATCGATACTCGACAACTCGCGATGCTGTGGTGGCGGTACTATGTACTTTGACGCTTTTGGTGAACTGACATAACGGTACATGTCGCTCCTCCTTGTAAATGACTCTTATACCCAAGTGACTTCAAGATGCAGGATTCAGAGCGTTGTCATTGATTCGGGGTCAAGGAAAACAACGCAGCGTAATAGTCAGCTCTTTCCAAGTTGTTTGACACAGAAACCGAGTCAATGACACGCTCCCGAAGGGCGAGCTGTCTTGGTTTGTATACTTTGTTGTCGATTCTTGATTTAGACCCACTAGACCTTTAAATCGCCGCCGCGTCTACAAACCAAGCCATTCTCGCTGAACCTAACATCTCGAGGTTACTTGGGTATAAACTAGCTAAGAATACTTTTTTCAATTTCCAAGTTTTTTTCTAGAGCTCATAGAAAGAAGCCCAACAAAAAAGCCATGCAAAGTAGGCTCTGCATGGCTTTGGTTTGGGCAGCAATGACACTGCCCTCGTCTAGGACTGGTTACATTGAGCTTTGATCGAAATCGTTGCCTTGGTCAGTACCCGTTTGAGTATCCGAGTCGAAGCTGCCAGAGTCATCCGTGAAGTCAACACCTTGATCTTGACCTCCTGCACTTGTCCAGTCGCTGCCGCCAGATTCCATACCCGCCATATCTGGTTGCTGATCTTGAGCAGAACCTTGCATGGTGTATTGATCATCGACTTCAACTTCAACTGTGCCACTCGCACCTTCTACTGCGCTGCCCAATTCGTCGTAACCTTGGAATTGGATTTCGCTCGTACCTTCGTAACCTTCTGGTAGGTCAACTGATACTGGTTGGTTGAGGTTGCCACTTAATGTGAAGCTACCATCGCCATTATCCAGTGCGTTGCTTACCGATGCACCATCAGGTAGACCGGACATTTCTGCATAATCCACCGATTCGTTACCACTGACCTCATCTGGAACCGAGATAGAAATAGTATCGCCTGGTGCTGCAGTCACATCAGCTGCGCTCTCCTCTTCACTGTCTGCACCGTTTGCTGCTTGCTCTTCAGGCTGTTGCGCTTCGCCAACTTGCTGCTCTGCTGATGCTTGAGCAGTTTGGATTTGTGGCTCGTCGCTTTGCGCTGAATCGTCCGCAACTTGGATGCTCAGATTCTGAGTCAATACTTCACCATTGTCGTTGACCTGAACATCCATAGCCAAATTGCCATCGAAGTCATCGTTCGGCCAGTATGTCCACTCTTCATCACCTGATTTCGCAAAGAAACCAGCATCGTTTGCATCGGCTACATCCAACACTTCTGCTGAAGGGCTAATGCCAAGTTCATCAATCAACTGTGCTTCCGTTAGTGTTAGTGAACCATCATCAGCCAGTGCGTAGCCTTCGCTGGTTGTGGTTTCACCTTCACCTTGGATGTCGACATTAAAGAAGCTCTCAATGCGGTTTTCACCGTCAGTTGCAATGAAGCCAACTTGAACATCTCCGGTGTAGCCTTCTGCTGGTGTGAATTGGTAGTTACCTTGGTTATCGGTCTCTATCACACCTTGACCTTCCATTAGGCTCACTGACTCAATGCTCAAGCTGTCGCCTTCTGCATCGCTCAAGGTCGATAGCATGTCATCATTGGTGAACGACAAGGTGCCATCCGCTGCCATTTCTGTGGTAGAAATACTGTCGATCTCTGGAGAAGCATTCTCTTGTGGTGCGTCTTCTTTCACGACCACACCTGTTTGCTCATCATGAAGCACACCGTCTTTATCAATCACGTAAGCGATATCCGCTTCACCAGTAAAGCCTGGTGCTGGATTGAATGTCCATGTGCCATCACCGTTATCGACAATCTCACCTTGGCTGCGATCAGCTAGGTGAACGAATTTCACTTCATCACCCGCGTCAGCGTCCACATTCTCTGCCAATCCGATTAGGTCATCTGCGGTTAGGATAACTGGCTCACCCGCTAGGGTTTCGAAGTCACCTGAATCGATGCCATCTTCGAACTCTTCTGGCTCGTCACCGTAATCCACCGTGGTTGCGGTCACGGTTACGAAGAACTCGCCATTAAAGTCAGCCGGAGGCGTCATTTGCAGGTCTGAAATATCCCACTCGTTCAAGTCGATGTATTGACCCGGCTCCGTAATGGTAATGGTGTTCACACCATCCGTAACTTCGAAGCCAACAGGGAAACCAGTCATCACTAGGTTACTTAGCGTTTCTGAATCGTCGATTAGACCGACATTCAAGCCTAGGTGACCCGTTTCGTCCTCACCGAACACTAACGGACCATCATGGTCGGTTGTGATGACTGCGCCATCGGCAACAGGGCGAACAAACACTGGTACATCAAGTACCGTCTCAAACTCACCGTCACTTACCACAACTTGCAAGTCAGAAACCCCTGCAAAATCGCCAGTCGGTGTGAATGTCCAAGTACCGTCACCGTTGTCTGTTACCTCACCACCATCTTCACCTTCTGCGGTGATAATGCGTGATACGACTAGGTTTTCAGTGTCGATATCGCCGAACAAGTTCATCAGGTCGCCCGCGTCGAAGGTGAATGCGCCATCCTCGTCGGTTGCCATAAAGGCATTACCCACATTGAATGGAGCATCGTTGACTGGAATAACATCCACATTCAACGAGCCTTCAACCACTTCTTCACCATCCGTCGCGGTGTAGCCCAGTTCCACCAAACCATTGAAGTCTTGAGTGGTCACCAAGTGGTACATACCATCTGGTTGCTGGGTTAATGTCGCGTTTGCAGGAGCACGAATCGTGATGCTTTCTACGCTGATTTCGTCACCATCAAGATCCGTAACTTGATTAGCAATGTAAGCTGGGTCAATCACCATGACCACATCTTCTTCGCCTTGCATCTGGATGGTTGGCGCTTCTGGTGCATCGTTAACCGCTTCGACGTTTAGATTGCCTTCAACCGGCGTCACTAAATCACCATCGCTGACGCCGAACGACATTGGCACATCACCATTGAAGTTCTCAGCCGGAGTGAATGACCAAGTACCATCACCGTTGTCTAGCAAGTCACCGTATTGCTCATCAATCACTAGGTCGACAGCAGACAATTCGTCGTAGGTGTTGTCGATGTCTGTCGCGTTAGCAAGCAACATGTCCTGCGTGATAAGAATGGTGGTATCTTCGGTGCCAGCAATATTCACTGGCGTTGATTGCGGCGCATCGTTAATTGGGTTCACCGTTAGGTCAACGCCCACTTCCACGCTCGCACCATCGTTATCAATCAAGTCGAAACTTAGGTCGATATCGCCATTGAAGTTCGCATCAGGCGTAATCGTAAAGCTACCATCTTGGTTCTCAACAACGGTTGCATTGGCTACCGCGGTTAAGTTCACTGCTTCTAGATTATCGCTGTCGACGTCACCCGCTTGAGCCAGTAACTGCTCTTGACTCAATGTGATTGAACCGTCTTCATCGACGCTGTAAGCCAAGTCTCCAGATACCGGAGCATCGTTGACTGGCAATACATCAATGTTCGCGTTGGTTGTCGCAGTTGCACCGTCTTCATCAGCGACGACTACATCGAGACTTACGCCACCGTTGAAGTTTTCATTTGGCGCGAAGCTGTAAGTGCCATCGTCATTCGCCGTTAGAATGCCGTCGCTACCACTGTAAGAGACGCTTTCTAGGCTTACGCCACCTTCCACATCGCTTGATTGCGCTAGCAGTTGCTCTTCCGTGAAGATAATAACTTCGTCTTCATTGACAGAGTAACTTGTCGCACCTGCGATTGGTGGATCGTTCACCTCAAGTACCGTAATACCCGCGGTGGTTGAATCCGTCGCACCGTCTTCATCTACCACAACAACATCTAGGCTCACTTCACCATTGAAGTTCTCGTTTGGCGAGAAGGTGTAAGTACCGTCACCGTTGTCTTGGAACACGCCATCTACGCCGCTGTAGCTGACGCTGTCGATTGCTACTTCGCCTTCGACGTCAGATGAGTTAGCCAATAGTTGTTCGTTACTGATGGTGATCGAATTATCTTCATGCACCGTGTAAGACGTGCTGCCTGCTACTGGTGGATCGTTCTCTGGCGTCACGCTTACGTCAATATTTGCGGTCACGGTATCCGTGCCATCAGAAACATCGAAGGTAAAGTTCACGTCGCCATTGAAGTTTTCGTTTGGCGCGAAGCTGTATGTGCCATCACCATTGTCAGTTAGGACACCGTCAGCACCTGTGTAAGTCACGCCTTCAACAGTTAGGTTGTCACCTTCTACATCCGTCGCGCCTGTTAACAAGTCTGCGTCTGTGAAGGTAAGAAGACCGTCCTCACCCACTGTGAACGCTTGATCTTCCGGCTGCGGCAAGTCATTGACTGGGTTAACCGTTAGGTCAGCCGTTGCAACGATAGTATCGCTGCCATCATTGATATCGAACGTGATATCAATGTCGCCATTGAAGTTCGCGTCAGGCGTGATAGTAAAGCTACCATCGTCATTAGCCGTAACCGTCGCATCACCGTCAACCACTAGGTTAGATGCAGTTAGTGCATCACCTTCTACATCCGTTGCTTGTACCAACAATTGTTCTTGGCTTAGCGTGATTGAGTTGTCTTCATCGACGCTGTAAGCCAAGCCACCCGATACTGGAGCATCATTGATTGGCAGAACATCAATGTTTGCCGTCGTCGATGCGGTCGCACCATCTTCGTCCACGACTACAACATCAAGATTCACTTCACCATTGAAGTTTTGGTTTGGTGCAAAGCTAAACGTACCATCACCATTGTCGGTAAAGATACCTTCGCTGCCACTGTAGCTCACGCTATCTAGTGCTACCTCACCTTCAATATCGGAAGCATTCGCCAATAGCTGCTCAGAGCTAATGGTGATAACTTCGTCTTCATTAACTGAGTAGCTGGTCGCGCCTGCGATTGGTGGATCGTTCACCTCAAGTACCGTAATACCCGCTGTTGTTGTATCAACCGCGCCGTCCTCGTCAACCACGACAACATCTAGGCTAACATCGCCTGTAAAGTTTTCGTTTGGTGAGAAGGTGTAAGTACCATCGCCATTAATTTCTAGCACACCGTCGTTACCGCTGTAACTCACGCTACTGATCGCAACATCACCCTCGATATCAGACGAATTAGCCAGTAGTTGCTCATCACTGATGGTGATCGAGTTGTCTTCATGCACAGTGTAAGACGTGCTGCCTGCCACCGGTGGATCGTTCTCTGGCGTCACGCTTACATCGATATTTGCGGTCACGGTATCCGTGCCATCAGAAACATCAAAGGTGAAGTTCACGTCGCCATTGAAGTTTTCGTTTGGTGCGAAGCTGTACGTGCCATCACCATTGTCGGTTAGGACACCGTCCGCGCCAGTGTAAGTCACGCCTTCAACTGTTAGGTTGTCACCTTCTACATCCGTTGCGCCTGTTAACAGGTCTGCATCTGTAAAGGTAAGAAGACCGTCCTCACCCACGGTGAACGCTTGATCTTGTGGCTCTGGCGCGTCATTGACTGGCGTTACCGTTAGGTCGAGACCAGCAGCAACCACCTCTTCGCCATCTGTGACATCGTAACTAAACTCAATGTCACCGTAGAAGTTCTCGCTCAGAGTAATGGTGAAGCTACCATCCTCGTTCATTTCAACCGTTGCATTTTCATCATTGGTGCTCAGGTTGATTGCACTTAAGTCATCGCCATCGATATCAACAGCGTGCTCCAGTAACTGCTCTTGAGTCAGCGTGATGCTGTTGTCTTCGGCAGTGACTGCGCTGATATCACCCGTCACTTCTGGTGCATCATTGGTTGGCGAGATATGAATCGTCACATCTTGCGTCGCTGTCGCCGTTGTACCTGTATCCACATCCGTAGAGGTTGCATTCACGGTTAGCGTCACATCGCCATTGAAGTCTGCAGAAGGAATAAACTCTAGCCCTTCTAGCTCGCCTGGTTGTAGTGACCAAGTACCATCACCATTATCAACACCCGCTGATAGCGAGCTGCCTTCTGGCACATCTTCAATCAAGATAGCGAGGTTTTCTGAACCATCGGTATCGGTCAATGCTGCATCGATATCAAGCGGCACTGGTGTATCTTCGGTACCAATGATTTGGTAATCCGCGTCCGCTACCGTGATTTCGATATTGTCGATACCAAACGATTCATCCCAAACGTCTTGATTCAAGGTTGAACCGAAGCCGAGTTGAAGTTCACCATCCTCGACAGGAACCGTCAGATTGATTTGGTGAGCTTGGTCGTTCCAACCACTGAAGCCTTCACGTTGAGAGGCTCCGTGGATCACTTCACCCACTTCATTACCATCTGAGTCGTAAAGCGTTGTCGTACCATCTTGAGTACGGAACGCGGAGTTTTCCAAGGTGGTTAGTTGTTCGCCGCCGACAAAGATTTGGAACGACTCGCCATCCCAAGAATCGATTTCGTAGAAGCTAAATGAGATATTCACTTCATTGACATCGCTTGGGATCTCGTAGGTTTTGCTGACCGCTTCATCACCGCCAGTGCCACCAATACGACCCAGCATATCGCCCGTTTCGAAGCCTTGAGAGCTTTCAGTGTTCGCGTTCCAACCGTTCGAGCCAGACTCGAAGTTATCAGACGCAATCACCAAGTCCGAAGCAATCGAAAGCTCTGGCATATCAACCACAGATTGAACATCAATGTTCGCTTCAGCAGGAACCGTTGCAGTGCCATCGTTGACGTCAAACGTCACGTTCACGTTGCCATCGAAGTTTTCGTTTGGCGCGAAGGTGTACGTGCCGTCACCGTTATCGACTAACGTACCACTGTCAGAAGCAACGTTTTCTACGGTTAGGTTATCACCATCGATATCACCTGCATTTTGCAGCAATTGCTCTTCGGTGAAGGTGAAGCTGGTGTCTTCTTGCGTAACAAACTGTGGCTGACCAACCGTTGGTAGGTCGTTCACTGGGTTCACAGTCAGATCGGCAGTCGCTTGAATGGTCGCATCGCCGTCCGTAATGTCGAAGCTCAGATCAATGTCGCCATTGAAGTCTGCATCCGGTGTGATTGTGAAGCTGCCGTCATCGTTTGCAACAACGGTCGCATTGCCGTCAACAGTCAGGTTGGATGCAGTTAGGTCATCACCATCCACGTCGCCTGCTTGTGCAAGAAGTTGCTCTTGGCTGAGAGTGATAGAACCATCTTCATCCACGCTGTAAGCCAAATCACCTGATACCGGAGCATCATTGACTGGCAATACATCAATGTTCGCGTTGGTTGTCGCAGTTGCGCCATCTTCATCGGTCACGACAACATCTAGGCTGACATCACCGTTGAAGTTTTCGTTTGGTGCGAAGCTGAATGTGCCATCGCCGTTGTCAGTAAAGATACCGTCGGAGCCGCTGTAGCTGACGCTATCAATCGCCACCTCACCTTCAACATCAGAAGCATTCGCCAATAGCTGCTCAGAGCTAATGGTGATGACTTCATCTTCGTTAACGGAGTAGCTGGTCGCGCCTGCGATTGGTGGGTCGTTCACCTCAAGTACCGTAATACCTGCGGTGGTTGAATCCGTCGCACCGTCTTCATCGACAACCACAACGTCAAGGCTCACTTCACCATTGAAGTTCTCGTTTGGCGAGAAGGTGTAAGTACCATCACCATTGTCTTGGAACACGCCATCTGCGCCACTGTAGCTCACGCTGTCGATTGCTACTTCGCCTTCTACGTCAGATGAGTTAGCCAATAGTTGTTCGTTACTGATGGTGATCGAATTATCTTCATGCACCGTGTAAGACGTGCTGCCCGCAACCGGTGGATCGTTCTCTGGCGTCACGCTTACGTCGATATTTGCGGTCACGGTATCCGTACCGTCAGAAACATCGAAGGTAAAGTTTACGTCGCCATTGAAGTTCTCGTTTGGCGCGAAGCTGTAAGTGCCATCACCATTGTCGGTTAGAACACCATCAGCGCCTGTGTAGCTCACGCCTTCAACCGATAGGTCATCGCCATCGATATCTGTTGCGCCATCAAGCAGATCTTCATCAGTGAACAACAAGACGCCATCTTCACCAATGGTGAACGCTTGATCTTCTGGCTGTGGTAGGTCGTTAACTGGATTAACCGTCAGGTCAGCTGTTGCAACAATAGCGTCGGTGCCGTCGTTGATGTCGAACGTGATATCAATGTCGCCATTGAAATTCGCATCTGGCGTGATAGTGAAGCTACCATCGTCGTTTGCCGTGACCGTTGCATCACCGTCAACCACTAGGTTAGTCGCGGTTAGCGCGTCGCCTTCTACATCCGATGCTTGAGCAAGAAGCTGCTCTTGGCTAAGCGTAATTGAATTGTCTTCATCGACACTGTAAGCCAAGTTGCCCGATACTGGCGCATCGTTGATTGGCAATACATCGATGTTTGCGTTAGTTGCCGCAGTTGCACCGTCTTCATCAACAACCACAACATCTAGGCTCACATCGCCATCAAAGTTGGCGTTTGGTGCGAAGCTGAATGTGCCGTCACCGTTGTCAGTAAAGATACCGTCGGAACCGCTGTAGCTGACGCTATCAATCGCAACTTCACCTTCAACGTCAGAAGCGTTCACCAATAACTGCTCAGAGCTAATAATGATGACTTCGTCTTCGTTCACTGAGTAGCTGGTCGCGCCTGCGATTGGTGGATCGTTCACCTCAAGTACCGTGATACCTGCGGTGGTTGAATCCGTCGCACCGTCTTCATCGACCACGACAACATCTAGACTCACTTCACCATTGAAGTTCTCGTTTGGCGAGAAGGTGTACGTACCGTCACCATTGTCTTGGAACACACCATCTGTGCCGCTGTAGCTCACGCTATCAATCGCCACTTCGCCTTCTATATCAGACGAGTTAGCCAACAGCTGTTCGTTACTAATGGTAATCGAATTGTCTTCATGAACGGTGTAAGCCGTGCTGCCCGCAACCGGTGGATCGTTCTCTGGCGTCACACTCACATCGATATTCGCGGTCACGGTGTCCGTGCCATCGGAAACATCGAAGGTAAAGTTCACGTCGCCATTGAAGTTCTCATTCGGTGCGAAGCTATAGGTACCATCTCCATTGTCAGTTAGGACACCATCTGCGCCTGTGTAAGTGACACCTTCTACCGATAGGTCATCGCCATCGATGTCCGTTGCACCATCCAACAGGTCTTGATCAGTGAAGGTCAACACACCATCTTCACCAATGGTGAACGCTTGATCTTGTGGCTGCGGCAAATCATTAACTGGGTTAACGGTTAGGTCCGCCGTTGCAACAATAGTGTCGCTGCCGTCGTTGATATCGAACGTGATATCAATGTCGCCATTAAAGTTCGCATCTGGCGTGATAGTGAAGCTACCATCGTCGTTTGCCGTAACCGTTGCATCACCGTCAACCACTAGGTTAGACGCAGTCAGCGCATCACCTTCTACATCCGATGCTTGAGCAAGTAGCTGCTCTTGGCTCAGTGTGATTGAGTTGTCTTCGTCGACGCTGTACGCCAAGTTACCCGAAATTGGTGCATCATTGATTGGTAAAACATCGACTGTGATGTAAGTATCGACCTCTGCGCCGTCTTCATCACGAATGGTCACATCCAACTGCACTTGACCATTGAAGTTTTGATTCGGTGCAAAGCTACAAGTACCATCGCCGTTTACTGAGAAGATGCCATCTGGACCGTCGTAGCTGATGCCAACTAGCTCAACATCCCCTTCAACATCCGAAGCATTCAGTAGCACTTGCGATTCACTAAACGTTAGGACTTGGTCTTCATCGATAGTGTATGCGGTAGGACCTGCGATTGGTGGGTCATTTACCTCAATCACAGTAATGCCAGCAGTGGTAGAGTCCGTTGCACCATCTTCATCGACAACGACAACATCTAGGCTCACCTCGCCGCTGAAGTTCTCGTTTGGTGAGAAGGTGTAAGTACCATCACCGTTGATTTCTAACACACCATCGTTACCGCTGTAGCTCACGCTATCAATCGCCACTTCGCCTTCTATATCAGACGAGTTAGCCAACAGCTGTTCGTTACTAATGGTAATCGAATTGTCTTCATGAACGGTGTAAGCCGTGCTGCCTGCAACCGGTGGATCGTTCTCCGGCGTCACGCTTACGTCGATATTCGCCGTCACGGTATCCGTGCCATCGGAAACATCGAAAGTGAAGTTCACGTCGCCATTAAAGTTCTCGTTTGGTGCGAAGCTATATGTGCCATCACCATTGTCAGTAAGAACACCGTCCGCGCCTGTGTAAGTGACGCCCTCAACAGATAAGTCATCCCCTTCAATATCGGTAGCGCCTGTTAGGAGATCCGCATCAGTAAAGGTCAGCACACCATCTTCACCAATGGTGAACGCTTGATCTTGTGGTTCAGGCGCATCGTTAACTGGTGACACCAATAACTCAAGGTTGGTTGAGACAACATCATCGCCGTCAGACACATCGAACGTAAAGGTGATGTCACCATTAAAGTCCGCATCTGGCGTTAAGGTGTAAGTACCGTCACCATTGTCTGTGATGGTGATGTTTTCATCATCCGTTGCCAAGTTCAGTGCTGTCAGTTGGTCTCCATCCAAGTCACGCGCATTAGCGAGCAAATCTTCTTGCGTGATTAGGATTGAACCATCTTCTTCAACCACAGCAGAAACAGGCAATGCTTCAGGCGTATGTTCAATGTGAGCACCCGTTGCATTGACGTAGATGGTTTGAGAAACGGTTTCAGAATCATTATTTGATAGCTCTGTCGCCGTTGCCGTTACATTGATTTCTAGCTGTTGGTTAAAGTCTTCTGGCAATTGAATCTGTAGCTCTTGTTCAATTGCTGTGGTTGGAAGCGTTACAGAACCATCTGGACCGACTGTTACTTCACCGCTGTAGATCTGGCTGTTCACTTCACCTACATCAATGGTGAAGTTGAAGTCACTATAATCGGCATCGCCGCCACCGTAGAGATCTTCAAAGCCGTAAACCAGTTCACCGTCTTCGTTCACAGTAGTTCGAGTATGTTCAATGCCATCTTGGTTGAGCTCTGAGCTTGTGCCGCCATGGAAGACTGCATCACCAAATTGGCTTTGAATCACGGTTTCAGAACCATCAGCACCCACAAACACGAGTTGTGGGTCGACCGTATCCATGTTCGCAGGAGAGCCATCTGCCGCACGGAACTCATACTGACCATCTTGCATGGACGCAAAGTCATTGAAGTTATGACCGTTAGGAATCAAGAATAGGTTGAAGCTTTCCCCTTCCGAGATTTGGAAGCTGAACTGATCTTGTCCCGGAATGAGGTCACCGCCTCCGCCAACTTGAGAGGCGTTTTCGTACACCACTTCAACGCCCGTGATATTGCCGTCTTCATCAACTTTGTAATAGCCAGCTGCGTTTTGGTAACCCGCGGTTTCACCTTCAAAGGTAACCGTGATTTCAGTATCGTTAAAACTGGTGATACCGTTGTCTTGATCGTTAAGTACCCCTTCGTTGTCGTAGCTGATCACCGAACCTTCTGGAACGCCATCAACGGTCACAGTCAGCGTTTCTGACAAGTCTTGGTCAACCAATGCTGCGGCGATGTTCACTTCAACAATACCGCCTGGCTCAACCAAGATTGCTTGATCATCCACATTTCGACCATCGCCATCAGTGATGACTAGGTCTGGCGCATCTGCCACGGCTTCGATATGGACATTAATGTCTTGCTCAACTTCATCCGTACCGTCAGAAACCGTAAAGCTGAACTGTAAGTCACCACTGAAGTGCTCTTCTGGTACGAAGCTAAATGTACCGTCACCGTTGTCCGTTACAGTACCTTCATCACCCGAGTAGTTAATGCTCGTAACAGTGAGGTCATCACCATCAATATCAATCGCGCCACTTAGCAGATCTTCTTGCGTGAACAGGATGCTGCCATCCTCTTCAATGTGGTACATGCCAGGCGCAACAATTGGAATGTCATTGACTGGGTTCACCGTCAATGTCATTTCATTGGCAACACTCAATTCACCGTCGCTCACTTCATAAGTAAACTCGATGTCTCCGTTGAAGTTCTGTGAAGGCGTAACGGTAAAGGTGCCGTCGCCGTTATCCACGATAGAGGCATTAGGATCATTGGTTTCTAGTGCCGTTGCGTATAGGTCATCACCATCTTGATCGCTGGCATTTTCAAGCAGCATTTCTTGTGTCACGAGAATAGAGCCATCCTCGTCCACGTCTGCCACGATTGGCGCTGCTTCTGGTGCGTCGTTGACGAACTCAACTTTCAAGTCGATGTTTGCCGCCACCACATCGGTGCCATCACTCACATCAAACGTGAGGTCAACATTACCAAAGAAGCCCTGCTCTGGCGTTAACGTGTAGGTGCCATCGCCATTGTCTGTCACTTGAACCGTATCGCTTAAGCTCGTCACGTTCACAACAGATAAGTCATCGCCTTCGATGTCCGTCGCTTGAGCCAGCAGCTCTGCTTCAGTAATCGTGATGGCTTCGCCGTCTTCTGTGGTGAAGGACAAATCAGGTACATCTGGCAGGTCGTTCACTGGGTTAACGGTGAGGTTTAGATCCGCAGCGACGGTTTCAATCGCGTCAGTTACGTCATAAGTAAATTCGATTTCACCAAAGAAGTTTTCGCTCGGTGTAATCGTGAAGCTACCATCAGCGTTCTCAACGATGGTTGCATTAGGATCGTTGGTCGACAGGTTCACCGCTTCAAGGTTGTCACCATCCACGTCCGTCGCGTTCGCTAACAAGTCTTCTTGAGTGATGGTAATTGAGCCATCTTCATCAACGACCGCATCAACTGGACCGCTGACCTCTGGACCTTCGTTGACGATCTCAACATCGATCTTCGCAGTGCTTGGTGCACTTGCTTGACCATCGCTGATGTCGAAGGTCAAGTTCACTTCACCGTAGAAGTTCGAAGTTGGCTCGAAGGTAAAGGTGTTGTCGCCGTTGTCTGTCAACGTACCTTGTGACTGGTCAACAAGCAGTAGATTCTCGATATGCAGAATGTCGCCATCCACATCGGTCGCACCTGATAGTAGGTCTTTTGCTTCGATGATGATCGTGCCGTTTTCTAGCATTTGAGTATGCAGCGGCGCACCAGGAACTGGCACATCGTTGACTGGAATAACGGTCAGATCTAGATGGGTATCGACTTCATCGGTGCCATCGAAGACTTTGTAATCGATGTCGACTTCACCATTGAAGTTTTCATTCGGCATAAAGGTGTAAGTGCCGTCGCCATTGTCGACAAGCTCACCGTTGTCACCGCTGTAAGAGATATCAGAGATAGACAGCGCATCGCCTTCCACGTCACTTGCATTGGCAAGCAAATCATCCGCGCTAAACGTAATGCCTACATCCTCATCAGTCGACAACACAATCGGACCAGAAACGATTGGCGCATCGTTTACTGCTTCGAAGTTGATGTTGATGATGTTGTCGTCGGTGAGTTCACCATCCGTAACTTGGTAACCAAGCTCAATCTCACCATAGAAGTTCTCATCCGGTGTGACTGTCCATGTGCCATCGCCGTTGTCGGTTAACGTAGCGTGCTCCGCGTTATCCCCCACCAGCTCTAGGTTTTGAATATCAAGAACGTCACTATCGATATCACTCGCTTGTGCGAGAAGCTGCTCTTCAGTGATAACCACAGAGGCAAACTGCGTAGAACCTTCGGTATCGATGGTCACATTTGGCAGATCAGCCGTCAGTTCGATTTCACTGTCACCTTCACGGATATTCAGTTCTACCGTTTCCGTGATTTCCGTGCCGTCCACGCCAATAGATGTGAACACCGCTTCATCATGACAAGTTTGCGAAACCGTCATGTTTTGAACCACGTAAGTACCGTTACCTTGAATCGTACCTAGCTCAAAGTAAGATACCGGTTCGTTCACCGTTAGGGTGTAATCCGTCTCATAGCTACCACGATCTTCTTTGTGGTAAGTCATCGAGTCGATCAAGTCACCATCAGAGTTAAAGGCGCGAATTTCGACTTCCGTAAAGTGGCGAGACTCTTCCATAAACCAGCCGCCTAGACCATCTAGGTGGAAGCTGATTTCGTTGATGTCTTGGCCTTCAACGGTCACAGTCAGTTTTTCATCACCGCTCAAGCCTTGGCGGTCAATATCGCCAATACCGTGACCGATGTGTGTTTTACCATTCCACGCACCGAGTGGGTCATCATTACTTTGAACGGTAACTTTCAAATCACCATCAACAAACTCACGTGTGTAAGGGTCAACAGCTGTACCCCAATCATCGAGGCTAGCGTTGTCATCAAAGGTACCAATTTGACTCGTATGCGTACCGTTTGCCAATGCATCATCGTTTGGAATGAAGCGCACTTCCGTGTCTGCAGGCACCTCCTGCCCGACTTCTAGCTGTACCCATTCGTCATTTAGATTTGCTTCAATGATGCCGTTTTCAGGGGCTTGGTCGAGACGTAACGCAGGCTCTTCACGTAGAGAAACACCCACTGTTTGGTCTTCTTCTGCTTGAATAAAGATCTCGTCGCCCGCTTCTGGCGCATCGTTGACAGGATTAACGGTCAGATCCAACGTGGTCAGAACATCATTTTCGCCATCGCTTATGTTGTAAGTGAAGTCCAACTCACCATTGAAGTTTTCCGTATGCGTAATCGTGAATGAACCATCATCGTTGGCTACGATCGTCGCATCCGGGTCATTGGTTTGTAGATTGCTGGCAACAAGGTCATCACCTTCAATGTCTGTCGCATTCGCAAGCAACTGTTCTTGTGTAATGGTGATGGCGCTATCTTCATCCACCTCAGCTTGAATGCCTGACGTTTCTGGTGCGTCGTTCACCGCGATAACATCGATGCCTGCGGTTGTTGTATCCGTTGCACCATCTTGGTCGATAACTGTAACGTCGAGCGAAATGTTACCGTCAAAGTTCTCATTTGGCGTGAAGGTATATGTGCCGTCGCCATTGTCCACGAAGCTACCGTCGTTACCAGAGTAGCTAACATTCGCCAAGGCTACATCGCCTTCCACATCAGAAGAGTTAGCTAACAATTGCTCGTCACTAATGGTGATTTGACCGTCTTCTTGAACCGTGTAAGACGTAGAACCTGCCACAGGTGGATCGTTCACTGGTGTCACGCTGACATTAATAAATGCAGGTGTTGAACCTGTGCCGTCAGACACATCGAATGTGAACTGAACATCACCGTTGAAGTTCTCATTCGGCGCGAAGCTGTAAGTGCCATCACCATTATCGGTAAGCACGCCGTCCGCACCTGTGTAGAGAACATTTTCGATAGACAGATCATCGCCGTCAATATCCGATGCGCCTTCCAATAGGTCTGCATCCGTGAACAGCAAGGTGCCGTCTTCTTCTACCGTGAACTGTTGATCTTGCGCTTGTGGCAAGTCATTCACAGGATTAACCGTAATATCCAGACCAACTTGTACCGAGCCGCCATCGTTATCAATGATATCGAAGGTCAGATCTAGGTCGCCATCGTAGTTTTCATCCGGAGTGATGGTGTAGCTGCCATCATCGTTGTATTGAATCGTCGCGTTGTCATCTGTCGATAGATTGATAGCTTCAAGGTTCTCGCTATCAATATCGCCCGCTTTGGCAAGCAACTGCTCTTGGCTTAACGTGATTGAGCTGTCTTCGTTGATAGTGTAAGCCAAATCACCCGATACTGGTGGATCGTTGATTGGTAAGACATCGACATTGATGTGCGTATCAACGGTTGCCCCATTCTCATCTTGAATGGTCACATCCAACTGAACTTGACCATTGAAGTTCTCGTTTGGCGCAAAGCTACAAGTACCATCGCCATTGACGGTAAAGATACCATCCGAGCCTTCATAGCTGATACCAACAAGCTCTACATCGCCCTCGATATCAGATGCGTTGGCAAGAATTTGTGACTCACTGAATGTCAGTACTGAATCTTCATCAATCGAGTAAGACGTTGGACCGGCAACTGGAGGGTCATTCACTTCAATGACCGTAATGCCTGCGGTCGTTTCGTCAATCGCACCTTGCTCATCCGCCACAATCACATCAAGGCTGATATCACCGCTGAAGTTCTCATTCGGCATGAAGGTGTAAGTGCCGTCACCGTTGTCTTGGAATACGCCATCGGTGCCTGAATAGGTCACGCTATCGATGGACACTGCGCCTTCCACATCCGAAGAGTTAGCCAGAAGCTGCTCGTCAGAAATGGTAATCGCGTTGTCTTCATCAACCATGTAAGACGTTGCACCCGCAACCGGAGGATCATTGACTGGAGTGACGCTCACGTCCACATTTGCTGGTACGGTCTCAGTGCCGTCAGAAACACCAAAGCTAAAGCTGACATCACCGTTGAAGTTTTCGTTTGGTGCAAAGGTGTAAGTACCATCACCGTGGTCAGTCAGCACACCATCGCTGCCTGTGTAGCTAATGCCATCAACCGTTAAGTTATCGCCATCGATGTCGGTCGCGCCAGCAAGCAAGTCTGCGTCAGTAAACTGAAGCGTGCCGTCTTCTTCAACACTAAACTGCTGGTCTTGAGGAACAGGAAGATCGTTAACCGGATTAACCGTTAGATCCGCCGTTGCTTGGATAGTGTCTGTGCCGTCCGTAATGTTGAATTGGATATCAATGTCACCATTAAAGTCCGCATCTGGCGTAATCGTGAAGCTGCCATCATCGTTCGCTGTAACGGTTGCGTTTCCATCGACAGTCAAATCGCTAGCAGTCAGGTCATCGCCCTCAATATCAGACGCTTGAGAAAGAAGCTGCTCTTGGCTGAGTGTAATCGCACCGTCTTCATCAACGCTGTAAGCCAAATCACCCGATACTGGCGCATCATTGATTGGCAATACATTCACATTGATGACGGTATCAACTTCTGCCCCATCCTCATCTCGAATGGTCACATCAAGTTGAACTTGTCCGTTAAAGTTCTCGTTTGGCGCGAAGCTGCACGTACCATCATCGTTAACGGTGAAAATGCCATCCGGACCATCGTATCTAATACCAACAAGCTCTACGTCGCCTTCCACATCAGAGGCATTCAGCAGCACTTGCGACTCACTAAAGGTCAGAACAGAATCTTCATCAATGGTGTAAGAAGTTGGTCCTGCGACTGGTGGATCATTCACTTCCAGCACCGTAATGCCAGCAGTGGTGACATCCGTTGAGCCTTCTTCATCAGCGACGACAACATCAAGCGTCACTTCACCATTAAAGTTTTCATTTGGAGAGAAGGTGTACGTACCGTCTCCATTGATTTGCAACACACCATCGCTGCCAAAGTAGCTCAAGCTATCAATCGAGACATCCCCTTCTAAATCCGAAGAGTTTGCCAACAGTTGCGCGTCAGAAATGGTAATAGAGTTATCTTCGTGAACCGTGTAAGACGTTGAACCAGCCACCGGAGGATCATTCACCGGCGTAACGCTCACATCTACATTCGCTGAAACTGTATCTGTGCCATCAGACACGTCGAAGCTGAAGTTTAAATCACCGTTGAAGTTCTCATTTGGCGCAAAGCTATACGTGCCATCGCCATTGTCAGTTAGAACGCCGTCGGTGCCTTCATAGCTGATTCCCGTTACAGAAAGGTCATCGCCTTCAATGTCGGTAGCACCTGCAAGCAGATCCGCATCAGTAAATTGCAGTGTGCCGTCCTCTTCCACACTGAATTGTTGATCTTGAGGAACAGGCAGATCGTTGATTGGATTAACGGTTAGGTCAGCGGTTGCTTGAACGGTATTCGTGCCATCTGAGATATCAAAGCTAATGTCGATATCACCGTTGAAATCTGCGTCCGGCGTGATGGTGAAGCTACCATCGTCATTTTGAGTCACCGTCGCGTTGCCATCTACCGAAAGGTTAGAAGCCGTCAGTGCATCGCCTTCCACATCGGAAGCTTGCGACAACAACTGCTCTTGGCTCAAACGAATCGAGCCATCTTCGTCCACCGAGTAAGCAAGATTGCCAGACACTGGCGCATCATCGACTGGTGTGACGCTTACATCAATGTTGGCAGAAACCGTATCTGTGCCATCGGATACATCAAAGCTGAAGTTCACATCACCATTGAAATTTTCATTTGGCGCAAAAGTGTAAGTCCCATTGCCGTTGTCGGTCAGGATGCCATCGCTACCGTCGTAGCTCACACCTTCAACTGTTAGGTTATCGCCTTCAATATCCGTTGCGCCAGTAAGCAGGTCTGCGTCCGTAAAGATCAGCGTGCCATCTTCTTCCACGCTGAACTGCTGGTCTTGAGGAACCGGCAAATCGTTGATTGGGTTAACGGTTAGATCAGCGGTTGCTTGAACGGTGTTCGTGCCATCGGAAATATCGAAGCTGATGTCGATATCACCGTTGAAATCTGCGTCCGGCGTGATGGTGAAGCTACCATCGTCATTTTGAGTCACCGTCGCATTGCCATCTACCGAAAGGTTAGAAGCCGTCAGTGCATCGCCTTCCACATCGGAAGCTTGCGACAACAACTGCTCTTGGCTCAAACGAATCGAGCCATCTTCGTCCACCGAGTAAGCAAGATTGCCAGACACTGGCGCATCATCGACTGGTGTGACGCTTACATCAATGTTGGCAGAAACCGTATCTGTACCGTCGGACACATCAAAGCTGAAGTTCACATCGCCATTGAAGTTTTCATTTGGCGCGAAAGTGTAAGTCCCATTACCGTTATCGGTCAGGATGCCGTCGCCACCATCGTAACTTACACCTTCAACTGTGAGGTTATCGCCTTCAATATCCGTTGCGCCAGCAAGCAGGTCAGCATCGGTGAAGATCAGAGTGCCATCCTCTTCAATCTCAAAGGTTTTATCTTCAGGCACTGGTGCGTCATTGATTGGACGAACAGTTAAATCAATCGAACTAGAAATGGTTTCTTGACCATCACTGATATCAAACGTTAAGTCGAGTTCACCATTAAAATCAGCTTCAGGTGTGACGGTATAAGTGCCATCACCATTATCCACAACGGATGCATTAGCACCCACTTGCACGTTAAATGCGGCAAGATCATCGCCATCAACATCACTCGCGTACCCGAGAAGTTGTTCTTGAGTGAAGGTAATAGTGCCATCTTCATCCATGATGTATGCCAGATCTTGCCCTACTTCTGGCGCGTCATTTTCACCTTCGACTTTAATTTGGAACGTCTCGCTCGTAGTTTCGGAGTCGAAATCGTCTTCTACTTGCGTCGTGGTTTCTTCGCTGGTGTCTTGTACATCCACCGCGAAGCTCTCTTCAGTGGTTTCTGAATCTAGCTCGTCACCACCTTGAGAACCTTCAGAGTCTGAAGAAGCACTTGGCGCAGATGAAGTTTGTACCGCTTGTCCTTGCGCTTCATTGCCTTCTGCGTCCGAACCACCTTCAGAGCCAGAGGCATCACCACCACCGACCGCTTGGGCACCCGCCCCAGAATCCGAACCACCGCTGCCCAGAGCCTCGTCACCTGATTCTCCGCTAGAAGCTACACTATCAACAACATTGGATTGTGCAGCGTCAGAGTCGCTGCTACTTTCAGTATCCTCTTCTTGAACTGCGCCACCCGAGCTCACTGCTTCTTCTTCCGTACCCGCGCCACTAGGATTTTCTTCCATCGCACGATTGGCTTCATCAACAGCATCTGCACTTTCAGCACCGGTCGCTACAGTCGAAGAGACGGTCGACTGCTGTTTTTCTTCCTTTGTCCCCGTATCCTTCGTTTCTGTTTGCTCTACCGCATCGTTAAGCTTTTCATTGTCTTTTTCTTGATTAGTGTCGCCTGCCATTACAGCCTCCGTTGCTTTTAGCTAACTGATCGTATTTAGAGGCAGTAAAGGACACCATTTTTAGAAACCAACTTTTTTATACAACTTTTTTCATACCTTTCGAGTTCCATAAAAACAAAAAAATTTGAAAACCCAGTATAAAGATCCTTACTTGTTGTCATTAAAGCAATTAGTGCGGTGGGATAATGATAAATATGACAAATCTGTTGCGCTCAGTCGACAATAGCCATAAAGGGCTGCAATTGCTATTAGGCGATTTTTACCAAGATTTCATTGACGCAGGGATTGATATTGAGATGCTGCATAAACAAAACCGTTTTGAAGCACTCAGATGTTATTCAAAAAGACTAAAGACCATTCTCGTCTTGTTATGTGATGACGACTTACCACCAAAATTGGCAAAGCTTGAACACTTAAACAAACACCATTTCCCTGCTCCTAATGAATTGATTGAGGACGTTAAAACCGAGCTTAACAACGTAAACAAACAAATTAGCCAGCTGTTAAAAATCGAAAATTCAATCGATAGCCGCACAGGTAGTGAATCGTAGGGGTGGCTCATGAGTAATAAGCAAATAGAACATCACCTCAAAAAGGCGCTCGTTTCGAACAACGAAGCTTCGAAGGTAACAACAGACGATACAATCGTGCTAGCCAGTGCAATGACCAGCGTACACAAAACCTTGCTGGTTATCTTTTTGCTTTCCATGGTGGCTATCGCCGTGGCATCTCAGGCTCGTATCGACATTGTGGTGTCGGTGCGCGGTGAGCTATTGCTCGAATCTGACATCGAAAAAGTGCAACACCTTGAAGGCGGTATTCTAGAAGAAATGCTAGTGCGCAAAGGCGAAGTGGTTTATGAAGGTCAACCTATTGCACGCCTTCGCTCTCTGGATAGAAACACTCAACTTGATACGGTAAACACAGAGATCATTCAGCTTGAGCTAGACAAGATTCGTTACGAAAGCCTGCGCGATATGGTGGAACCCGATTTTTCTGCCTACATCGAAAAGTACCCAGAATTAGTGCAAGTCAACATGAATACCTGGCAGCAAGAATTTTCTAAAAACCGTTCCAATGAAGAGTTGATCACTCACGATATCCAACATAAGAATTCGCTTATTGATTCAATGCTCAAGCGCCGTAAAAGCTCCGAGAACCAGCTCTCCTTAATACGCAAGCAGCTCAATATTAAGAACACCTTGTACAAAGAGGAAATGGCGTCTTACGTCGATGTTCTGAATATGCAGGTTCAAGAGTCAAACATGGTGCGTGAGATTGAAAACCTTGATGAGTCGGTCATGAATGAGCGCTTCCAACTCGACAAACTAGAGAAGCAGTACCGAGACTTGGTGGAGAATCGTAATGCCGAGTATCAAGCACAAATCATTCAAGCAAACAAGGACTTAAAGTTGAAACGTATATTACGTCCTCAACACTCAGATAAAGTGGATCGCCTCGTGGTTTACGCTCCTATTGACGGTGTAGTAGATAAAGTGCACTTCAATTTCCGCTCCGCTGTGATACCGCCAGGTGAAAGCATCGCGGACATTGCACCGATCAATAACGCCCTTCACGGAGAGGCGAAGATCCCGCGTAAAGACATGGGTTTTGTAGAAATCGGACAAGCGGTCAAAGTGAAGATGGATACCTACAACTTTGCCAAATACGGATTTTTGGAAGGTCGAATTGCATCGATCAGCCGTTCTTCTTATGAAGAAGAAGACGCTGAATTCTATCTCGCGGAAATCCAAATCAGTCAAAACTATCTAGAGCGCGGAGGCACACAATACAAGCTGTCCCCTTATATGGAGTTTACCGCAGACGTGAAAACAGGTTCACGCCGGGTGATCGAATACGCAGCGAAGCCGGTTATGTCGGCTATCGAAGACGCATTCGATGAGAGGTGATGGATGAGTAGCAAACCTTCTTACAATATTTCCGTTCCTGTTATGCGCCTAAGCATCGCTTTCAGCTTGATGCTGGCTGCCCTCGCCTTTTATTTGTATATCTCTTGGGAAAAAGTGGATTCAGTCGAGAAAGTGCAAAACGCGCCTCTGTTGGTTCAAGCTCAACAGCTCAACCAAACTATCGAGTTTGATATTCAAACGCTTCAACGCTGTTTAAGCGCGCGTTATTGCAGTACAACAGAGCTTGATTTTGAGGTTCTGAAAGACGAAATTGACCAGTTTAAGTCTCTCGCGTCACTCAACAAAACCGAGTTTAGCTTGGTAGGCGCGACCGAATATACGCAGCTTGAACTGGCGATTAATCGCTTCTCGGACAGCTCAAAAACGCGTGACGATGTGTTGGCACTGTATCTCTCGCTCACCAATAACTACCTACAAATGGACGACAACTATCGCACCATGTTTAACAACCACGCGAGCGACCTAATGATGGAGAAAAACGAGTTCTTCATTTGGTTGTTTATGGTCGTTGTTGTGTTGGTTGGTATCGCCGTTCTATCGAATTTAGTGGCAATCCTAAAACTGAAAAAATCCAGTTCGAATGAGCGAGACATTGACCAAGAATTCGATGGGCTTTATCAAGAGCTCAAACAACTGGATTTACAAAGGTTAGAAGAGTTGCTGAATGAAGTGAGCATCAATCCGAAGCAGCGTCAGATCTACTCTCACTTAAAACTGATTTTCAGCAAACTCGAAGAGCAAAAACGCAATAACGATCTCTACAAACAGCTCTATGCTCTTATTGGTTACGAGATTCGAGGCATCACCAACACCATTAACGGCGGTGTGCAATATCTTGTACAAGAGACCGATGAGAGCGGCGTGTTGATGGCGCAAGATATAACCTCGGCTGCCAATACCCTGTCTGAATTGGCAGAGAACTACAACCGACTCATTTCACAAGGGACCGAGAGCAAATCGAAAGAGTTTTCACTGCTTAATGTGCTGTCTGAATTGATGATTCACATCAGTTCAAAAGTACAGCGGAATGAAGGTGAACTAGACTGCTTTATCTCGGATAACCTACCAAATCGTGTTGAAGGACAGCCCACCAGCTTATTCTGGGTGTTGTTCCTACAGCTATCGAATGCCATCCAACTCAAAGCCGATAAGAAACTGTTTGTCACCATTGAATCGGGCGCGGCGTCAGACATTGAAAACACTCGCCTGACCATCAATCTAAACTTCTTAACCACACTGGATGTGCCGTTTGCCAAGCTCAATACTCTACACTGGAGCGACCATAAACAGCACACTGCAACCAAAGACGATTTGGCGAAAAGCGTACTGAAAGATTACGGCTATTACGAGAGCCATTGGTATCAATCGGGCAATCAGGAACGTTTTCAAATTCAGCTCGATTTGAAAGCCAAGAGCTTCCACACCGAGAAAACTCGCTTCGACAATAAGCGCCTATTACTGTGTGCCAACTCTCAGCTGCGCATTGATGTGATAAACAAAATGCTCGTCAACTTGGGCTTAGAGATTACGCCAATTCGAACGCCGAACGAACTCTTCTCTGCGGCAAAAACCTTTGGCGAATACGATGCCATCATGCTGACCGACACGTTCGAGCCAAACAAGCTGCCCTCACTGAGCAAAACGGTGAAATCGCAACTGCGCAATCACCCGAACACGAAGTTGTTGCTTTCAGTCACGAGCACTCAGCAAGCACAAGAGAGCCATACCTTTGTCGACAAGATTCTGAACTCCCCTGCGATTCCGTATGAGTTCATCCCTAACCTATTAGCAATCATGGAAGCGGAAGCCTCTGAAGAACAGATGGAGAACAGCTCATTCCTGATTGTGGAGGATGACCGTGTTCAACAGATTCTACTCAAACGTATTTTGAGCAAGCAAGAATACGAAGCCGACACCGTTGGCGATGGCGCAGACGCCGTTCAGCATTTCATGAATCAGCGCTCAGACATCATTTTTATGGACTGCATCATGCCGGGCATGGGCGGTATTGAAGCAACCAAACGCATTCGACAATACGAACAAGAGAGCGGACAACACCCTTGCACCATTATAGGTGCGACAGCATTGACCAGCAGTAATGAACACCAAGCTTGTATCGAAGCTGGAATGGATTATGTGATCAGCAAACCTTATAAAAACGACGAAATCATCAAGGTGATCAACAAGTATGTTGCGGTACAGAAACTTAACTAGCTGCGTATTGGCAGCGCTTACATTGAGCAATGCTCCTTCGGCAATGGCGACCACCTTGCTTGAGGCAGTCAAGCTCGGCTTGGAAAACAATTTATCTCTGCGCGCTAGTGACAAAGGCGTGGAGGAAAACGAATACAACATCGACATTAGCCGTTCTAAGTTTCTACCCTCTTTAAACGGTGCCGCTGATACTACATGGAATGAAAACGAGACCATATTAACGGGAACACCGGATACACGTTCTAGCTACAACTCGAACAGCTACAGCGTGTCTTTATCCCAATCGGTGTTTAACCTTGGTGACATCTTTAAATACGGCACCGCGAAGCTTGATTTCAACATTGAAGAAATCAAACACGAGAACAAAATCCAGAGCACCATTTCTGAAATCGCGACGCAATATTTCGAATACCTCAAAAACAACGCGCAAATCAAAGCTACCCAAGTAGAACTTAAATCGTCTGAAACACGTGAGCGCCAAATGCGTCGCAACGTGGAACTTGGCAACACTGCGGCGAGCGAGTTGTATGAGGTAATTGCCCAGAAAGAAGGCATTGCCAATCGCTTAAGAACCTTAGAGAAAGACCGGCGCGTAATTTTGAACGGTTTAGAGATTCAAGTTCAATACCCAGTCACCCCATCACAGGACATCTACGAAAGCGTGCCCTTGGCGGAAATCAGCGAATCCGAACAACGTGCGATTCTTGAACAAGCTTTGAAGCTCAATAACGATTTATTGGTTGCGAAGAAAACCGTAGAACGCAGCCGAAGAGGCTTGAAAGAAAGCGGTTCAAACTTTGTGCCGACTGTATCGCTCTCTGCCAGTTACCGTTACGATGATGCGAACAACTATGACCGAACCGACCCAACCGCGACAGGGGACAGTAACTCCACCAGCGTCGGCTTGAACTTGAATGTGCCTATTTTCTCCGGTGGTTCGGATTACTACGGTTATCAAAAATCGTCGACGGCTATCGAGCGAACGGAGCTACTTTACCAAGATTCGTTGTTCACGACTCGCAATAGCGTTAACACCTCGGTGCTCAACATTAATGACTTCTCCCGTGCTATTAGCAGTTACGAGAACATCATCCGAGCCAACTACGCTTCCTACAAAGGCATTCAACGCGCTTACCAGCTTGGTACGCGAACCATTACCGACTTACTGGCAGCGGAAAGTAAACTGTTTAGCGCACTACGTGATTACGAGAGCGCGCGCTATGACTACATCATTGAATCGATCAATCTAGAGCAAATCAAAGGCATGCTTTCGGTGCAATCCATCGAAAGCATCATGCAGTTGATGAGTGATATCGAAGGCAGAAGCAATCAAGACTTAGTTCCAAAACACCTTCTCTCCAAACCATCGATTAAGAAAGGAGGTCGCAATGCAAACTGAGCATTTTTCCCAGAAGATTAACTTTGCTGACAAGTGTTATCTGACTTTCTCAACGGTCATCTCAACACTGTTTGGTTTAGTGTTGCCCTTTTCGATTTTGATTATCTTTGACCGTGTTTTACCTAACCAAGCTAAAGACACGCTGTTTCTTCTGTTTGCCATTATCTTGATCACCATCTTCCTCGACTATCACTTAAAGAATCAGGAAGAGAAGATTTCGTCGGTGATCATGAAGCAGTTCGAAACCAACTTAACCAACAAAGTGTTTCAATCCATCTGTTTGGCTGAGATATCAAAATTTCGTCGCCTAGAACCCGGTGAATACCTAGAGCGTATTGCCACCATTCCTGAGATTAAATCCTTCTTTGGCGGAGAATCTGTACGGGCATTGATCAACCTTGCCGTCAGCATACTGACCATTCTGATTATCGGTCTGATCAACATCTGGGCAGGGGTGACCATCTTGCTCGCCTCCATCGTTTTGGCGGTATTCGCACTCAGTCTTTCCAAGCAAAAAATCAACAGCCTAGAAAACAAATCCGACATCGAGGGCTTAACCACCTCAAAAATCATCGAGATCATCTCTAGCCCACTCGATATCAAAGCACGCAATATGGAATATCGCGTTGAGAGCTTGATGACACAAATGGTGGAAGAGCGTGAAGTCGAGAACATCAAATACGAGCAGATCGAATCAAACTTCAGCCTTATCTTGTCGCTCATACAACAGCTCTCCATCGCTTGTGTGGTGGTAGTTTTGGCAACGGCCGTTATCAACATGCAATCTAGCCAAGGCATCATGGCAGCCATCATCATGCTTACCAACCGCTACTTCGCCCCATACCAACAAGTGATGCGCACAGTAAGCCGCTGGGAGTTGAACAAGCTTCATATTCAACGTATCGCCGAGTTGCTTGAACTTGCTGCATCTGTAGAACAACAAAATGACACGACAGAAGTCGAGCGCATCTCGGTGAAGTATTCGGAAAAACAACGCATCGAGTTTGAACGCGGTCAGGCTTACTTGCTAACGGGGAAAAGCGGCGCAGGTAAAACCCATCTTGCCAATTGCATTACGCGGCAAAACACCGACAGCAAGCTCGATATCCAAATCAACGAGACACCGCTCGATGACGTCAACTACAACGTCTGGCGTAATAGCGTGCTCATGGTCGACAAAACCAGTTCGTTCGTCGAAGGCACCATCATCGACAACTTGACTTGTTTCCGCCCGAGCTTAAATAACACGGCATTTGCGCTTTGCGAAACCATGAACATCAAGGCACAAATCGATGCCCTTCCCGCTGGTTTTTACACCGAGCTTAAAGGACATTTACGCAACCCATTCTCGCGCCAAGTCGCTTATGCCTTGTTGTTAGTGCGTGCCTTACTCGCGAACAAACGTGTGTTGATCTTCGACGACATCGACTGTGTTTATGATGACGACTTTGCTCGATTGGTTTTGACCAGCACCGCCTATCGCGCCAACGACAAAATCCTCATCATCGTCAGCAACAAGATGGACAAACTCAATCATCGCCTCAAACGCGTCAAACTTACCGGAGGTGACCAATGAGTATTTTGGTTGATTTTAATAATGTCCCTCAGCGCTTGTTGGACTTTGAGGCTCGCAGTTATGACGAGCGATACAATGAGTCACCTTTGATTCGTGGTTTAGCTTACACCCTCATAGCGCTTGAATGGGAAGGCACACCTTCTATCCTCAGCGACGCTTTTATCCCTAAACCAAAAGACAGCGACAGTTTTATCGCTACGATTGAACGCCTTGGTTACCGTTGTGACGTCACCAAACTAAAAACGTTGGAGCACATCGAGGGGCATCCTCATCCTTGTTTTATCGAGATAGAAAACCTCACTGCGATTTTCTTGGGCACTAAAGACGGCAAACTGATCCTGTTTGATTACACAAATAACAACACCATTGAATACCCGCTCTGCAAGAAGCCGTGCTTGTTGGTCTCGATCAGCGAATACTCCCGCTTATTCCGAGAACCGCCACCTGAATCTCAAGACCGCAGCAACTGGATTAAATACGCGTTTTATCGCTACAACAATGAACTCAAAAGCCTGATTATTATCAGCTTCGTGGTCAGCATTCTCGGCGCACTCCAGCCCTTTTTTATTATGAGTGTGTACAACTTCGCCTTAACCTCTAGCTCGCAAGCCACGCTTTATTGGCTCACGTTATTTGCTGTGATTGTTGGGTTCTCGGAATACTTTTTCAAGAAAATGCGGGTCAACATCATCGCCACATCAGGGAAGGATTTGGCGGTGCATATTTCTCAAAACGTGATATCCAAACTGTTGTGGCTTCCGTATTCGATGACATCCACCGCAGGTGTCTCTTCTCAGTTAGCGCGTTTGAAAGACATCGACACGTTCCGCCGTTTGGTAACCGCAGAGTCAACATTAAGCTACTTCGACATGCCGTTTGTTATCGTATTCATTATTGCCATTGCTCTTATGTCTGGTACCGCAGCGCTAGTCGTTATGGCGGGGTTGATTCTAATGTTGGTGTTCTGTGTTTATTCTCGTTACATCTACTCGCAAGCCACGTCCAAGAGCTCTCGCGCCAACGCCATGGTTTCTTACCAATGGAATGAGATTCTTCGTGGTATAAAAACCATCCAAGGCTTGCCATTGTTGCGTGTTATCCAGTCCCGCTTTAGCGCATCGCATTTACAAAGCACCAACGATGCAGAACATGTTTCAGTGACTAATAGCAGGGTTCAGGCAGCAGGCGGGAGTTTGATTCAGGTTATTGGTACCGCAAGTATCGTCGCGGCCGTTATCGGCGTGATGGACGGCACCTCCGATGCAGGTGCAATGCTTGCTACCGTAATTTTAGTCTGGAAGGCGTTGGGGCCTATTATGGGCATCTACAACTCTATTTCTAAGTTCCAATCCATTAAGGCGTCTTCTGCGCAAATCAACAACCTTATGGCGATGAATGACGATAAGCTAACGTTAGAGAAAAGCCCCCCTATTCGCCTATTTCAAGGTAGTATCGTCGGCTCTGGTGTGAGCCATCGTTATAGTGGTGCGGCAACAGGCTTAACTAATCTTGGTTTTAAAATTCCACCGGGCGCAAAAGTTGTGATTTGTGGACCAACAGGTTGCGGTAAAACGACGCTCATTTCTATTATCGCTGGGCTAGAGGAACGCTATCAAGGCTCAGTTTCGGTGGACGGTTATAACATCAAACAATTCAACAGTTACCGCTATCGAACCTCGATTAACTACATCCCGTTTAACCTGCATATTTTTGAAGGCTCCTTGAAGACTAACTTCATCTTGCATAATGGGTTAATCCCAACAGAAAAAATGCGTGAAATGGTGAGTTTCTTTGAGCTCGATACATGGTTGCCACAAGGCCTGGACACTCAATTGAGCGTTGATATCTGTAAAAGTTTACCAAATGGTATTCAACAAAGACTGCGGCTCGCATTAGGGCTAGGTAACTGCGAACAATCTTTGATTATCATTGACGAGCCATTTAATGGTGCTGAGCAAGAAAACTCGCACTACTTCAAGCGGTTATTCAGCGACAAACTACTCAATAAGACCGTTATTTTCTCAACGAATGATCCGGGCATGATCTCTACATCCAACATGAGCTTAGTCTTGGAGCCAGATGGCAACCTGAAATATTTCGGGTTAACCGATAAGTACTTAAAAAGTCTAAGTTAAGTTCGGAATGTGGTGTGGTTCATCATTCATACTTGAGCACGGTCATTGACAAAAATGTAAACGATGAGACTATTTACTCTGTAAGCGCGTACACTAAGGAATCCGATGTATACATTTGTTGCAGACAAATTGGATGTGGTTTATTTATCAACGATACCAGAAAACTACCAGTTACAAGACTTCGACGTGCCTGAAGAAGAACTCGAAATTCGTGAAATTGTAGAGGTATGGTATGAGTGTGCGTTTCTTCCTGACTTTAACCTTCAACACATCGACATCGAAAACAAAACCGCATTAGTCGAGACACAAGCGCAAGTCGTAAACAACTACACAAGTACGCTCGCTTTTTTACTCAAAAGTCGTGCTTATCGCGCAGCACTTAACCGATTATTGAGTGTATGGAGATTGGAGTCAGCAGCTAAAGCACAGCTTGAGCTGCTGTTACTTACGGAAGAACAGAGTAGCAAGCCAGTAAATTAATCGGCTAGGATAAGGGGCCAAAAACCTTAAACCCAACCATCGAATCGGAGACGTTTCTGCACGCGTTCAACCGCCTCTATCTGCATCTGACGAACACGCTCGTTAGACACGTTTAACAACAGGCCTATTTCCGACAAGGTTTTCACTCTCTGGTCAAATAATCCGAATCGATGGATTAAGACTTTCTGCAACTTAGTTGGCAAGGTTTTAATAATATTTTCAATAGCTTGAGTAAAGCACTGGTTTTCACAGTCTTGTTGTGGATCTGGCGTATACTCACTTTCACACAGTTCAAGAACAAATGGAACACGATGAAGGTCCGCAGTGGTCGATACATCAATAAAACCACTAAGAGCAACAAGTTCATCTATACGCTCTGCTTTCACCCCTGAGCAGCGTGAGAGTTCAGAAATAGACAACTCCTTGCTCTCACTTTTTGACGCATCGAGCTTTTTTAAAGCCAGGCTATTTATCTCTTTGCACACATGAGCAGGTAAACGTACCGTGCGGCCATTGTTCATTAATGCCGCTTCTATATTCTCGCGAATCCACCATACCGCATAAGTAGAAAAACGGTAGCCTGGCTCAGGATCGAACTTATCGACCGCTTTTATCAAACCAATGTTACCTTCTTCTATTAAATCGAGCAGAGTAAAGTTATTGCCTGGCCGTTTGAGGTAGCCTTTTGCGATTTTCACAACAAGTCGAAGATTAGACTCAATCAACATTTCGCGCGCTTCTTCATCACCAGCTCGATTAAGTTTGGCGTAATGCAACTCCTCTTCACGAGACAACAAATCAATGCCCACAATATCTTTGAGATAGTGAGCATAAGGGTCTTTCCCAACTGACAACGATTCTTTCATTGACAGTTCATCCGTGACAGCTCGGAACCTAGCAAAGCATTCGTTGTTCATTCCCCGTCCTTCTCAAGCCAACTTATTTCTTATCTTCTTTAATTGTTTTTGTACAACACTTTATGCATCATGATTTATATGCATTACTTTACACTGAGTGTAGACAGGGGTTCTGATCTTTACCAAGAAATCACTTATCACTTTAAAACAATTACTGCTTCTATGATAAAAACGTGAGCAGGCGGGGGTTTATATATATGAAAGTGATAGTATTTGTACGCAAATTGGCCTCAAAGAAAACAACGCAACGTGATCGTCAACGCTTACCACCTTACTCTGACTAAAACTTTGAGGCTTGAGGATGGTTTGAAGTATCAGTTGAATTAGCCTAATTCACTTGACGAAGCGCAGGTTGAAGCTGACAGTCTGTTATAACTTGGAAAACTGCACGATTCTTTCCTTCAGACTTACCTTGATACATCAACTCGTCAGCATCTTGCAAGCTCACGATGTGGGTAAACTCAGGATAGTAAGCACAGCCCAAACTGATACTCAAATGAATTGCTTGTCCGCCCAGTATAACAGGCTGATCGTAAACGGCTTTACAAAGCATATTGGCAAAATTGAGCGCTTCTCGCTCTGACAGAGAAGACGTAACGAGTGCGAACTCTTCTCCTCCAATTCTCGCCAATGTCATTCGGTCATCAGTCATCGACTTAGCGGCTTCTGCGATGGCAACTATTGCTCGGTCTCCAGCAAGGTGGCCATATCGATCATTGATTGATTTAAAATCATCAATATCAAACACCATCACCGTTAAGTTTCGCTTCAAATGATTCAGTAGCGCCAATTGCTCAATCAGGTGTCTACGGTTGTATAGCTTTGTGAGAGAATCCGTCAACGTCATCTCCAGCAATTGCTGATTGGCAATCGTTAATTGCCTTGTCCGAAGAGCAACCATACGTTTGAGAGCAAAAATATGATAAAGCGTTGCGACCGCCATAATGAAAATAGCAATAGGGAAAAGATAAAGTGGATAAACCGTTTTCACCACACTCCAACGGGTGAGGATCCGCTCACGATCCGTATCGATGACTTTTTCAAACGCTCGTGATACCTCTAAAATGGAAGTTGCACTGTGCATTCCTGCTGCAATCCGAAGATCTTTACTATATAAGCTAATTGTCGGGACAAACATACCCGCTCCCGGCGTGGTTGCCATATAAAAGTTAGCAACTTGCAGGTCTGCAACGAAGTACAGCACCTTTTTATCGACGGCGGCTTGTATCATCGAATCATTGTTAATGTATTCTGCGATAGGTGCATTCGGGTAATTCGTCTGAACAAACTCAGACTCGTAACTTCCTTTAACAACGCCAATTGGCAGCGTCATTTCGCCAGTTAAAACACTCCTGATATCAACCGAAAGTACATCTTTATTTACGTACAATTTGGTTTGGATAGGCATAATGACTGCGCCAAAGTCCATATACTTCGCTCTTTCGGGCGAGTAGACAAGTCCTCCGTGAAAATCAGCCTTACCCTCTTTTACGGCTTGTAAAGAAGCATCCCAATCCAAAAGGAGAAACTGAACGTCGATTTGGTTGTTCGCCGCGTACTCTTTCCAAAAGTCGATTAAAATACCTTTAGGTTCACCATCTGGGCTAAGGTAAGAGAACGGCTTCCACGCTTTGGAGTTAGCAACAATTAAAGAATGAGACTCTGACTTGTGTGCATGCGCCATCGGACAAATGGACAGCCACAGTAGTAATAAAGAAGCACACGCTTTTTTACATTTGCAACCATAAGTACCATAACTCGTCGATGACATACCTACTTCTCACCAGTCTTTTTAAACCATAATCTCGGCTGTTTGATTAGACTAAAGATATAGTAGAGTTGCATAAGACAGGAAGTGACTCTTATTGATATGAATCTAACTTAGTAAGTTTTAGTACTTAATTGGTACTTTCAACGCTTGGTTCGCTGAAGCACTTGGTTCGCTGAAGCACTTGGTTCGCTGAAGCAGTTGAAGCAGTTGAAGCAGTTGAAGCAGTTGAAGCAGTTGAAGCAGTTGAAGCAGTTGAAGCAGTACATGATAAATTAGGAAAACTTATCTGGTACTAAAAAATTGAATATCATCAGTTTTGCAAACACCTAGTACCAATAAAAAAGCCCTATTCAAAATCCACCTTGGGGAGAACTTTGAATAGGGCTCTTTGCCTCTATGCTTCATTTTACGGCTGAAGCTACCTTTACCTTTTTTCGCTTTAACGACTCGTGTTTGGAACAGCTGACTGGTAACAACCGCTTTTAGCGCGTTGTCTTTGATTTCACCTCTGCCGAAGTCGGTCTCATGTTGTGAGCCACTCGGTTGAGGACTGATTTTACGCTTTGCCATAAATCCTCCTTAATGGTCGAACCAGATTGGACAATAATTATATAAATAAGTCAAATTTATAGATTTAGTTGAATTTTATGCTAAAAAACTTCACATCACCGTCATTTATTTGAAATTTAATCAAAAACATGCTGGTTAAATAGTGACTAAATACAAATATTTGTCCATAAAGCACTAATATATGTTGACTCTTCGTGGAATTAACCTAGACTCAAACACGGCTAGAAAGAAAGTTCTTTGTTTTCACATTTCGTTGGATTACTTGTAACCCGTCGTCCTGTGGTACGCAATAGCAATTTATTTTTCCACGCTATAAGCGCCGTTGAGGCGAAAGATTACATTATTTAGATATTTAGGAAATAGACATGTCTAACACAGCTACTGGCACAGTTAAGTGGTTCAACGAAACTAAAGGCTTCGGTTTCATTCAACAAGAAAACGGTCCTGACGTATTTGCTCACTTCTCTGCAATCACTGGTGACGGCTTCCGTACTCTAGTTGAAGGCCAGAAAGTAGAATTTGTTATCTCTCAAGGTCAAAAAGGCCCTCAAGCAGAGCAAATCAAAGTACTTTAATTCTTAAAGAATTTGATACGATAGCCAGCTTTTAAAGCTGGCTATTTTTTTGCCTAAAACTTATTTTGCCAACAAAACGATATAAATCTATGGCTCTTAAACCAACCATTTACAAATTTCGTATCGCCATTTCCGATATGAATAATGACTATTACGATTCTAAAAATCTAACTATCGCCCTTCATCCTTCTGAAAAGCCGCAACGAATGTTGGCTCGCATTCTAGCTTACTGTTTAAATGCTCAAAGCAATCTGGAGTTTACAAAAGGACTCTCTACGATTGAAGAGCCTGATTTATGGCATGTTGGCGATGATCAAAGCATTACTCACTGGATTGAAATTGGCGAACCAGAACCAGACAGAATTAAGAAAGCTTCTCGCCTCGCAAAGCATGTAAAAGTTTACACTTATAACACCAAAGCGGCTGTCTGGTGGGACAAAATGTCAGGAAAGTTCTCAATGCTTCCCGTCAACGTAGAGAGCTTTGACTATGACGCTATCGACTTGATTTGTCAGCATCTTGACCGAGGTACTAGCCTTTCTGTTATGATTACTGGCAGCTCAATTTTTGTTGATATCAATGATCAACATATCGAAGTAACGGTGAAGGAACTAAAAAACCATGACGTCTCTTAGTGAACTGAGTCAAGAGATGGGATTTGAAGAAATCCCCTTTGTTAAAGAACATAAAGCAGCAAAGCGGCGTTGGTTAAAAGAACAGTCACAACTATTTACAAAAGTTTGTGAGAACAAACCCACAACAGCACCTACTCTTCACCTGCTTGGCCTTTTGACCAAATCACATATTGAAGCAAGTGCTAACTACGAGCAACATGCTCACTCTACCCAGCGTATGCAGCAAGTTCTGACTGACTCCTTGGGTAATGAGCACGCGGATAAGTTTACTAACCAATCTGCTGAAGACCTAATCTTAGTCACCCACCTTTGGTTATACACGCAAGGCTATTTAAATATGGATTTCAGCTTGGCGCACGATCATGCCGAGCAGACTCAAAATACATTGCAGCACGAACTTGTCATGAAACGCATGGACGTTGATGCATTCAGAACCGAACTCATGCAAAGTTTTTATCAAGGTAAAGAAGCCCGTCCGGCTTCAGCAAGTGGCTTTTGGGGTTGGTTTAAACGTCTATTTTCCGCATAAAATACATGGTTTTATCCATTTCAAACAACTGATAGACTTCACGTCCAGTGCAACAAGCATCATGATTGCATTCTTAAAGGACAATTACCCAATGAACATCAAGGGATCATTATGAAGTTTATCCGTTGGATTTTAGGCAAGGTTATCTTATTGCTGAACGCGGTGTTCTCACCTCGTGGTATTAAGCGCACCGCAGAAGAACAGCAACGTATTGATGAAAAAGCGAAACAATACGCACTTTACCAATTTGAAGCCTGCCCTTTTTGTGTAAAGGTCCGCCGTGCAATGAAGCGTCAATCGGTGAACATTGAGCTACGTGATGCAAAAAATAACCCGACTCATCGAGCTGAACTAGAGCAATGTGGTGGGCGAGTTAAAGTCCCTTGTCTTCGTATCGAAAAAGATGGCGAGACACAGTGGTTATACGAGTCATCTGACATCGTCGCTTACGTTGAAAAAGAATTTGCCTAAGTTCCCCCTATGAACATTGGCGGATGTAAAAGAGGCACCTAACGGTGCCTCTTTTCTATTTTTTCTAGCTAGATGTTGCCGTGCGAGCTTTCCTTATTCAGTCTTCTTGCTCAACTCCGAACTTAAACTCCACTAAGCAAATAACGGGTATGCAAGAACAACACAACGAAGATTACCGCCTAACGTCTGCGTTATTCATCCACGATCAATGTTAGCTCTACGCGCCGATTGCAAGCTTTACCACTCGCTGTCGCATTGCTGCACTTCGGTACATACTCCCCGAAGCCTCTAGAAAACACTCGTTGACGTGGAATACTCGTCGCCAATAGTTGTTTTTCTACTTCACGAGCTCGCTTTTCAGATAGCGTGTCATTAAAGCTTTCAGCTCCCGTGCTATCCGCATGACCATCAATCACGACATCAACATCAGTTCTTCCAGCCAGATAGTGACCAATGTTTCGAATCCAGTCTTGAGATTGAGCAGATAACCGTGCAGAACCCGTTTGAAAATGCACTTGCTCTTTCAAACGTATCATCAGGTGACCACCACTGAGCGTCTCGTGAGGAATGTTATGCCTGCTCAGGAACATTTCCAGAGAGGTCACGTTTTGCGACTTTTTTACTGACGCCCTCGCCGTTTGATATGAACGAGGGGAAGAAGCCACATTGGATGCGCTCGGGTATCCCCACTCTGGGTGTCTCAGCTCAGTGTTTGATTTAGGAGCTGTATCTAAAATGTTCCCACCAGGGACCATATCTTGATCGAGGCTGCTGCACCCGGCCAGAATGCCACAAACAATTAAAAACCAATGCTTCATACCATTACCAACGTAGAAAAACTCTTGTTCATTGTGTCGACAAAACACGCCGAATCTTTAGCGCTTTTGTCCACCGATTGGTTTGTCTATGCAGCGTTCATGCCACTGGAGTCAATGCAAAATCATCTCTCAAATAAAACGCAACACTAAAATACCCTACCCTTACAGTCCATACGTCAGGCAAAGTCTGTTACCAATGGTCTCACTTTATTGTTATTTAATGGTTTTAGTCACTATCGTTAACCGATAAACTAACGCAAATTTCTCATTTAGAGCACTACTATGTTAAAAACCATATCGAAAGGCTTTGCTGTTGTTGTTGCCGTAATGGCTTTGTCGGCATGCGATAGCGGCAAGAGTCAGCCTCAGCAAGGCAAACAATACGAAGTTTTGCCAGTATCCCTTGAAGAGTATGATTTAGCTCCCCTGACTGAAGCATTCTCTTTAACTTGTGGCCACTGCCGCTCAATGGAAGAGTTTGTCCCTCAAATTGAATCATTGACCGATCAAAGCGTTGAAAAAATGCATGTAACGTTCAATGAAAGTGCACAAGTGAGCGCCATCATCTTCTATACTGCCGTAATGCAGCTTGAATCAACACCAGATAAAGCGTTTATGGCGGATCTTTTTACTGCTGTGCAAATGGGTGCCGATGCAACGGCTGAGGAACGCCAAATCGCCGTAGAGAAAGCCTTTGAGTCTCGCAACCTTATCAGCCCTTACCATTTAGATGAAGCACAGCAAAAAGCGCTGTTTGAGTACATCACTAAGGCAGAAGCGATCACGACTCGCGGCCAAATGAACTCCGTTCCAGCCTTTATCGTAAACGGAAAATATCAAGTGATTACTGGTGGTCATGACAGCGTTGAAGCCATGGCAGAAACCATCAAATTTTTGCTAAAACAACCTAAATAGACAAGGAGATTACGTGTCTAAATTTTTGTTTCCTCTTATTATTTTTATTTTGGCGGGCTTTTTCATTTACCGTACTTGGACAAACCATAAAGTAGCAGATGAAAACTTTGCCAAAGGCCAAGCATTCTTACTAGAAAATGCGAAAAAAGAAGGCGTCATCACAACAGAAAGTGGCCTTCAATACATGGTTCTTGAAAAAGGCGAAGGTGAGATTCACCCAACTGCAACAAGTAAAGTAAAAGTACACTACCACGGCACCTTGATTGATGGCACGGTATTCGATAGCTCTGTTAATCGTGGTGAGCCGATTTCATTTGGTCTTAACCAAGTCATTAAAGGCTGGCAAGAAGGTCTACAATACATGGTAGAAGGTGAGAAAATCCGCCTTTTCGTACCAAGCACGCTTGGCTATGGTAAGAGTGGCTCTGGCCCAATTCCACCAGCAAGTGTTTTGATCTTTGATGTTGAACTGCTAGAAATTCAATAAATCTAGAAAGCTTTGTCTTAAAGCCAAAGTATCAAAACCAAAAACGCCGCGAACCACGCGGCGTTTTCTGTTTTAAGAGAGGTTAAAAACCAATATAGTGATCCGAAAGCAATGCAATGAACAACGCCAAAAGATGATAGATAGAGAATTTAAACGTCTCCATCGCGGTATTTGGCTCTGGTGCATATTTTAGCTTCCATGCATGGTACATAAAGCCAGCATTGAGGAGTAGCGAGGCAAAAAGATACACCACGCCGACCATACCAACCAAAACCGGTAGGACACAAACCAAAGTCAATAGCACCGTATACAACAGAATAGAAGTTTTGGTGTACTCAATGCCGTGTGTCACTGGCAGCATGGGAATATCTACCTTGCGGTAATCCTCGACACGATGAATAGCCAGAGCCCAAAAATGTGGTGGCGTCCAGATAAAAATGATCATCACGAGCAGCCAAGCATTCGCATGTAATTGCCCTGTTACAGCAGTCCAACCGAGAAGAGGCGGCATCGCACCGGCAATCCCTGCAATGACGATATTTTGGGGCGTAGCACGTTTGAGGTACATTGTGTATACCATCGCATAGCCGAGCAAACTCATCAAAGTCAACCATGCCGTCAGCGGGTTGACCATCGCATAGAGAAGTACAAACCCTAAGACACCTAAAACTGTAGCGAAGGCTATCACCGATGATGGTTTAGTCTCACCCGATGGCAATGGTCGTTTATGTGTACGTGCCATTCTCGCATCAATTCGGCGGTCAATTAGATGATTAAACGCTGCCGCAGACCCGGCCATCAGACCAATCCCCGTTAGGCCAACTACCGCCTGCAACCAGGGGAAATCATCAACTGGGGCTAAGCTCATCCCTACTACTGCCGTCACCAACATTAACGCCACCACTTTAGGTTTCGTTAACTTCAAATAAACGGAACTTAGTCGCTTTCGCCCATTTAACGACAGCGCGATTTCTTTACTCATAGCGAACTCCTTTCGCGGTGTAATTCCAAGCCGTTTTACCCTGCCACAAGTAAAACTGGCTAACACAAACGAGACTCAACATAACAGCGGCACCGAGGTTGTGCGCCACCGCGACATAGATAGGAAGTTGAAATACTACGTTGCTTACACCCAGCATAATTTGGCACACCAGAGTGAATAACAACCACCCTCCGATTCTCTGTGAATGATGAGAATCTTGCCTCATAAGCCCAATACTATAAGCCAATACCACGGTGGCGGTAACAATAGCGCCTATACGATGAGTGACGTGTATAGTCATTCTTGCCGGATACTCCAAGACACCAAATTCATAATTCTCGAATCCAGTTTGCCAGAAAGAAAACGCTTCTTTCCATGAGAGATGGCTCATCCAGTCTCCCTCACAAATCGGCAGTGTGGTACACATCAGCGCAGCATAATTTGACGAAGTCCATCCTCCAAGGAGCACTTGCACCAAAACAACCAGAAAAACCAACAATGAAAAGCCTCTCAGAGAGCTAGAAGATGGAGAGAAATAGAGATTGTTTTGCGCTTTTAATTGGCAGTAAAAAATCGCCTGTAACGCCAATAAAACAAAACCACCGAGCAAGTGAAGCATCACGATGACGGGCATTAATTTAAGAGTAACTGTCCACATTCCCAAAAGTGCCTGCCCAATCACCAATACGCTGAGCAACATCGGAATGGTTGAATTTACACGCTCAGACCTTATTGATATCGCTGCCATCGCAAAAATGACTAAACCTAACGTTCCTGCAAAATAGCGATGAATCATCTCAAGCCATGCTTTCTCATGCTCTACTGCCCGCTCGGGGAAGTTCAGGTTAGCACGTATGACGTCTTCTTCTTGATGCGGCACAGAAAAGTGCCCATAACAACCAGGCCAATCCGGGCAACCTAACCCTGCATCTGAAAGGCGAGTATATGCCCCTAACATGATCACCACGAGAGTTAGCAGCAAACTGAATCTAACCAACTGAATTAATTTCATATGCACTTCCTCTAACCGACTCGTGACAGTTTTAAGAGCTTGCGTAAGTCCGCCAACATACCTTTATTCAATAGGACTAAGTCCTCATTTGGTTTCGGCGAGTAAGACATCACCAGTTGCCCAAGAGGATCAACGATCAACATTTGCCCAGGTTTCACTTTTGCGGTAACCAATTCATTCATTTGCATCGCTAACATCGATACTTCCATGGGATCTGAATGCTCAGTCTGCCAAACGACTGGCACTACTCGCTCTTGATACTTACCTAAAGCAACATGACTTTGCTGAAGCAGGTAAAGCTGCTGTTTACACTGTTCAGTGCATTCGTTAGGCAATACATAAGCGAGTTGCCAACCATGGTCTTTGAGAGGTGACTCTTGACCAAGCTGCTCTAACGTCGTGTATGGTTCGACTAACTCGCCTCTATTGGTCACTCCGCTTTGATACCACCCTTGTGTGAGAATGACTTTTGCAATGACAGCGGGAAGCGCGAACGTACAAACCAGCGCAATCAACATTAGTCGTCCTTTGGTTACTTTAGATGTCATGCTTCACCTCCATGTGACGCAACTTTTTTTGCCAACGAACAAAAACAATTAAAGTCAGTATTAAGAAAACACCTGCCATCGAAAACCATTGAATCGAATAGCCAAAATGTTTGGCACTATTGAGTGGTAATGGATTCCAAGGAAAGTCATAGGGCCAACGAGTTAAATTGTCTGGCTGCAAGACTGCGGGCATAAGTTCAATATTCAGTAGCTGATTCAATTGCGCGATGTTTAGGTTTTGCACGCGAATAACATCGCCAACTTCCGGCATTAACTCTGAGCTCAGTGGATTAGTAGATTTTCGGTACAGGCGTCCTGTGATGAAAATCGAATTATCGAGTTTGGTGACCGTTGGTAACATTGAGCGATCTGCTCTTCCCTCGACAAAACCAAGCTCCAATAACGCATAGGTACTAGGCTCATCGCTCGTCAATACAATCTGAAATGCTAAATATCCCACACTGCCTTGATGCGTTTGGTTGTCTAACAAAATTACGGGAAACGCCTGAGGAACAACATTAACTTCCACTTTTTTCCCGAGGATACTTTCCTCTCGCCAGTCGTTGTCTTCAAGAACGACGCTTAGTGCTTGGTACGCACTATCCGCACGCGCGAGAATGGCTTGTTCCAATGCTTGTTTTTCTTGCCCTCTCTCAAACTGCCAAAAACCCAGTTTGACCAAAAGAGAAAACACAACCACAGTTAAACCAACTGCAACCCAAAACCGTTTCGATAGCCATAATTGTCTTGATAACAACAATGATGAAACCGGAGGTGCCATGTCCACCGTATTTCTATTCAAACTGACGCTTGTCCTTTTGCTGCTTTTCATTATCTTCAACCTCGCAAAAGCGCTTATCGAAATGGTTCGTGAAGACCCAGATAATCCTGAAAAAAGAGACAAACCCATGAGTCATTACTTAGGCCGTCGAGTCATGTTCTCCGCTTTGGTGGTCGTCCTTTTGCTTATTGCGCTCAGCTCGGGTTGGCTAGCACCAAACCCTCGCCCTTATTAGTCGAACCAAGAGTTCACACTGCGCCTAAAGTACGTAAACAAACACAAACAGACATAACCAAACCACATCCACGAAATGCCAATACCAGCTGCCGGCTTGAAAGGCAAAATGGTTCTTTGGCGAAAAGTGATCTTTAGCGATTCTGAACAGCAGCACGATCAAGAAGATAGTCCCAAGACAAACGTGTAAACCGTGGAACCCCGTCAACATGAAGAACGTGTTACCGTAAATACCGGACTGCAACGTGAGCCCTATGTCTTGATAAGCATGAACATACTCAACCGCTTGGTAATATAGAAAAAAGCCAGCAAGTACGATGGTTATCTCTAACCAAACAATCAGTGCCGTTCTTTTGTCTTGTTCAAGGCTTATATGCGCCATATGTAGCGTAATAGACGACAATAGCAGCAAGATAGTATTGGTAAGGGGTATGCCCTGCCACGGCATAGCTTGTGTTGTTTCTCCTCCCGGTGTCAGTGTGAGTGGCCACATCGCTTCGAAGGTTGGCCACAGGACTTCGTTAGTCATGAAGTTATTATCTGCCCCACCTAACCAAGGCACAGAAATCATTCTGGCGTAGAACAAGGCACCAAAAAAGGCACCAAAAAACATCACTTCAGAAAAGATAAACCAGCTCATTCCTTGGCGAAAAGAACGAGTAATTTGCGAGCTGTATTTTCCACTCAGTGATTCAGTAATCACATTACTAAACCAACCAGCCAACATGTAAAGCAAGAACAAGAAGCCCACCGCTAGCACAATGCCACCAATGGTTCCCACTGCACCGTCACTTTGTGTCCCCTGGACGGTCATGCCCGCGCCAACAGCAACCAAAAACAGAGCAAATGCACCGATGATCGGCCAGCTACTTTGAGCGGGAACATAATATGTTCCTGGCTTGTTACTCATAATTTCTCTCCTTACTGACCAACCTTGGTCTGTATCTCTCTCCCTGAGTGGCTAAGAGCCTGTAGGAGGGGGAAGTTTATAGAGTGTGTAAGACAGCGTTAACGTGTGTATAGACTCAGGCAAGTCCGGTTCGATATAAAAAATCAACGGCATTTGAGCTTGCTGTTTACCATCCAGAGGCTGCTGGTTAAAACAAAAACACTCAATCTTATTGAAGTAAGCAGCTCCAGTCCCGGGAGAAACAGAAGGAACGGCTTGCCCCACCAACTTCTGCCCGCTTTCATTAAATGCAAGGTATTCAGTTTGCACAACTTCACCTGGGTGAACATCCATCGAAATCACTTTGGGTCTAAACTCCCAAGGCATATCTGGGCTTACATGCGCCATAAACTCCACGCGAATAGTTCGGCTCATGTCCGGCTGCATACCTGTCGGTTGAATAGCGGCCACTTCACTTGTCTTTCCATTGATTCCCAATGCGTCGCACATCACGTCATAAAGTGGGACCAGTGCATAGCCGAAGCCAAACATTAACAGGGTCGCCAAAAGTAACTTCACTGTGAGCTTCTTGTTTGATGGATTCGGTTTCATGTCACTCACCCCACTCTTTGCTAGTCAATCTCAGGCGGTGTAGTAAACGTATGATGTGGCGCAGGGCTTGGCACTGTCCACTCTAAGCCCTCCGCACGTTCCCACGGTTTTGCAGAAGCCTTTTCCCCGCCACGAATACACTTGATCACCAACCATAAGAAGATCAGTTGTGACAACCCAAATGCAAACCCACCAATTGATACTATTTGATTAACATCAGCAAACTGAATGGCGTAATCCGGTATGCGTCTTGGCATGCCCGCTAAGCCTAGGAAGTGCATTGGGAAAAACAGGACATTGACGGAAATAATTGAGCACCAGAAATGCCATAAACTCAGCTTGTGGTCGTACATATTACCCGTCCACTTAGGTAGCCAGTAGTATGCCGCTGCCATGATCGAGAATACCGCACCAGATACCAACACATAATGGAAATGGGCAACTACGAAGTAAGTGTCATGATATTGGAAGTCCGCCGGCACAATCGCCAACATCAGTCCCGAGAAGCCACCAATGGTAAACAGCACAATAAAGGCAATGGCAAACAACATTGGCGTTTCAAATGTCAGAGCTCCACGCCACATGGTGGCAACCCAGTTAAAGACTTTAACCCCCGTTGGTACCGCAATCAGCATAGTGCAATACATGAAGAAGAGCTCAGCAAAAACTGGCATCCCCGTGGTAAACATGTGGTGCGCCCACACAAGGAAAGATAACAATGCAATGCTGCACGTCGCGTAAACCATCGAATGATAACCAAACAGCTTCTTACCACTGAAAGCAGGCAGAATGGCGGAGATGATTCCAAACGACGGTAAAATCATGATGTACACTTCTGGGTGACCAAAGAACCAAAAGATGTGTTGGAACATTACCGGGTCACCACCACCAGCTGCGTCAAAGAAGCTAGTCCCGAAATATTTGTCAGTAAGAACCATGGTCACCGCACCCGCTAGTACCGGCATAACCGCGATCAACAAGAAAGCGGTGATTAGCCAAGTCCAAACAAACATTGGTAACTTGAACCAAGTCATTCCCGGAGCTCGCATATTTACGATCGTCACGATAACGTTGATCGCGCCCATAATGGAGCTGATACCCATGATATGCACAGAGAATACAAACAGCGCAGTGCTATCTGGTCCATAAGTCGTGGACAGCGGAGCATAAAACGTCCAACCAAAATCAGGACCGCCGCCAGGTAAAAACAACGAGCTCAACAAAATAAGAAATGCAAAAGGTAAGATCCAAAAGCTCAAGTTGTTCATGCGCGGCAGCGCCATATCAGGAGCGCCGATCATCATCGGGATCATCCAGTTAGCAAGACCCGTAAATGCTGGCATCACCGCACCAAATACCATCACTAAACCGTGTACCGTGGTCATTTGATTAAAAAACTGCGGATCGACTAGCTGTAGCCCTGGCTGGAACAGTTCGGCACGAATGATCATAGCCATCGCACCACCTGTTAGAAACATCGCAAAGCTAAACCAAAGGTAGAGGGTGCCTATGTCTTTATGACTTGTAGAATACAACCAACGAGTGATGCCCTGGGGGGCATGATGCTCGTGACCATCATCAATCGCAATGGTACTGTTCGCACTGGCTTCTGCTGGCGCAGACTTCACTGCCTTATCTATTGGCTTACTCATATTTCCTCCTTAGCACTGTCTTGTGCCTTAAAGGCATTCACATCGGATGCTTGCACTGTATCGCCAGTATCGTTGCCCCATGCATTTCGTTGATATGTGATAACCGCGCCAATTTCTTTGTCACTTAACTGATTAGAAAAAGCCTGCATTGCGGTGCCTGGGCGACCGTTGACAATAATATCTATGTGCTCTGTAACGTCTCCGGTTGCAATAGGACTGCCTTTAATCGCGGGAAATGCACCCGGAATCCCCTCACCATTTGCCTGATGACACACAGCGCAACGCGCCGTGTATATCGATTCGCCTTGCGACATCAATTCGTCCATAGATAAGTCTTGAGAGAGCGCTTCTTGTGCCGCCGCTTTTTGAAGCGCGAGTTCTTCCTTCTTACTCGCTAGCCATTCATCGAACTTTTCTTCTTCCATCGCATGCACCACCACTGGCATAAATCCGTGTGCACGACCACATAGCTCCGCACACTGACCGCGATATACGCCTGGCTCATCAATTCTTGTCCATGCTTCATTAATAAAACCTGGAATGGTGTCTTTCTTGACGGCAAAGTCCGGTACCCACCAAGAGTGAATGACATCATCAGAAGTCATCAAAAAACGCACTTTGCGATTCACAGGCAACACCAAAGGGTTATCTACTTCCAGTAAGTAATGTGCGCCTTTAGCTTCGATTCCATCAATTTGTTTTTGGCTGGTGGCAAGCAAACTAAAAAACTCAACATCTTCGCCAAAATAGCTGTAATGCCATTTCCATTGTGAGCCTGTGATCTTGACCGTGATATCCGATTGGCTTGTGTCTTCCATTGCTACTAGAGTTTTTGTTGCGGGAATCGCCATAGCGACAAGAATGATGATGGGTATGACCGTCCAAATAATTTCCACTTTTGTACTTTCATGGAAATGTGCGGCAACTGCTCCTTTTGACTTGCGATGACGGAAGATGGAATAGAACATCACACCAAAAACAATCAAAGCAATTACACAGCAGATATAGAAAATCAGCATATGTAATTCATACACTTGCCCACTTATCTCTGTGACCCCTTTTGTCATGTTGTAGTCATTTTCCTTTGACCAACCAAAAGAGGAAAATGTGATTAAAATCACATTCAGTGATAAGGCTAGAGTAGTCGTTAATCTTTTCAAAAGATCTCTCCTCTGCTCAGCCGCTACGCCTACGCGAGCTTCCTTGCGTCCCGATGCAAATATCGAACAACTTTACGAAAAATCACAAAAACTACGATTTCGACACGGTTTGTTATATTTATGTTAAAAGGCTAGTTATAGTTCCAAGGTTCTTCAAGAAATTAAATATGATTAAATTTTGTTCGGATAAGAAAAATTAATTCGGTTTATCGATTGCCCTCTTTGAAATGTAATTGAGAACCATTTACATTGATTTAAAAGAAAACATTGAGATACTTACCAAACGAAGTGTCCAAGAAAGTAGGCTCCCCCTACTAAGGAATGATTGATATGACAGCACTAATTACGCAATGGCTAAAACGAGACCCTGATCCTAAGACTCGTGAAGAGCTACAACACCTCGTCGATACGAACAATGAACAAGAGCTTACTGATCGCTTTGGCTCACGCCTTGCCTTTGGTACTGCAGGCTTACGTGGCAAAGTGGGCGCAGGTCCAAACCGAATGAACCGCTTGGTGATTCAAGAGACCGCCACTGGTTTAGGGAACTATTTGCTTGAGCAAGTCAAGGATGCCGCGAGTCGTGGTGTCGTTATTGGCTACGACGGTCGTCCCGATTCAAAACAATTCGCGCATGATACCGCATCCGTACTGACGGCCCTTGGTATCAAGGTTTACCTAACGTATGACGTTGCAGCAACCCCAATTGTCGCGTTTGGTGTCCGTACATTGAATGCGGCGGCCGCTGTTGTTGTTACTGCCAGTCACAATCCACCAGAATACAATGGCTTTAAAGTATATTGGGAGAATGGCGCACAGATTATTCCTCCACACGACTCTGGAATCGCAGCGAAAATTAATGACGCAACAACGAAGCCATTACCTTTAATGTCTCTCGATGATGCAAAACAGCACGGTTTGTTAGTTTGGTTGGAAGACGACTACTACCAAACTTACCGTAAGACAATGAACGAAAACGCGCTGCTTACTCCTGACAACAATACCGATATATCTATTGCTTACACCGCAATGCATGGCGTTGGCGCGAATATGGCGGAAACGCTACTTGCCGACGCAGGCTTCCAAAAAGTGGCAAGTGTTAAGGAACAGCGCGAACCTGATGGAAGCTTCCCAACCGTCAACTTCCCAAACCCTGAAGAAGCCGGTGCAATGGATATGGTGATGGCGTTAGGTAAGTCCGTAGATGCCGATATCGCTTGCGCTAACGATCCAGATGCGGACCGTTTTGCCGTGGCAGTTAAACGCCCAGATGGCGAGTATCAAATGCTAACGGGTGATCAGGTGGGCTCACTGTTTGGCGATTACTTGTTGGAACAGCAACCTAACGCTTTGGTTGGCAACACCATCGTATCTTCAAGAATGCTGAGTAGCATCGCTAAGGCGCATGGCGCACAATACTATCAAACATTAACTGGCTTTAAATGGCTTACTAACGTTGCCATGGAACAAGAGACAGAAACCAACCCATTCTTGTTTGCTTATGAGGAAGCGCTCGGTTATACCGTGGGTAACAAGGTGTGGGATAAAGATGGTTTATCTGCAATCGTCGCGTTTTCACAGCTAACAGGCAAGCATAAAGCGCAAGGCAAAACACTGTGGGATAAACTGGAAGAGCTGTACCGCGAGCACGGTTTCTACTTCAACGCACAACGCAGCATCGCTCTCGACCCGAACTCTCCACCAATCGGCGACAAACTCCGAGCAAATCCACCAACAGAGATTGCTGGTAAAAAAGTTGCAGTAACCGAAGATCTTAAAACATCGGTTCGCATGTTTGACGACGGCTCTGAAGAATCCATTGACTTACCAGCAAGTGACGTATTGATTTATCACCTAGAAGATCAATCTCGCGTGATTGTTCGTCCTTCTGGTACTGAGCCAAAACTAAAATGTTACTACGAAGTCATCAACCTCTTCCCTGCGGATATGAGCTATGAACAAGCACAGCAAGCAGCAGAAGCGAAGATGAACGAACTTATCGACGCGCACCAGCAAAGTTTGTAAGTCAAAGAGAAACATAGATATTTGATACAACAAGAGGCGCAAATTCGCGCCTCTTTTTTGATTTTAACTAGAACAAGTCAAGCTAACCCGTGCTTTCCCTAGCCTGCAATTTCCTTTTGTAGAAAGTACTTGTGGATGCCCTCTACAGGATAGCCTGAGTACTGCCCCACTTTCTCAAAACCTAATTTGAGATAGAACTCAAGAGCTTGAAAGCTGTAGGTATCCAAATAAACATGGGTAACCCCATGAGGCTTTACTTTTTGTTCTAGCATCGACATTAATTGACTACCGAGACCAGAGGTTCGACTTTCAGCGTCTACCCACAAAAACTCAACAAACACCGTATTTTTAAACATTTCGCCAGTCAAGCCACCCATGATCTTGCCATTCTCATCTTTTGCGAAACAGCCTACAGCATGCACTTCCCCTTCAGGTAAATGCAGTCGGTTATGAGATCGAATACCTTCACGAACAAAATCAAGGTCTGTTTGATCTGGATTTAAACAAAATTCAAGCTTCATATATCCTCTCCTTAGGAAACACCAATATCCTAAAACAAAAAGCCAGCAATTGCTGGCTTTCTAATGGAATATGATAACTTTACAAGGCGAAACTACTCAGCATCCACAACGCCAGAATAACAAACACTAACCCCATTAGTTTATGTTGATACGTGCGGAATTTTTCGTTCTCGAGCAGCCCTTTGCCCAATGTGCCTGCTAACCCAACAAGTAATAAATTGAATGACAAGCCAAGAACGTTCAACAATAACCCTAGCGCTAGCATCTGCTCACCGGAAGATGCAGTGATATTGCTTGAGACAAACTGCGGCAAAAACATCACAAAAAAGACCAAGGCTTTAGGGTTGAGCAAATTACTCATCAAAGCACGTTGATAATAAGTTGATGCCATTTTGTTTTGACCATCAAGCTCTGGAGCCGAAGATGCCTCAGCTCGTAAGCAGTCCCAACCCATTTTTAACAAGTAAGCGCCACCTAGTAGATGAAGGACTTTAAGGGCTATTGGGCTCATGGCAATCAGGGTAGATACGCCCATCGCAGCAAGCAAAGTAAGAATAACACCAGACGTCGCATTGCCTAAGCTAGCAAAAAGACCGACCTTCTTACCGTAACTCATACTAGAACTCGCTATCAGCAACATATCGGGCCCTGGTAATAGCAACAAAGCCATTACTGCGGTGAGATAAACAGGAAGTACAGATAAATCAATCATGATGAAACCGCTTTTCTACAACAAGGCGGCGAATGTTATACCAACAAAATGACATCATCCAGCCCAAAATAGCCAAGATAATTCAAAAAATAAAAATCATAGTTTGCCCATGTGAAAAATAGCAATCAATTCGCCTGTTTATCAAAATCGAATAGCAATTTTGTACAAAAATAAGCACGATGGATCCGTTACACTTCTAAAATGATTTTCTTGAGCAGACCGGATAAAGATGAAAGAAAAGAATAAGGAAATCGCTACCTTCAAGATAGCTCAAGAGCTCGGAGGTTTAGAGCTTCTCGATGCAAAGTATGAGAAGCAGAATTTTTCACGCCATAGCCACGAAGGTTACACTATTGGTGTCATCGAAAAAGGGGCACAACAATTTTTTAGGACGGGCGGGAATCATATCGCGCCACAGGACAGCATCATCCTTGTTAATGCAGATGAAGTACACAACGGGCATTCAGCCTCGGAAGGCGGCTGGGAATACAAAGCAATGTACCCCGTACCTCAGCAGTTTCAAACTTTAGGACAAGAGCTTGGCTCACCAAATGTAGCTCTGCCCTATTTCCCTCAACCTGTGGTTTACGATCCTGAGCTGGCTAGTCAGTTACGACTGGTATTTGAAACACTAGAAAAATCAGACAACCGTTTATTGAGAGAAACTTTGGTTTACGGCACGTTGATCAAGCTAGCCAGTAAACACAGCACTCATCGGGCACCACTGAAAGAGTCAACCAGAGCTCAGCGACAAGTGCAGCTAGTCAGAGAATTTTTGGAAGACTTTCCACAAACGGACGTCTCACTAGAAGAACTCGCGAAACTGTCTGGATTAAGCCCTTTTCATCTGCTGAGAGAGTTTCAAAAGCAATTTGGCTTTCCGCCTCATGCCTATCAAATTCAGCAACGTTTACGTATGGCGAAGAAGCTACTAAAAATGGGACAAAAAATTTCAGACGTGGCACAAGAATGCGGCTTCCATGATCAAAGCCATCTGCATCGACACTTTAAAAAAGCCATGGGCGTCACTCCCGGCCAATACGTCCGTCACAGCTAAAGCAGCAATATTGTACAAGGCGTTATGCCACTACCGAGCTATCTTGGTAATCTGATTTAGGAATAAATAAGAAGAAACTATGGACCACTCTTTGCAGTTACAAAAAGAATCAAAAGCCACGCTATTTTGGCAAGGTACACTTGCGATGATGCCTCTGAGTATCGCAGTGCTCCCTTGGGGCTTACTCGCAGGCTCATTCGCAATTGATACTGGGCTTCACCCTTTGGAAGGGCAAGCACTATCCGCCATTTTGTTCGCAGGTTCTGCACAGCTCGTCGCGATGGGAATGATTAAAACGGGAGCAGGTCTAGTGACCATGTTACTGACAACGTTTTTTATCACCTCTCGACACTTCCTCTACAGTGTATCGATGCGCAGTAAAATTGCACCGCTCCCTCTAAAATGGCGATTATCACTCGGCTTCTTACTTACTGACGAGCTGTTTGCGATTGTAGGCCACCATTCCGATAAACAGTTTAATCGCTGGTATGCACTTGGGGCTGGTCTGAGTTTTTACCTGTTTTGGAATGTCGCGACATTGACGGGCATTATTGCGGGAAGTCTAATCCCTGAACTGAACGAAATGGGTTTGGAATTTGCTGTAGCCGCAACTTTTATCGCGATAGTAGTACCCACCATTAAAAATGCAGCAGTGCTCGCGAGTGTTATTGTGGCTTTGGTGAGCTCAGTTGCCCTAACCTATTATCAAATTGAGGGAAGTTTGATGATTTCAAGCATTTTAGCCATGCTTACTGGTTACTTTGTGGAACAAGTAAAGGAGAAACGCTAATGATCATGTTGGCTATTTTGCTGATGACGGTACTTGTTTTCACCAGCCGCTACTTGTTTTTAGAACCCAAGCTACCATTGCGATTAGGGACGCGCACTCAAAAAGTACTCAATTACGCTAGCCCCGCAGTACTGACTGCGATCTGGGCACCTATCGTTTTCATTCCCGATGGGGAGCTCAGCGTCAATGTGCAAAACCCATTTTTACTGGCTGCCGTACTGGCTGCTTTAATCGCGTATTTTACTAAAAATGTTCTTTTAACGACGGTTATCAGTATGGTGGTATTTCTCGTTCTACGAATTTGGCTTTAATCCGCCAACCACTCAATCTCCAACAAGGTGACATCGCCACACTTTAATCGACCAAGGAAGATGTCACCTTCATGTACCTCACCAACGCCCTTTGGTGTACCGGTCATCACTACATCGCCATCTTGAAGTGTTGTGTAACTGGTTAATTCATCCAGGATAGTTAGCGGCGGATAGAGCATTTGGTTAACGTGACCTTTTTGTACACGAACACAGTTGATTAAGAGCTCAAGGTTAAGATCATTGATATCAATGTTATCCAAAGAGACAAACCGACTAAACACAGCAGAGCCATCAAATGCCTTAGCTCGCTCCCACGGCAACCCCTGATTTTTAAGCGAGGATTGCAAACCACGCTTGGTCAGATCCAATCCCAAACCAACCGCTGAATAACGTCCATCCTTGATCAAAAAGCAGATTTCAGCCTCATAATGAAGGGGCTCTTGATGGAATGAACGCAGAGTTGTTGATACGGAAGTTGCGGGTTTATTAAATACCACCATTTGCTCAGGCATTGCATTATTAAGCTCATGAATGTGTTCAACGTAATTTCGTCCAACACAAAGCACTTTACCCACTTCTACTTTCTTTTCTTCAACTTGAATAACACTCATCATTCTTCCCTGCAAAACAAAAACCCCATCATAATCTAACCTATTGACTTAACGACACTAAATAGCCACCTCTAGTGTAAAAAATAAGACATTCACCCCGTTTTGAGTTTTGTATCATCTAATTGAAACAGCAAAGTATTTGTAAAACAAATAGACAAAAAAGCCAGCACGAGGCTGGCTTTAGATCAATGAGCTGAATAATAGTTCTCGCTAAATCCTATTATAGGTAGTAACGAGCACCTAACGCCCATTTGTCATCAGTTTCACGACCATTGTCGTCATTTAGGTCAAACTGGTAACCCGCGTAACCAACAAATTTAGGCGTGAAGTTGTATTCTGCTTGTAGTGCCATTTCTTCACGAGCAGTTTCTGTTTTAGAGCTCTTAAACTCTTTACCTTCCACCATCTCATAGTTAACACTCAAGTTTAGGCTGTTTGCTAGAGCGTATGCGATGATCGCTTCGTATGCATCACTTTCTTCTAAACGGTCGCCTTTTGCACTGAAGTTCATGTTTTCGTTTGAACCATAAACCGCAGCAAGGAATAGGCCTTGGCCGTACGCACCGTAAGATGCTGATACAACGTGTGATTCCGCCGTGTGCTTACCTGCATATGCAGGGTGCTGGAAATCACCGCCATTGTATGAGTAACCGATTTTAGCGCCCATGATTGAGTAAGAAAGCGCAGCTTGCACACGGTCATCGTATTTAGCACCGCCAGTTATAACTCCAGCATCGTTGCGCGTGTAATCATCGTTTGCACCCTGCCAACCAAGACCAAAGTTGATCACACCCGCTTCACCCAGCTCGATGGCATTACGGTAAGAAAGCATTTTATCCGCACGGCCAGTGCCAAGGTTTCCATGATCGTCATAGATGAAGTCGTTGGCAAACGCGATTGGCATATCTGCAATACCTGCGACATCGTAGTAAGGTGACCATTGCGTACCACCTACTGCACGACCATAAACCTCATGCGTTATACCTAAGTAACCTAGACGAGTTTTAAACGACTCTTCACCACCGTCTAAGTAGTTTAGCGCCCATTCACCACGTGCGTCTGCGGTAAAGCCATTACCCAAATCCTGTGTCGCAGAGATATTGATACGAGGAGAGTTAGTACCCACATCCGTGTCACCTTGCTCTGATCCATTTAAATTAACAGAAACGTGGCCGCCCATCGAAAATGTTGTGCCATCGTTATTATATAGTTCCACTGCAACTGCTTGAGTACCGAAGGTTGCTGCCGCGATTGCCGCTGCTAATAATTTTTTATTCATTTCTAAATCCATTACTTATTAGTTGGTTAGTCAGTTTTAGACCCGGCTTTGGTTCACTTTCGTAAAAACGAAATGATGAACAAAGAGAGGAATACAAAGGCTATCCGAGGCATCGTTTCCACCAGATTAGTTTTACCTTTGTGTAACAACTGCCGACACTTTATTTGATTAGTTCCTGACAACCGAGTGAAAAGATCTCAGACAAAACCTAAAAAGCAATCGTTTACTTAGCCTTCAAGAAATCGAGAAATAAAAACCTTACAATAAGAAATGCTTTAGAGAGAGTTAGCTCACAAATAGCTGATGATTCGCTATTTTTAGGCCAAACTTCCCTGCCAAATTGAAATGTTTACTTACATTTAGGGTCAAGAAACAATTCAGGAACTTTTTGAAAAAAACACAGTCTTCAACGGAGAGGAAAAAACCTCAAAAAAGATAAACCTTTCTTTTTATAAGTGGTATGAGAAGGGGCACTTATTCTCGCCAGCAATAAAAGTGCAATCAAATCATAACTTAACAGAAATCTATCTTTCATTTTCAGCCTTTACCTTAGCGTCATCAACACATCGGGCAAGAAAGCCCATCGATTACAACTAGGGTAATAAGAAAATGAAAAAGGCAGCACTAACTACTGCAATTCTTACAGCATTGGTATCAGCACCATCATTCGCAGCAACTGTATACAAAAACGACGGTACTGAATTAAAAGTTGGCGGCCGCGTTGAGTTTCGTGGTGACTTCATCGGTTCAGACGGTACTGAAGTTGAAGGTTCTATGGAAGATAAAAGCCGTGCTCGTCTTAACCTAAAAGGTAAAACAGACATCGGCAACGGCCTTTCTGCTTTCGGTGTTTACGAAGCCGAACAAAAAACGGGCAAGAGTGAATTCAAAAACCGCTACATGTATGCAGGCGTCGACTCTGATATCGGTGCTTTCTCTGTAGGTCGTCAAGACATGGCTGCAGTCATCATCTCTGACATGACGGATATCACTGAATTCTCTGGTGTTCAGCAAGTTATTGATTCGTCTTCTGATAAGCAAGACAGCGTTTTCGCATACCGTGGTGCGTTTGATGCACTACAACTTCAAGCAACCTACCAAGCAAACTCTAGCGATAACGAAGATAAATACGGCATCTCTGGAATGTACTCACTACCAATGGGCCTCGACTTTGGTCTTGCATACTCTGGTGGCGATGTAGATAAAGATAACTCTGAAGATCAAATTCTAGGTGGTATCGCTTACTCGATGGACAACCTTTACCTAGCAGGTACTTATTCTCAAGGTTCCCTGACTGACTCTGAAGACTTTACGGCTTACGAGCTAGTCGCAAGCTACAAAGTAGCAAGCAAAGTGACACTTGCAGCTCTATACACAGCTCAAGAGAATGATCCAGACAACGGTTCAAAGTACGACACCGTTGAAGGTATCGAGCTTGTTGGTTACTACAAACTAAACAGCAACTTCCGTACTTACCTGTCTTACTACATCAACCAACTTGATGAAGCAAAAGATGCAACAACAGGTCTAGTAACAGAAGGCGAAGATACACTGCGCCTAGGCGTACGTTACGATTTCTAATTCACTCTTGTCCTAAGAGCGAGTCCACTTGGCCAGCACCTTTGCTGGCCATTTTTTATTTAACCCAACACAACTCGATAAGTTTTCACACTATCCAAGCATCGCTCAGCAATGAAAAACGAGCGTAACGACGCCTACTTCTGCCCTCTTTTAATGCGATTGATCACTAAGTTAGTGCATTTCATCTAATCGACAACATAGAAAAACCAAAAAACCATTTAAAATCAAACATATAAAAGTTGGCACGTGTTCTGCAATATTATTTATGCAAATGCATGGCAGCGTTTGTGCTTCTCGTTCTTTGTACCTGTTATAACAGGCACGTCCTTTGAATTGGTAATGTCGCCTCCCTCTGGGAGGCATTTTTTTATTGGCGCGAAAAACAATAGGACGTATGATCCCGCCACCTCTATCAAACTGGAATTTTTCAATTGAATCATCATCCTGTTCAAGGTGCGTCCTGGATGCTAACAGCTGGCTTGGCATTCGCCATAGTGAACAGCTTCGCCCAAATTGCTAGCATCAACTTTGGTGTCTCCTCCACCACATTTGCGTTATTCCAATATGCAATCGCCTTATTTGTTATTCTGCCCTACCTACGTACACTTGGGATTAGACGTTCTTTAAGAACCCAACACTTTGGCTGGCATGCATTCCGCATTTTTCTCTCTGTTATCGGGATTCAACTTTGGTTATGGGCTCTCGCTTACCCAGTTCCAATTTGGCAAGGTATTGCACTTCTCATGACCTCCCCGTTATTTGCCACAGTTGGTTCTGGCTTGTTACTCAAAGAAAAAGTAGGTACTGCACGCTGGCTCGCTACATTGACGGGGTTTGTTGGTGCCATGATCATTCTTGAGCCTTGGGCAGACTCATTTACATGGGCGACCCTGCTCCCTGTTGGCGCCGCATTTTTCTGGGCAGCGTATTCATTAATGGTTAAAAAAATGTCGGTAAACGATCCGCCATCAACCATGGTTGTCTATTTATTGCTGCTGATAACACCATTTAATATCTTGTTAGCGATACCGACGTTTACTATGCCAGATACGTGGACGATATGGGGTGTGCTTTTAGCCGCAGGTGCACTTACAGCACTCGCTCAATGGGCTATCGTTAAAGCATATGCAGTAGCAGACGCCTCATTTGTGCAACCATTTGATCACGCCAAACTGCCTTTGAATGTTGTTGCTGGTTGGTTGGTGTTTGGTTGGGTGCCACCTGGTCGTTTATGGTTAGGTGCTGCGATTATTATTGCATCTATTGCGTTTATTACGCATTGGGAAGCGAAAAAGACAAAGTTAGTTGAAAGAAAAATCTAATTTAAAAGTTCTATATTTTCAGGAAAGGAAATGAGGAACCCATATGAGTCAACCAATCAAAATTACACTGTATCGCTGGGCTGGTAGTTGGGGCCCATTCAAAGTCAATATTCCTTGTGGTGAATGTACATTAACCAAGGATATTTTAAAGGATACTTTTGAAAACGAACTAGCCGATGTGCCCGTTGAACTTGAAGTAAAAGATTGGTTATCGCACTGGTGGGAACCATTAAAAGCTGGTGCTTGGCATGCACCCATTCTTCTTGTCGAAGGGAAAGTTATCAGCCAAGGAGAAGCATTGAATCGGGGTGTGCTTGTACAGTCTGTTATTGCTGAGTGGGTAAAACGCGATGAGCTAAAAGGCAACATTGTTTATGGTAAAGCAACTTGCCCTTACTGTGTCAAAGCCAAACAATTACTTGACGAGGCTGGCGTTCAGTATGAGTACCATGATGTAGTTAAAGACAGCGCCGCCTTATACCGCATGATTCCTGAAGTAAAAGCCATCATTGGCGAAAAAACACCGGTAACAGTGCCGCAAATCTGGTTAGATGGAAAATATATTGGAGGCGCTGACGATTTAGAAAAGTGGTTATCAGCAAAGGGGCTAGATAAAGTGCCTAACAATGTTGTGGAGATACCAAGCCAATCCGCGTAATTCTAGATTTAAATGTCATCAGTCTTTGAGTAGCGTTTTGCCAATGTTGTGCAATATGTTGGCTACTTACTAACAACAAAACAGAGAAAAGCAAAAAGCCCTGATTTTTCAATCAGGGCTTTTTAAATTATTTCGCCAGTTTTTTAATAACACGAGCAAAAACAGAAGCTTTTTTCTTCTTCGCTTTACCGTAAAGCGCTTTGTGCATCGCGTCTTTTGCAATCATCTGGCCAATATAAGCACCACCAAGTTCGTTACCCATGACCTTCTCCTGAATGTATTGACTTAACTATGTTGTAATTTTACACCACAATTAGATAAAAACAAGACTCCAGTCACATTTATTTTGTAATTAACTTTCAGTTTGATTTTCGTGGATTTCTTGAAATGAGCGTCTATCGCTTAGGTTGTTGGTATGTTTTACCCGCTGCGACGTACGTATCTTTCTGTTTGATTTCAAAGAATGTTTCAAAGAACCACGCAGCAAACTTGATCAAGTGATCGCCTTCATTCATGACGTGCTCTACGTATTCTTGCTCTTCTCCGGACTCATCTTCTTGAGTGGTAATATGGTAAATACGTTTCTCACCATCAACTTCTGCAAGGCCAAACTGACCCGTTAGGGATTGCGCCGCTTGTGCAACTTCTTCTTCCTCACACGCCTTCAAGATTTCAAGTGCCTTTGGCATGCTTTCTTGCTGAGTAATTTCTTTTACCAGTGTTTCAAATTCGTTTTGTTGCATTCTTTCACCTAACGATTAGAGATCGGATAGCCATTGGGCAGAAATGTATTCCAAGCTTGAGAGAAGTATCAAGGTTCGCCCTCTTCCTTTCAAACCAAGTCATTCAGTATACACAACAGGCCAGACTTAATTTAGCTGCGCATTTTAGAAAGCCGACCTTCTGGTTGCAAGTATATTCAGATGGAAGTTTCTGCTTGAACCGTCCCTTCTGGCACTTTACGAAATTGGCTTAGTACAAGAACAAAGCAAGAAAGTAACGCAATAAACAAATAAAACACCCCAAGCTGCTGCTGATTCGTAACCCATGAGTCTACTAAGTACCCACCAAACAAACCTGCTAAACACATTTGAATAGAACCAGATAGCGCAGAAACCGCGCCTGCCTGTTGCTTATGCGGCGAAAGTAGCAAACTGATCGATACTGGGAATGACATGCCTTGGGCAAAACTTAAACACGTGAATGCCGTCAGCAATGAAAATACACTGAAGGGTGTAACCAACAACATGAAGCCAGCAACAGCAACAATCGCGAAACTCATCAGCAAGATTTGCTGAGCTTTGTAACGAGCATTGATCAAATTCAGCACTAAGCTACCCGTCAGCAAACCAACTGATGGTATGATCATCAAAGCGCCGTAATCTGCCGCCGTTAATCCTAACTCTTGTTGCATTAAAAATGGATACAAGGAAAGCGTAACCAGAGCCGATAAATAACTAAGCCAGTTGTAGCTCGCACTACCAATCACTTGTGTATTCGTTAACAGACGCAAATAGTTCGCGCTTACTTCGCCTACTTTAAATTTTCTCTTCGGATAAGGCAGCGTTTCTGGCAGCACCAATAAACCAAGTGTAAAAATTGCCATTAAGTAAATCAGCACAAACACGAAGACAGCATGCCAACTCAGGTGAAAAGCAATCCAGCCACCAAACAGCGGAGCAATAATTGGCATCACAGATGCCGTGACTGAAATATAAGATAGTGCTTTGGTTAATTGCATACCGTCATAACTATCACGCAGTACTGACCGACCAAGTACCGAAGCGCTGCCCGCTCCTAGGCCTTGCAGTAACCGTCCCGCTTCAAGGGCAACAATGTTGTCCGAAAACGCGATGCAAATAACCGTACCAACTAGATATACACTTTGCCCCAGAATAAACACCGGCCGACGACCAATCGCATCAGACAATGGGCCGTAAAAAAGCTGAGAGATACCGAAGCCAACGAGAAATAGCGTGACGAGATTCTGAATCGAATGTTGCGGCAAATTCAAGTCATGACCAATCAATGGCAAAGAAGGAAGATAAATACTAACGCCAACTTGGCCTGTGGCAATGATCATCATCGCTAATAACAATGGTGTTTTACGCAAACGTTCCTCCTACTTTGTGACAGATTGATGGCAAACAGTGTATATTTGATACTCAAAGATGATAATCAGCTAAGTTGGAAAGGAATTAATTCCCAAGGAGATACAATGGACTGGATTCAAAGCGTGAAGAGTTATATTCGTGTGGTCGAAGAAGGTAGCTTTAATGCCGCAGCGCGGAAACTCAATACCACCAGCTCAGCTATCAGTAAGCGAGTTCAATGGCTAGAAGATAAAATTGGCGTTCAACTACTCAAACGTACGACCCGCTCAATTAGCCAAACTGAAGCTGGTGCTCTGTTTTATCAACGAGCAAAAAGTCAGCTTGATTCATGGCAATCGGTATTAGATGAAACTCGCTCAGTCAACCAATCACCAGCGGGGCTATTAAAGATTGGGGCAACGTTGGCCGTTGGTTCTAAATTTCTAGTTCATTATCTTGATGATTTTCTTGATAAATATCCAGATATCACACTTCAATTAACAACAACGCTACCAGGTCAATTGCCAGAGCTAAGCTTAGACCTGTTTATTAGCCGGGAATTAGAGCAACTGAACTCTCTGAGTTTCAAAGCCACTGCGCTTTTCGAACATAAAGCCCAGTTTTACGCTGCGCCTAGTTACCTAAAAAAATACGGCACCCCACAATGCGTTGAGGATCTGACAGAGCATAATGTCCTGATTTGGGGAGAAAAACCCTCACGAGAAATCAAAACAAATCGAGGCAAACGTATCAGCTTGTCCGGTAACTTTGCCACGACCAACCCAGAAGCGCTGTTTCATGGTGCCAAAAGAGGCATGGGTATTTTGATGACGAACAACGTCATGATCAAAGATGATCTCAAATCCGGCGCGTTAGTCCCTATCCTGCCCGATATCACAGCGGATAAAGCCACTGTATATGCCTACTATCCAAAGCTGGATTATCAGCATACCCGGACTAAGCTGTTCCTCGATTATCTCAAATCACGATTAGAAGAGGAGAAGCGCGCCTAGCTTAGCGTTTTTATCGCTATACCTTTAAAAGGTTCAAGCATAAAAACATGAAAATAATGATTTGTTCGTTCACAAAATTTGAAAAATCTGCCTTAGTAACCGATAGTTTATTTGATGCATATCAAATAATAATTCGTCGTGTCTTACACGATATGTTAATAACAACGCTAGGTGAAATGCTCGATGGGTCAGGTACAAATCAGTTTCCACAAAATTGATGAGATATTGAAGCTAAACGGCACGGCTCAGCTAAACCGAGTCACGTTAGATATTCATCAACACTTGCAGAGCCATTGCACTTGCGTTGTAGAAGTTGCGCATCTTCAGCATTCGGCTCATACCATTTCCTTCGCCAGCAATGGAAAAATTACAGACAACCTAAGCTACCACCTTTCAGGCACCCCCTGTGAAAAAGTGGCGAAAGACATTGGCGAACATATTTTCTATCAAGACCAGGTATACAAGCGTTTTCCTGAAGATCAGATGTTTCAAGAAGATGGCATTCAAGCTTACATTGGCCTGCCATTGAAGACACAAAATGGCGAAGTTCTGGGAATTTTACTGTCTACCTTTACCCGAAGCATCCACGCGAAAGAAGCGCAAGATATCCTCGACTTCCACCGATTTTATGCCAATGTCATTATTCATAGCTTACGTGAAAAGTGGGTCAGTGAACGTTCAGATAAGCTTCTTAATCAGCTTAGCTATGAGGTATCGCATGATAACCTAACTGGACTGCTCAACCGTAGCTGTTTAGCTGATACCTTGGAGACATTAACGCAGCAGGCGACTCGCCCATTCAGTTTGGCGTATCTTGATATCGATAATTTCAAATCGATCAATGATATCAACGGAAACTATATCGGCGACCAAATCATTAAGTTCACAGCTAACGCCATTCAACAGAGCTTGTCGTCGCCAAACAATGCGTTCCGTGTTGCAGGAGATGAATTCGCCTTCATCACGTACGACGAAGATCCTGTCGCCGTGTGTCAGGAAGTACTCGACAAAATTGAAAGCGGCTACAGCGACAAATCTAACCGGATTTCTTTCACCGTTAGTATTGGTATTGCACGTGCCCCAGTACATATGTTGAACAGCGATGAGCTGATTTTGAATGCCAGTCTCGCTCTCAAAGATTGTAAAAAACACCGCGATACACGGATTCAGCATTACGACACACACCTTAGTGCGTTATACCACCGTAGGACGCAGCTTATTGAGGCAATGCGAATCCAGCTAAGTACTGATATACAAGACAGCGATGAGTTGTATGTAGTGGTTCAACCGATCGTCGATATCACGAGCGACCGCTGGAATTACTTTGAAATTTTGACTCGTTGGAATAGCAATATCTATGGAAATATCTCTCCAGCGGAGTTCATTGAAGCTGCCGAGCAATCAGGCCTGATTATCGAGTTAGGTGAACGGATTATTGAACTCGCGTGTATCGCAAAGCAAGAACTCGAAGCGAACCTAGGCTATAAAGTCAAACTCTCCATCAATTGCTCAGCGTATGAGCTGGTTGATTCCAACCGTTATATTAATCACTTAACCAACATGGTTGAAAAGTATCAGCACGAAGCAAAAGACTTTGTTATAGAGCTCACCGAGACCGTCTTACTCTCACAAAGTGGCCGTGAACAGATGGTACTTAACTCGTTGCGATACTTGGGTTTTAAAGTCGCACTGGATGATTTTGGTACGGGATACTCAAGCTTGAACTATATACACAATTATCCGATTGATAGCATCAAAATCGATGCTACCTTTGTGCAGAACATGCTCTCAAATACAACCTCTGAACAAGTAGTGTTTTTGATAGCACAATTGGCAGAGCTGCTTGATGTGGATTTGATTGCCGAAGGCGTAGAAGACGATAGAGCACTACAAAAGTTAATTGAAATGGGCTGCCACTACATCCAAGGTTATTTTTACTCTCGTCCACACAGTGTTGAAGAAATCGTACACCTGATAAATGAACGTGAAGTGCGGAGTGCCTAACGTACTGAACAGACTGCTGTCATAGAATTCAAATCTAGTTAATGCACAAAGTAAAAGAGACCAAGCTATGCTTAGTCTCTTTTTGTTTTTTAAGCGAAGTACTTTATTACAGCACTGCTTTCTCTTTATCGCGTAATAGTCTATCCATTTCATCTCTGTTCGCGACAAAAGTAGCCATCTCTTTCTTAGGAACAGAACTCGCCATTGGGATATTTGCTCGCATAGCGTTAACTGGACGGCCGTATTCAATCAACTCATAGTGAAGGTGTGGCCCAGTCACTCGACCTGTTTTACCAGAAAGACCGATACGCTGGCCTCGAGAAACCTTTTGCCCTTTCTTCACCAAAATCTTACTTAGGTGTAAGTAACGGGTTTTGTATTTGCTGCCGTGCTCAACAACCACGTAGTTACCCGCATATGGGTGTTTACGAGTCATGATCACTGTACCATCACCAGTAGAAACGACTGGTGTACCGGTTGGTACAGCAAAGTCAGTGCCGTTGTGCGGCGCAACACGCCCCGTTACTGGATGTAAACGATTAGGGTTGAAGCCAGAACTGATACGCCAACGACTACTTACAGGGTAACGCTGGAATGCGCGCTGTAAGCTTTCACCTTTGGCATTGTAGAATTGACCATCAGTATGAAGGTAAGCGGTGATCTCGCGGCCGCGATTATAAATCTTAATCGCCTCAATTTCGTTCTTACCTGTTGGTACACCATTGATGCTTTGTGAGCGACGAACAACTTCAAATCGATCACCTGCACGAAGATCACGTCCAAAGTTAAGTTGTTCTTTGAGTAAGCTTACGACTTGACTCACTTCCGCCGACGTTAAACCTAAACGACTGGCAGAAGAAGAAAAACTGCCTTGAATAACGCCAACTAAAGGTTCTTGGCTCCACACGCCAGGAATGGAAATATCAGTAAAGTCATAGCTACCATCACTATTCAGCTTGTAGACCACTTTATCTGCAATAGAAAATTGCAGTTCCATTTTCGCTAACTCGCCTGTTGCATCATCACGCCAGAAACGGAGCGTATTGCCCGGCTTAAGTGTATCAAGTGCCAAGTAGTTCAAATCCGTTTCCATTACTTTCATTAACGAGCTGTAACCGAAACCGAGCTGACTAAAAATAGTGCTTAGGTTGTCACCTGCTTGGATTTGATATTCGAAGTTCGGGGGAGTGACAACTTCGGCAGTTGTCGCATCAAGAATTTTTTCAACGACCTGAGATTCAGGTAGGTTCAATGCGATGGTTTTGGTTAAAGATGACTCTTTGAGAGAGTGAGAAACACCAATCGCAACTAAAACTGGCAAGGAGTATAACAGCAGCGCTCTACGACTTGTCAGATTCGGCAACCGTCTTGTAATTTCATTTGTAGACACGGGAATTACTATCTCCTTTCAAACAAGGATCATAGCTTATGCATTCCCGAATAAGAAATCACTAGGAAATTTCGAGATCTAGCGCAGAAAATACTGAATTTTTACAGAACTCAAAAAAATTCATCACTGTTGCATATGTAAGTTATTCCCTACACGCTGTAATGTGGATGAATTGAATTGATTTGGCGTGTCTGCCATTGCTTGATCGTCACCGTGCGCTAAATATGAAAGCGTGATAGTTGTATCACTTTTCCATTCGAGCTGAGTAAATTTCACGCGGTCACCAACAAAAATACTGTCTAAAAGGACAACTCGGCTCGGCACGGGGTCAAACTTGAACAAGCCAACATAGTTAAACGAACCGCTACCTTGTGTCGTTACAATCATCGGTGCAACAACCCATGAAACACCTTCAATCTCACGCTGACTAATCGACGCAGTTGGAACAAGTACCTGACCTTTCGTCGCACCTGCATCATAGTCACCTATCAAATAGCCGTTTTCTTTATCCCACTCATCAAGAAAAGTGACCGCACCCTGCTCGGGGACTTGTATCGTCCAAGGATTACGTGCAGTGATGCCAAGCGTCTCTTGCACAATAACGTTAGTTTCTACTTCTGTTTGAGGAAACTTAGCCATGATCTCGTCATCAGACAAACTAAAACGATAAACACCTGCGATCACAACCACAACTAATAAAACGATTGGAATAAGTAGAATAAGTGGTATCGGCAGGATTTTTTTGTGAGTCATGAAGAGTTCCTTGTTTCAAGGTATAAACGAAAAGCGAGTATACCATTGTATACCCAAATGATTTCACCTCTTCAAGTGTTTCAAAATTAAACTAAACTGATTGTATCCAAATAGTTTCAAGTCCAGAGCTCATAACGAGCTAGTGACACAAGCTCTGTGCTCTAGGTGTATTGGTGTATTGGTGTATTGGGACAAATAGGTAATCACGATGACAAAAACCATTCATACATGCGAGTGCGCCTGCGGTTTAGTTGAGATCCGTTGTAAGGGAGAGCCCACCCACACGTCTGTCTGCCATTGCTTCGAATGCCAAAAACGAACTGGCAGTGTTTTTGGGGTACAAGCTCGCTTTGAAAAAGAGCACGTCACTTTAAACGGTGAAGTCACTAACTATACCCGAATTGGCGATGATGGCGGTGAGGTTCAGTATGACTTTTGTCCATCCTGCGGCACGACAATGAGGTTGTTTGTTTCTGCATATCCAGAAATCATGATCATTCCCGTCGGTCTATTTACCGATAAAGAGTTCCACCAACCTACGGTTTCAGTCTATGAACAAATGAAACACGGGTGGGTGAGTTTCGAATGCACAACGGAACACATCTGCTAGCAAGCAATCCTCGTTCACGTATTTACTTTGGCTCGGACAAACGCCCTATAAGTGAGATTTTTTTGAGAATGATCAATCGAGTTTTACTGTAAAGGGTTTCGTAACTCGGTATGAGCGTTATAATCGGCTCCTAATATTTGGTGGGGGTTTATTGTGATTTCCAGACTTCCTCGTTGGGTGGAATATGGCGCGTTTCTACTAGCTCTTCTCGCGGGCTGCGTCAACGCCGTTGGTCTTCTCGGCTTTCAACACCAAGCGATAACTCATCTTTCGGGAACCGTAACTCAGCTAGGGAACAGCTTGCTAACAGGTGTGGATAGCTCCATTCACCTGCTCTTCATCGTATTTAGCTTTTTGATTGGCGCTGCCTTTAGCGGCTTTTTTATTGAAAGCAGTGCGTTAAAGCTAGGGCGAAGATATGGTGTTGCACTGTGCATAGAAGGGAGCTTGCTCTTACTCAGCTTGGGCTTTTTGGTACAAGGGGATTTGTACGGCCAATATCTAGCATCAGCAGCATGTGGATTACAAAACGCAATGATCACCACGTTTAGCGGCGCAGTAGTCAGAACCACACATATGACCGGAATCATCACCGATCTAGGGATTATGATTGGAGAGAGCTTGAGAGGTCGTCAATTTGACCGACGTAAAGCTAAATTATTCCTATTCATTTTCTTTGGCTTTTTGTTTGGCGGCGTCGCGGGAGCGGCTCTATTTACGGTATATAGTTTATATACGCTGGTTTTCCCAGCAATATTGGCTTTTTCTACAGCTCTGATTTACTGGAGTTACCTATACATACTTAGCCGTCAACAAAAAGCATAAAATTTCGATCCGATTGAAGTGACATACTTCAATCGGATTTGGCTCAATAGGTTCACACTGCAACGGTACAAGAAACGCTGAACGGTATTTTGACACCACTAAAAACCTTAAAATAGATAAGGCTAACTGAATTTCTGGCAAAGAAGTTAGTTAGATCAAAATCACATTTGTTTACCATTTTATTATTCCAGTCACAATGCGCCCCATAATTCACTGCGCAATTCGCCTCTCGTGCTACAATTTTCTAACACAAGCAACATATTCGCATACACTTAGACGTTATTTGACCAATTACCCGACAAATCGGCTGAATAACTAGATGTATTTAATGAATAGTATTGCAATGGATGCAGTTTGCGGGTACCCTCCGCAAAACTGTGATTAAATACGGATGTTTAGTGAATATTTATGTCATGGAAATGGCAAGTATTGACTAGTAGTAACACGAGACAACTATGCATAACACCACTAATGCTACTGAAGCTCCTAAGGGCAACTTTTGGATGTTTTTCATCCCTTCCCTAATTGGTCTTCTACTCTTTATGGCTCCGATCTCTTACGATGGCGGCCTAACCATTCCCGTTGCCGTGATGGCAAAAGTCATCCCAGCGGTGTTAGGCGATACCTTGATTGCTATCGTCACCAGTATCATCGCTTTCATGGCCGTTGCTTCTGTTCTTTGCAAAATTTTTAAGCCAGCTGCAATTTTACGTAATGGTTTTTTAAACGGTCTCTTCAATCCATCTCCACTTTGGCTCGTTGTTCGTTTAATCGGCGGCGCTGCCGTGTTAATGACGTTCTTCCAACTGGGTCCAAAAGCAATTTGGGAAGAGAACACTGGCGGGCTTGTTCTTACTGGTCTTCTACCTACTCTGTTTGCCGTTTTCATTTTCGCGGGTTTACTGCTTCCGCTTCTTTTGAACTTCGGTCTTCTGGAGCTATTTGGTGCGTTACTCAGTAAAATAATGCGTCCGGTATTCAACCTACCTGGCCGCAGTGCAATTGACTGTATGGCATCTTGGTTAGGCGACGGAAGTGTTGGTATCTTGCTAACCAGCAAGCAATACGAAAATAAGTTCTACACTCAGCGTGAAGCGGCTGTTGTCGGGACCACTTTCTCAGCAGTATCGATCACGTTTAGCTTAGTTGTTATCGCTCAGGTAAAACTAGAGCACTTATTTTTGCCTTTCTACGGCGCTATCTGTCTAGCTGGTATCGTAGCTGCGATTATCATTCCTCGCCTGCCTCCGCTTAGTCTGAAGAAAGATCGCTACATTGACGGCAGCAACCCAGATAAAGACGCAGATGCAGTGCCAGAAGGCCACACCACATTCTCTTGGGGTATGGATCTAGCTCTTAAGCGTGCTGGTCAAGTCACATCGGTTCAGTCTGTATTTAAAGAAGGCGTACACAACGCAGTCGACATGGTATTTGGCGTACTACCTGTAGTTATGGGTCTTGGTACCGTTGCATTGGTGATTGCAGAATACACGCCTGTATTTGCGATTCTGGGTCAACCGTTTATCCCATACCTAGAGCTACTGCAAGTCCCTGAAGCTGTTGCAGCATCACAGACAATCGTTGTTGGCTTTGCGGATATGTTTATTCCAGCAATTTTAGCGGCCTCAATCGATAACGAAATGACACGTTTTGTTATTGCGGCAATGTCAGTAACTCAGCTTATCTACATGTCGGAAGTAGGTGCCCTACTGTTAGGCAGCAAAATTCCAGTAAACATTGTAGAGCTCTTCGTAATCTTCATTTTACGTACGCTAATCACGTTACCTGTGATTGCTGGCGTTGCTCATCTTATTTTCTAAAATCGAGACGTCAATTAACAAAGGCTCCGCATCGTCGGGGCCTTTTTTATACCTAAAACTCCGTCCACATTAGGCTTTTAGTAAAAAGCTCATAATTTACAAAGACAAAACTTCAACAAAACACCTTTCAGCACCAACAAAATTTTCATCACCTCACCTGTAAAGCCAGTTAATGCCACTGTTTGTTAAGCAATTCTTTTCATTATGACAATTTCACTAATCGAGCTCGCAAACATGATCACACTCACAAGTTTTAACGTAAATTGTCGGTTTGTTTAAATTTAGTTAAAAAAGACGACAAATGAGTTCATGTTTTTGACAAAGATGTCGATAAAAATATAACCAAACACAATAGGTTTCTCTTTATGCCCAATTCGCTCGGTTTAAAAGAGGCGAAAGCAAAGTGGAACCAACCGGGAGAATCAGAGGAAAGCTCATGAAATTCAGACATAAGGTTGTCACAGCCTCTTCATTTTTGCTGCTAATTACTGTGTCGTTATTGTCGACACAACAAGTTATGACCATCCGCTCCCAAACTCAGGAGCAAATCGACTCAAGTGTAAACGAGATATTGACCAGTGTTGGTAACACTGTGCAATCAGAAATGAATGCAAAGAAGGATCTCGCTCGCTCCATTACTGAAGTGATTGAGCTTGATCCCAGTTCACATAGCTATGTTCAAAACATACTTGAAAGACCGACGCCAAAAAGCAGCTTCCTTGCCATCGGTTTTGGTTATGAAAGTAATGGCTTTGTGATTGAAAATGACGACGGCTGGGATGCGGGTCCAGACTACGACCCACGTCAGCGTCCTTGGTTTATTGCAGCTAAGAGCAAAGGCGATTTGGTCGTAACCGATCCGTACGTCGATGCGTCTTCGAAAAACGTTATCATCTCTGTTGGTACGCCAGTAAAAGAAAATGGCCAGTTTTTAGCCGGTATGTTTTATGACCTCGAATTAACTACCCTTTCTGATCTGGTCAACCAAGTGAATCTGTTTGATGCTGGTTACTTATTTCTGATCACCGCTGATGGCACAACTATTGCTCACCCTCAAAGTAAGTATAACGGCGAGAAGGTCGGTAGCTACCTCCCGCAAATCGAACTTACGCAATCAGCACAACATGTTGAGATTGATGGCAACCGCTACATGGTTAACCTGACTCACATTCCTGGCGAGAACTGGTACGTAGGTTCGGTGATCGATGAAGCTGTTGCCTATTCTGCCGTAGGAGAGCTTCGTAACAACGCTATTATTTATTCAATCATTGCCGTGATTGCATCTATTATCGCCCTAACTCTGTTGATTCGCACTCTCATGCGTCCTTTGGACACGCTAAACAATGCGATTAAAGATGTAGCATCAGGGAAAGGCGACCTTACACAACGCCTCGAAACAGATACTGACCAAGAGTTTTCTGAGCTTGCCACAAACTTCAATACGTTCATGGAGAACTTACAACAGCAAATCATTGAGTCGAAACGTATTTCTGATCAAATTTTAAACGGAACTCAAATCACCGCTGAGGGCGCAAAAGACTCGGCAGGCGCAATTCACACTCAGCTGCAAGAGCTAGAACAACTTGCTACCGCGATGCATGAGATGTCTGTCACCGCGACAGAGGTTGCTAATAATGCGCAAGGTGCGGCAAGTGCAGCCAAAGAAGCCGACCAAGCAACGGTTGAGGGGTCTTCTATCGTTGGTGAATCGACACAAACGATAAACATGCTTTCCGATAGCATTGACCTTGCAGTCGAAGAAGTACAAGTGTTGGAATCTGCTACCGCCAATATCGAAACGATTCTAAAAGTCATCAACGATATTGCGGACCAAACGAACTTACTCGCGTTGAATGCCGCAATCGAGGCTGCACGTGCGGGAGAATCTGGCCGAGGCTTCGCCGTTGTTGCAGATGAAGTACGTACACTGGCACAACGTACTCAAGAGTCGACAACAGAGATTCGTACTATGATTGAGCAACTACAATCTGGCGCTTCATCTGTGGCAAATGCCATGCATCAAAGCAAAGGTAGTGCTATAGAGGCCGTTGAAAAAGCGGGTTTGGCAAATAGTGCGTTACAACGCATTCGTGATGCGATTCAGCGTATTTCCGATATGAACTTGCAAATTGCCTCAGCGGCGGAAGAGCAAAGTCTTGTCGCTGAAGAGATCAACAACAATACGGTGAATATTAAAGACCTATCGACTCAAGTCGCCGAATCGGCAAATCGAACCAACGACGCGATGCAGGCGCAACAAGAAGATGTACATAAACAAGATCAAATCTTAAATAGATTTACTGTCTAACACTCATCTAAGCAAAAACAGCGAGCATCGGCTCGCTGTTTTTGTTTTTAACCCTCTCCCCTAGTATTGGTCGATGTTACATGTACCATGTTGGTGCTATTAAGCTCAACATTACAAGAACGCCGACTATGTGTCCTTTCAAGTTTAATTGAACTCGACATGGATATAGCGATCATTAGAACGACGATAATAGCGGTCGTCCACTTTTAGATAAGTGAAATCTCCAATCTTTATGTAGGTACTATTCCGAGGAATTCGGTCATGGTAATAGTAACTGCGCCTTGGTCGTCGGGTCTCCACATAAATAACGTCACGATGTTTGTGTTTATGCTTGTGCTTGCGCTTGTGTTTATGATGGTGGTGATGCGCATGATGGTGATCGTACCGATGTCCATGCTTATGCTTCGGGTCAGCCACCGCTTCTGTACTCAACACACCTAAAGACAACATAACGCCAACCATGGCAAAAGATAATTGCTTTGACACAACAGAGCCTCTTATTCATATCAACATCGATATAATAGAAGGGTGAATCACTGTACATGTCAGCCTTTCGCTAAGGAGTTTTACTAAAAAGTCAGCGCTAACCGTGATTATCAGAGAAACGTCAAACATCACAAATGCTGATGACTTCGAGTGGCCTGGGTTCGGCTATGAATACAAAAAAGCCGCCCGTTTGAATACGAGCGGCTCAGTTTTTAAATAAGCTAGCGTGATTTTATACTGCTTGGGCAAACAGCAAGAAACAGCCGAATAGGAAGATCATGCTCATTCCCATTGCGCCGCCACCAGCTTCATAAACATTGTCATCTTCTACCGGCACTCGGCGCACTTTCATGGTCATTGATAATGGAACAAAGACCGCGAGAAACACAAGAATAATCCCCGCGTAGCTGAGAATAGCTAGGAAGTGTTCTGGCGCAAATACAGCACCTAATAGTGGTAGCACAAAAGTAGTAACAAAAATCACTGGCTTGCTTGCTTTAAGTAGGTCTGCATTTTGATCGTATAGCGCCATTGCAACACCTAAGAACGACGTTAGCAGTGCCAAACCAGTAAACATGGATAGGATGAACTCTAAGCCCTCGTATTGCTGACCTAGTACCGATATCAACTCTGTTACGTTGGAGTATTGAACAAGCTCATGAGGTGGTAGGTTGCCGACAACCGCTAACAACCATAATAGGTAACAAACAAGCGGAATAGTTGAGCCCACGATAATCATATTACGCAGCTGTATTTTACTCGCTTCTTTGTTGTAAGTTACAAGCGATGGGATCACGACCATAAAACCGAAACTGGTGAAAAGCACCGAACTGGTTTTGATAAGTGCCATTTTATCGTCGATCACAACCTCATCAAGTCCTTCAAACGAGACGCTTGGTGCAAGCGCAAAAAGTGTCAGGATCAGCGCTACGATCATGCCTAGGAACAAACCGCGATTCAGCTTATCTACTACCCCTGTACCTGCCGAAACAATGATACCAACTAAAAGAGTAAAACCGACTTGGCTTGAGATCGTAGATGTTGGAAGCCCAATTGAGGCTGTTACTTTTTGTACGAGATCACCCGCACCAATGATGTAAGCCATTAATAGACAAACTAACAGGGCGTAAAGCAAGCTGTTGGTTACCAACTGGCCTCCTTTACCAAGCGTTTCGCGAGCAATTGCATTCATGCTCACACCACCACCTACTTTGCAACTGGCTTCAAGAAGGAGCAGCGCAGCATAAGTCGTTCCAGCCCAGATGAACAACATAAGAAGAGTGCCCCAAAGGAGGCCAAATTGAGCAAGCACCATTGGTATAGCAAGCATACCAGCGCCAAGAGCAGTACCTGCAACGATCAGGGAGCTGCCGACAAGTTTTAGGTTCACGGTTAATACCTCTAAATTCAATCCGTTAATTTCTCGCCAGTTGTGCTTTATCTAAAGCACACCACAAAACGCTCCGACTTAGTCAAAATTTGGTTACAAGAGCACTATGTTACAAGAGCCCTGTATGGCTAAGAAAACACGCAACAAAAGGTAGTTAATCATTTGCACATGAACACTTGAGAGTCGTTTTTGGCGATGTCATCGCTGATGAAATGTGCGCAACTTTGGGTTCGAAGCAAAATTGTTCATCTTAATTCATCAACCCCATTCGTTATGAATGGATTTGGTTCGAAAAGATTGTAAGGCATAAGCAGGACGATTGAAAAGCAAAAGGTCAATCTTATAGCGATATATTTTAACAACTCTTATCTTTTACCTAAGATGTGTTGTTTTTTTCGTCACTAATTAGTCTTTTATCGCTAAAAGAGAAGGAAGAACGTGCTCAATGGCTCAATTTGGCTGGGTGTACAGATTAATTTACAGTTTAAGTGAAGGTGTTAGATTCCAAGGACGTAGCCTAGATCGGACAATATCGCTATTATTCGCTGCGTACCGACACTGTTCGGTTCACATACCTCTAAACACTGATTTACGGTTCGAAAATATAGGTAAATGAGTGTCCGAATGCTGGGTGTGGTTCCCCAGCATTTGCATCCTTTCTTTTAGATGTCATCAATTGATCGAAATTGCGTAAATCTTGTATCGCCCGACTTTACGACTGTGTTAATACGCTTTATCTAGCGCGCCAATGACATAAGTTAACACTGGAATACCCATATCCGCGACCTGCTTCTCAGTCTCACTCATATTTTCATGCGCCATCCGCAGCTCTACTTCACTTATCGATTCTTTGTGAAGGTAAAGCTCTTTGTAGTTCATCAATCGCTGTTGTGACTGTTGAATCAGTGTCACAACATTCTCTTTAGTCTCACGATGTTGCTGATCAATTTCACTAAATAAATGATCTAAAATGCGTTGCATTTTGCGAATAGAAGCTTTCGTTTCTATTGATTTGTATGATTGATACTTTTCCATTGAGTTAATAACTGACTAAAATATTTACGTTTTTATAAGACAGTTATTTTTATACTGATTGCAAAGCAGGTAAATATGTGGTGGTTAAACTGGTCCACTTCTTGCTCCGTTTAGGTCAAAACTGTCCTTTCAGGAGAGCACATGCAGGTAGACCCTATAATTCAAGCACTGATCGCAAGACGAAAATCGAATGGCCTCTCCCGTGAGCAAATGGCAAACATCGCTGGAATGAGCGTAAAAACATATCAAAGGATCGAGCGCGGAGAGTCCGATCTTAAACTCTCACAATATCGTGCCATATTGCGTTCGCTTCATTTGACTGACCTAGATATTGCTTTAGATGTACGTGATGTTCAGCATGTCACAGCAAATGACCTAACGGCCGTGGCGAGATTGCTCTCACCGGAAGCTCAGTCCCTGCTCGTTCGCCTATTATCGTTAGTCCTTGAACAAAAGAACAAGAAAGGTGATTAACGACATTGCTCATACCCAAACGTGAATGTCCTGTTGAGCGTTGAAACATGAATCGTTTAGACAAAAATAAAACTCGTCAAATGACGAGTTTTATTCTTTATATCAGTCCGTTACTCTAGGCTTTTTAATTCCGATGTATCAACGCCTTTTATTGCATCTTTCGCCACTTTATCAGGATCAAATACATCACGTTCTTCATACGAATTATCAATCATGCCTTGTCCTATCGCGGTCGCCTGCTTTTGTAACTTGTTACCCTCTACCTCACCAGCATCCCAGCCTTGTCGATAATCTGAGTCGGTTTGATACCTTGTTTCGTCCTTAATATAGTGTTCAAAATCATTCCCTGCCTCTTGCATACCACTATGCCGACCGTCATGAAAGCCTTGGATATAAGCTTCATCATAACCGCTCTCTTTTAACGCGCTGTCACTCGTACCACAGCCTGAGAGGAGAACAAAAAATAGCGAAACGAATACCTTATGAAACATATTTAGGCCTCAAAGCTTTCAAATAAATTAATCATAGTTCGCGATTTCAACTCCTGCTTACTTCAGGCTATTAGATAGCACTGTGACTCGACGAAGCCTGTGAACTTGAGTCCCTACAGTGAGTACAAAGCTGGACAAAGCATCACACCTACTGATAAACAGTATACTCAACGCGCGTTTAATACTTCCATCGCAAGTGCTTCATCATCTTGCTCAGCCAAACCGCTAATGCCAATTGCACCGACGATTTTCCCCTCTTGTTCTATAGGCACACCACCCATAAAGCCTGTGATCTTCGGGTCAGTCCAATAACTCAACTGCTTACCCGTCTCACGAGCCCAAGCACCCAGATTGCCGCTAGGCTGACGGTCTCTAGCCGAGGTGTAAGCTTTGTTCTGTGCCAACAAACCTGCTTGCACACTCACATCATCCATTCGGGCAAAACCGAGCAATTCTCCATGTGTATCAACCACGGCAACCGCAATGTTTTGCTTGCGAGCAGTCGCAATTTCCAATGCCGTTTGAATCAGAGTTTGAACTTGTACGTATTTCATTTTTCTCTCCTACGGGATCTCATGACCAAGGGTTTTCTCGAACAAGCCATACCAATGGCTACGTGATAGCGTGACGTTCTCTACTTGAGCACAAGCGCGAATACGCTGTGGGTTTGCAGTACCAATAACAGGCTGAATTTGGTTTGGATGACGCGTCAGGAAAGCTAAAACAATCGCCTCAGACGACACGCCATATTCAGCTGCTAGCGCCATTACCATCTCCGCCGTCTGTCTGGTGTTGTGATCATCAGAATGTAAACCACGCTCTGAGAATCTTCCTTGCGCCATACTGCCCCACGCTTGCAGTTGGATATTATGCTTACGGGCATGTTCCAGTGTTCCCGCAACGTAGTCAGATTCCGACGAAGGAAGCCCCATGCCTTGCTTAATAAAGTCAGACTTAGCCAGACTCATTTCCAACTGGTTCGCCACAACAACTTCGCCCGTTGCTTGTTGAAGAAGGTCAATTTGAGCACTGTTCATGTTAGAAACACCGAAGTGGTTAACTTTGCCAGCTTGTTTCAGGGCTTTTAGCGTTGTGCCCAGTTCTTCAAATTCAACCAAAGGATCAGGACGATGCAGCATCAAAACATCAAGATTTTCCACACCAAGGCGTTCAAGAATGCCCTCAACAGAAGCCGTCACCCATTTGGCAGAGAAGTCATACTGCTTAACACCTTGCTCATCTCCTAGACGGATGCCGCACTTTGATTGCAGATACATTCGTTCTCGTAAGGTTGAGTCATTGGCTAAGATGCGCCCAAACACTTCTTCAGCCTTACCGAATTTGTAGATATCCGCATGATCAAAGAGATTGATGCCAACCTCTAATGCTGCCTCTACAGCGGCATAAGCTTGGTTTTCATCTTGGGCGGTTAATGGGTTGCGATTCCACTCCCCTCCAAGTCCCATACAGCCGAAGACCAAGCGGCTAACGTTAGGTAAGGTTTTGGCGAGCGGTAGTGTTGGATTGTTCATCGTTATTCTCACTTTTCCGATTTCTGCATCTTCAATTTCTTAAATTAACTCGAACCATCTTACCGTTCGTAAAAATTAGTTTAATACCGTAAAATCGAATTCATTATCCTCGTTACCGAACAATTAAAGCGAGCAATCAAGATGGCAGATTATAAGAGAATCGAAAAACTGATGCTGTTTGCTGAAGTGGCTCAAACACTCAACTTTTCTAGAGCAGCAGAGCAACTTGGTATCTCTAAAAGTTACCTGTCGGAACAAATCAAGCGATTGGAATCGGAACTCGCCACGCCTTTGATTGTTCGAACCACACGCAGCGTGAGATTGACGGCAGAAGGTGAATCGATCTTTGCACAAGCGGAAGATCTCAAACGCCGCGTAATGGAAATGGAAAAGAGTTTAAGTCAGCAATCTGAGCAAGTAGACGGTCTGATTCGGCTTACTGCTCCCAAGATGTTTGCCGAAGCGGTGCTGCATGATTTGTGTGTGGCGTTTCGCGCTTTACATCCAAACGTAGAGTTCGAGATTCTTTCTAGCTATCAAGCGTTTAATCTGACGGAAACCAGCGTCGACTTTGCGTTTCGAGCAACAAGAACGCCGCCCGAGAATATGATTGCGCATCACCTTTTGGACTACCACCACTGGCTGGTTGCCTCACCTCTGTATCTGCAAGAAGAAGGTACGCCAGAGACGTTAGCGGATTTAAAACAGCATCAATGCTTAACCACATTGCATCAAAAAGAGTGGCCGTTAAAAACGGGAACAGTTCAAGCCCAAGGTTGGCTTTCAAGCAATGAAAACCGCTTACTCAAAGAATCAGCCCTGTCTGGCAATGGCATTGCTCGGTTAGCAAGTTACTTTGTCGAACAAGACGTTGAGCACGGCCGTCTAGTGCAGGTTCTATCGGAAGAAACTTACCACCAGCACAACGCGGTGTACTTGGTGTATCCGCAGCTCATCTATCAATCGGCGAAAACCAGAGCCTTCATTGAATTCGTGAAGCAGCGCTTTGCTATATAACTAAGGCAGTTAATCCGCAGACCACACCGAGCGAATATCTGGCCAACCCCAGTTAGTAAGAGCGACGTCTTCTAAAACACCTTGGAAACGCAAAGTTTGTGTATGGTGGAACATGGGTGCAATCCAATACTCGCTGATCAACGTCGATGCAATTGGCTCCAATGCATTAAGGTAGCCCTCAAGTGGAACGAAAGATCTGACTCTCTGTAGTTGTTCATCTAACCATTGTGCGTTCTTCTCTCCCAAAGTGTGGAATAGCACAGCGTTGCTGAAGAAGTTCGTGAACGCTGAGGCATGACGATTATCATCTAGGTTTATGTTCGTCACGACCATCGTCTCATTTAGCTCACCATTCTTAGCTTTCTCGTTCAGCTCACGATAGGAATACATAACAATTTCTACTTTACTGCCAACACTCACCAAACGATTAGAAATAGCCCGCGCACAGCGACGCAACGCGGTATAGTTATATCCGGCTATCGTAATGTGTTTAGGTAACTTAAGCGGCTCACTGAACGGACGGAGCACTGGCTTCCAACCTGGTAGCAGGTTATAAGCGGGTATACTCCCAAATACAATATTCTCGCGGCGCATCACTTCGGCCAAGCGCTCAGGTTGAATTAGCTCACTAATATAACGGCGCTGCGCTACAGAGAGTTTGTGCTTAGCGTGCTGATTAAATAAGGCGAATAAGCAACCATCTTCTATTCGACTACGCTTGCTCGCCGATGAGTTTTCTCGGTTTTGCGTCGACATATAGTGTCCACACAAGTCCTCCTCCGGCGAAGTATCCCTTTGCAACGTATTTGCTGCCAATGACGGGTTCTCCATTTGCTCGTCATTAACAATCCAGATAGTCACCAAATCCGTTAGAACTCTACATGCATAGTAACCATTAAATGCTTGCAGTTTTAAACGACTTTCATTGTGCTCGACAACAGAGAATGGGCCACTTCCGACCACCAGCTTGTTATTCGCTACGTTAACTTGGCTTGCTGGTTGAATGCCGTATTTCACACCAGAAATAAGTCCAGCAAAGCCCAAGTCAGCTCGATTAAGCTTAAAAACAACCTTCGATGGCGTTGGCGCAGTAATGTTAGCAACATGTGCCAACTCTTTTTCGTAATACTGTAGTGAACTCAACTTTGCAAACAAGCTAACCACTGTTTCTGCATCAATGGAATTACCATTATGAAAAGTCAGACCTGGACGAAGGTAGAAAGTCCATTCGTAGGTGTCTTCGTCATAACGCCAGTGATGTGCTAGTTCTGGTTGCACTTTCCCATTGTGATCACTCGAAACTAAGCAACAATAGATTTGCCTTAATAAGAAACGTTCGCTGCTACGCTGAAGTTGATGTGGAACGACGCGCTCAAACATTCGCTTATAGGTTAATTGAATATTGAGCTGTCCTTCTTGAACAGAAGCACCAGACGTTGTTTTTAACAAACGGCCAAATGCCATTTCGTCTTCATCTAATATCGCCAGTGCTTTTTCATACTTGCCTAACTTGATACGTTCAAGAGCCAAGCTCTCTTTTAAAACGTCTAACTCCATATTCAGAATAAGAGTCGATCGTTGGTTCCGTCCAGGTTTCGGGTACCAGCTCAACCACGCCTTCTCCTGCATTTGCGTTAGCAGGCTACGAGCATGCCGAGAAGAAGTGAACATGATGTCGGCAATGTCCTGTAACGTGGTTTTTGTTTCATTACCAACACTAAACGAGAGTAATCGTTGGTAATAGCGAAACAAATTGAGATCAGACACTGAATCAACCTTAGATCTGTGAAGTTTGTGGATAGGAATAGTTTACTTAAGTTGGCGGTAATAAAATAAGAAAACTTCCTAATTATCTGTTCCCCTTTTCCACAATTAACCTCCAAACTCGGCTTTAAAGCCCCATATATTTACGTTATTAGGAAAAAAGCCAACAAAAGCACTCTCTTTTTTATATCCCCTTTTATACACATAATTTACTCGTCAGCTAAAGGAGGAAAAAATGAAGAAGCCAATGATGGCGTACTTTTTTCAGCAACGCCTAGCTCAATCGAGTAATAAAATAGAAGTGATGACTCTGGTTTATCTTAACGATATGTTCCAGTGGTCATAGCCTAACCTCAAGCAGAACTTAGCTCCTGATACTACACCCCCACTTCGTTGTATCTTAAGTTCTGCTTTTTCATCTTTTGCACTCTACTACCTTATTGCAGGTTACTAAAAGTTGACTATTTGAAATAGTATTATTTCATGCACTATTAGCGTTGTTGCAAAATTCTTACAAGAGGCTAAACAGCCTAAAGAGAAATGATTTTGATATAAAACACTGAGCTTCAGGCATGCCAAACCCTCTAAGCTTGTTGAGCACTTTTAATCATGGTGTAAGTTTCACCAACTTGAGCGTGGTAGTTTCTTAGTTATAGTTTCTAACCCAGCAACTGCTTCACTCGATACATAGCTTTTTCGGAGAGTGCACATCTGAGCTCTTTCTTGACCTCCTTTATATACCGTAGAATGTCTTACATCCTAAAGCCAGATTACGAAGGTATCCACGCTCCTAAAAGGCCGATCCTTCCCTTGGCTAAATGATAGGAACTGCTCTCTTTATTCGTATGACATTCATGGCATTTTCTTGTGCCATAAGTGTCATCATCTGATACTTCTAGGACCGTTTAATGTGTCTGCCTAAGTAAATGGGGCAATACTTCGGCACCAGTTATTTAGATAAACTCAGAGCTACTGCGACTATTTCGCACGCGCTGGTATCTACGGCTAAATATAACTTGCGCCAGATACTCTATTGCGCTCCTAGTGTTGCTTTAAATGAAAGCTTAATGTCCTAAGCCCAACGGTATAGAGAAAACGCCCTTTACCACCAGTGCGGTAGTAATAGCTAGGTCTCAGATCCGACGAGACATAGTACGCTTGTTCGATTTGCTTTGCTTCTATTCGCTTATGGTTTATTCATCAACCCCAAAAGTGGGTAAGCCCCGGTTAATGAAGGCATTATTTAGTGGTTTTCTAACGAGGTTTACGCATAAGGTTATGTTTATTAACTAGTGCAGCCTATCAAATCGCAACTTATTTATTTAGTTACATCAAATTACTCAGCACAGACGAATTTGGTAAGAAAAGTTAAGTAATATTAAATTTTTAATATCGTTTAAATTTTACATTTCATTATAAACAACATTAGCAAATATAATTCACCATTAAAAAAGCCTAACAAAAATTAACAGTTAGGCTTTGTTTATTTTAAGTTTAAAATATCATATAAACTAATTAATATATATGTTGCAAAACCGTGCTTGCAATCTGATTCACATTACTTCCATTAGCGTTAACCCCTTTAGAAGTAAAGTTCCACTCTTTATTTTTATAAGTCAAAAGGCCAATATAAATTCCTGTATGACTCCCTTGTTCATTTAAAGTGAAGCGACAAATCTCATTTGAAGATTGATCCAAAATACGGCAAAAAGCGTTTTCGACTTTATCGAAAGTTTGTCCTCTAAAACTGTTAACTGTAACAGCAATGTATTTAACAGAATTAGGCAACTTTGTCAGGTTAATCGTAATTTTCTCATCGTCACCATCACCTTTGCCTGTCAAATTATCTCCTTGGTGGATAACAGACTTACACTTTGATTTCAACTGAGCGTACCAAACAGAATCTAGTACATTTAAATTTTCATCAATCAATAGGCAGGATGCATCTAAGTCAATTGAAGCGGTACCGAAAATAGAAGCAAGGAAACCTTTCGATTTAGCTACGTCCCAACCTAAACCAACAGTAATACTAGATAATTTTTCAACTTCTTTAGTAAGCGATATCGTTGAGTTCTTTGATAAATTAATAGACATAATCTTACCTTATTGATAACCAGCCACAATGTCGCCGAGACCTAGTTGGTAGCCAGCTCCAACTGCATGGAACTCCCACTCGTTACCACTTTTAACTAACGAACCTACTTGCACAGCAGATTCGTTTGCAAACTCTTGACCTAGTTTGTACTCAGCAATCAAGCTCCCAGTTACGTCATTGTAAAGCCTAATGTAGCTGGTATTTACATGTGAAAAACCACGTGTATCGTTATGAATCGTAACAAAAATAGATAACTCAGCTGCTCTTAGGTCAATTGATTGCAGATCTATGTTGATGACCTCATCATCACCATCGCCAGCACCGGTGCGGTTATCACCATGGTGTACCACTGCTCTCTGGGGGCACTCCAGATTATTGTAAAAAACAAAGTGCTGATCAGACAAAAGTTTAGGCTGATCTTGTGCATCGTAAGAGCAAATAAATATACAGCAATCAATGTCAATTGGTGGTTCTGTGGGTATTAGATCCCAACCAAGCCCAAGCCTCAACTTACGCAACGCAGGCTCAGCTTTCGTTAAGTTTATTGCATTACCTTTTTCTAAATTAATCGACATTAATTATTCCTTATTTTTTAATAGTTTAGATAATTCTTTTTTCATATTAACCATTCTCTCATCAGCGATCTCGCGATTTCTAGCTCCCTCCTGTTCAATGGAAACAACATCTTGCAATGTGGTAATCAGAGTATTTTGCACGTGCTCCAGTGTTTCCAGATCTATAACTGAACGTTGATTCGCTCTTGCTGTTTGCAACGTATTTTGTCTTAATAAATCTGCATTTCTCTTAATTAAGTCATTTGTAGCATTGTCAATTTTGCCCGCAAGTTCTAGCGACTTTCTCTGCTCTAACATAGAAATAGCAAGCGTAAATTGCTTCTTCCACGATGGGATCGTTAATGTCTTAATATTGTCGAACTTCTCAATCAAAGTGATATTGTTAGTCTGTACCATCCGAATCATTGGAGCCGTTTGTAACGCAAGCATTTGCAATGACCTTAAGTCGTGAACACGTTTTTCAATACGATTGTGAAAGGACTGTAAGTCGCTTAATTCTTGCGCTTTTAAAGGAGAGTTTTCATCTTCAAGCTCTTTTGCTAAGACTTCTGCTTTACCTTTTATGAGCAAACGCCTTGATTCTCCGTATATTATGGCTTCTGTTAACGCCTTATACTGCGCTATGTTTTGAGAAAAAACAGTTTCGAGCTGAACAGAACGCTCCTGGAGACGCACTTGCTGCGAATTAATCTCTTTTACTACCCTGTCGAGCTGAGTGCTTACCGAGTTAAACTGAGCTAAAATAGCCTCTTTAGAATATTTGAATCTAGATATCAACTTTCCAAAAAAGCTGTCTTTCCCCATTAGCCCACTTAAATCAACTCCTTTAGCCAAGCCCACAACTTGATTTAGGTTCTCTCCCATTTCTTCCAGATCTTTAGTCCGAACTTGATTCAACATAGAGTCAGAATATTCAGCTATTTTCTCAGCTGACTCATGACCGAGAGTACTAATACCTCGTGACGAATAGATATCAATCTGATTAAGTTGAGTAACTATACGTTGAAATGCTTCTCTCGGGTTTAAGTTCGCTTCGTTCAGATCAGCTTGATAAACTTCAATGGATTTTTCAACACAACTGTATATACTTTTAACATTTTGTCCTTTAATCGTCGGAAGTTTAGAGATATCTGTAGTGCCTTCAACTATTAGTGAGTTTTCTATTGTTTTTACAACATTAGTATTAGATAAATTTTCTATATTGCTAGAATTAAAATTTTTGGATGTAAAAGTCTTCGGTTGGAATACCATTTATCTCAGCTCCTCTATATTTCGAATCAATTGTTCCTGAATGTCGTTCAGCTCATAGTAAAGTATTGAATCGTTTGATTCGTCGATAGCAATAACTGTTAAAAATTGCTGTTTCCAGACTTGAATAATATCTACTTTAATTTTTTCTAACTGTTCAAAGCTACCTAACAAATTAGAGCTATATAATTCTATTTGGGGGAAAGTCAAATCTATCGAATGTTTTAGAGAAAGCAAAGTTTGTACTTTCCTTTCCCATCTTTTAATTGAATCAAATCCGTTTTTTTTAAAAGAGTCAGAAAGATTAATACTTTCTTGTTGAATTGTTTTTTTTTCTTTATCCATCCTTAGTATCAATGCTAAAATTTTGAATATAAGGTTTTTATTCAAGCTTTGTAACTCTATAGACCAATACTGAAACTTTTCGAGATGCGTTCGCATTTCAGCTAGGTTATCAAATACTCGATTTATTCTTTCGTCAATATTATCACTTACATAATCAAAGTCATACTTAATCTTTCTTATTTTTTGATTATGGTTACCAAAAAGTTTAGATAGCTTCGTACCAAATTTATGTGGATTGAAAATATCAATATCTATACTTTTTGCCAATTTAATAATGATCTGTCCTAATCCTAAAATTTTATCTACCTTACTTAACTTAGCATAATCGGACAAAAACCCTTGTAATTGTTGGAATTTTTTTGACTCTACATTTCCAAATTCTATTTGATACATAGGATCATTGAAAATAATAGAATTGTAAATGTTAATTATAACCAAATAGTCTCCATTATTTAAATTGACATTTTTAAACTCTCTTCTACACAGTTTGTCAACTTCAATTTTAAAATCTTCTTCAACATTAACTAAGTCACTTTGAATTGACTTTATTTTATTGCTAAATAAAACAGAAGGTTTTTTCTTATTATTATATTTTATGTTTTTCCAATATTTTTCACTCTGAAGGTGTTCAAAACTCTCTTCGGATACAAGACTTCTATTAGACTTTATATGGCTAAATTTCTTGACAGCTAATTCATGTTTTTCTTCATTTTCAGGAAGTTCATTAACATGAGTTGGATCTAAATCTTTATGATGAAATGTTTTTATCATTACTTTTCGCACTATGATATTAAATCAAAACTTCCTCAATAATAATTATCAATTTGAGGTCATAAGTTGTCTAAAATGAATTAGCCAAAAATTTAGTTCGTTTAGCCCAATTACTGTGGCATGCTACTTCCATCATTTGTCCATTCATTTTATAAACTGCCGGGGAAGAATCTGCCAAAACTGACTCAGCTTGAACAATATGTGTATTTGAATAACTTTTAAAAAAACCTTCAATTATTTTAACTTGTTGAGGATGAATGGCAGTTTTTCCAAAAAGGCCATAGTTAACATCCATAGCAAGTTCCCTTATCAACGTTTTATGGTCATCGATCATATCAAACACAGGCGCAGAAAGCTCATAACCGTATGGCCTAAAAGCGATAATTAAATTCTCTATCACCGAACGTAAGGGGGTTTCATAAATTGTTTGGCCTGTCATACGTTTTATACCCAGAAGATTGAATAAATCGTTACCTCCTATACGAAGGCAAGTTATATCTCCATAGATATTTTGTAAACTTCTTCTAATCTCTGGTAATTTAAACGCATCAATTACATCAAGAGATTCTAAGGTAGGCATTAGTTTAAACTTAATAGAGTGACATTTTAATACTCTATGATAATCATCATTTGTTTTTAGATCATATTTAGGGAGAACAAAACCATCTATTTTTTCAATCCCTCTAAAATACAATATATTTTCAAGAACTTCTGGGCTTCTGGGACGAATAAACCTTTTGAACTGTGTATTTGAACTATCTAATCCATCGATCGCAACACTCAAATTCTTAAGTGATTGATTCAATTCACCTTCAGAAATGGCATCTTCAGTACAAAAAACCATACTCTTTGATCCCAATCCTTCTTTCATTAACATTTTTAGATTCGGGTGATTACACGGAGTATACAATGTTGCTCCCAAAGAGAAGTAGCTAGAGATGTTCATTTTATTGCCTCTATATTAAGTGGCTTAATAAGTGCACATGCTTCAAATAGCAAGGTTGGTTCTTCTTCTACTTTGACTCCTTTTTCATCTGCTAACATTAATAAATGTTTGACTTTATTGCTGTCTATTGAGCGAACAATAAGTAAAGAAGGAACACGTCTTAGCATGACTCTAGTTGCTTCGGCTATCCCAGGCTTAATATAGTTTACATCTTTAATAGAATATTTAATGGTCAATGAGGATATAAATCTTTTTATTTGATCTTTAGTGTTATCTAAATCGACAATTGTCTCATGTTGCTCAAAAGGTTCATCTTTAAAGTTTTCTTTCAAAAAACATTCTGCTATCTTTTCCACAAACCAGTGGGAATAGTCAAATTCTTTTAGGTGATTATTGATTACGCAGCCATGGAATTTTTGTTTTTTAGGATCTTGCCATAAACTTCGCGAAATCAAACCTGATACTGTAGAATTCAACATAGACGAAGGTATTGGATAGTCTTCTTTCGTGGCACAATAATCGGCAACCCCACCTGTATCACTGACAACATAAAGGTACGGTTTTATATCAGTATTATTTCTTTTGTTATAAGAGAAAATAGATCGCTTTAATTCCTTAGTGATTACTCCTTTTGCAGTCCAGCCGTCAATGAATACTAAGGAAGAGGAATCATATCTTTTAATTTTCAACAAGTAATCAAGAGCAACCGAATCAATACCTCTATCCCGAATAATGCTAATACTATAATGACAAACTTTTCTATTAAAATAATACTCTAACGCTCTCTTTATTAAAACGCCAATTGGTGTTCCTGCTCTAGCTAAAGAAACCAGAGTGATATCTCCCAATTGATTATTATTAATCTTTTCAGCGAGAGAAAAAATGTGTTTTGCTAGTTTGTTTTTATACTTATCGGTAAATTCAAAGAACAGTCTTTGATATTTAATTGATGGTTTTGATTCTTTGTTCAATAATTCAGAGTAATGAAACCCTTCAGACTGGATTAGATTTTCTTTTTCATTAATTGAAAAGAACTGACACTTGACAACCTCTAAGAGGAACTGACAGTCGTTCTCATTATAACTACCGATTATTGGAGATATAGATAAGCTCATAATATTATTACCAAGATAATGAATCTGCGATCTGGCTTTTAGTGGGCATCAAAGCAAAATCAGAAAGTTTCATAAATGGGATATCAGATAGGCTATCGCCCATGGTTAAAATTAATGACTTTTCATCTAGCTGACGTATTATATAATCAACAGCTAATTTTTTCTGGGTATAAGGTGGCAAAAGTGCCATATTTCGGCCATTAATATGTATTTTTATATCATTTAAATCTATACTGATTTGTGAAAGTATTGAATCGAATATAAAATCATAATCTATACCTTCAGTGCATTTTACACAAACATAACAATCAATATCATCCTCGGAAACAATATAACTTTGTGCATTAAACCCTTTAGAAAGTATAAATTCTTTTAATTCTTCATTTATTAAATTCAATTTATCAGACCATAATCCAAGTGGAAATTTATTTTTAATATGCTCAACCCAGGCGTTGCACTTCTTTCCGTTAGGTTCAATAATTAAAGCACCATGAGAAACGACCATCCACGACTTAAATAATGAACTTACTTGAACCCTTTTGAGCGTGTTATAACTCCGTCCAGTTACCGGAATAATTGTAGATCTAGTGTCAATAAATAACTCCAAAAGAGTCCGCTGTTTCTCTGACATAAATGAACGAGCTTGGCCGTCAATATCTAATGACGCTATAGAAAGACTATCGCTTTCTGAAAACTTCCTTTTAGTTGCCATAAAACAATCATCAATATCTGTAAAAAGCACAGTACGCATGATAACTACTCTCTCTCAAGTGGAGAAAAACGCTGGGCTAATTGGTGCTCAGATCTAAGTGATTCGTCTTCTAAAAAGAGCACTGGTAGCCTCTCATTCTCTTGAAGGTTATAAATGTAATGCTCTACATCCCGGCTATCCACCTGAAAAGCTTCTTTCGTATTAATTGCATTTCCCACCAAAATCGGGGAACGAGTTGTAGATTGAAAGATCACATCTCCTCCTCGACTCTCTGCTAGCTCCGCAGCTAGGAAAGGCAAATATAGGTGCTCTCCATCTCCGATAACAGTTCTCGGAAAAGTAATATCTAATACAGGTATATGACCACAGAATGGCATTTTCATAGCAAATCGCCCTAAATCATCCCTACAAGGCTTTTTGACAAGGTCTCCATCAACTTTTTCTGGGAGAGAAAGATTTAAGTTAGGCTTTGCCTGAAAGTCAAACTGACCATCAATTAATGAAACATGAGTAACTGTAACATCCCACTCTTCATACTGAGCGCGATTTTCTTCGCTTAACCAGTTGGCTAATGAGACTATTACAACCTCTTTCACAAATCGCATCTTTGGTAAAATCTTATCACCGAGTAACTTTAGCGTACGACCAGTTGAAATCTCATCATCAACGAGTATAAGACGCTGACAATTAGAAATAGGTTCTAATAGTTCTATCTTTGGTTGATACAAAATATGATCAATAGCGTGACTATGATTTTCATCTAACGTAAACCAGATTGGCAGGTCGCACTTGTAACGAGTGGTATGCTGATAGTAAACTTCTCTGCTTTGTGCCCTAGCTAGACTATCCGCAACACCAGCACCAAAGCCCGTCGCGGTCTCAGCCATACCAATCACAAAACTGCCTAGATCATTATTAATCTGCGAAACAAGTAAATCATAAGTATCTCTCATCGTACTTGGTTTTACTGAAATATGTTTACCTAAAACTTTAGAAACAAATAAAAAACCTCTTTTAGGGTTCTCTCTTGAAGCGAAGTCTAATAGATCCTCAAATGGCATCATCTGCTTAAATAAATCAATATTTAATGTTCCATTTTTAATTTCTATTTTAAATTTATTCATTATTATCGGTTGCTAATTAATTTCATTCATCGTGATTATTTACTTTCACAAATATAAAAAAGAATGAAGAGATCACTTAAAAAATAGAGTTAATATAATAATAAACATAAAAAATGTATATTAGGAACTTGCAGAAAGAACTAAAACTCTAATAATTTAGTGATTATGCATGTCAAGCATGTGCTTTGAACATCAAAATCACTAAAAGTCTTAGTTTTTGTCCTTTCCATCGAAAATTAAAGGTAATTTCAATCGTATAACTTCCACGTAGATAAGGTGTAACACTTTACCTAAATCAATAGATTTAAATGCCTATTCCTCCGCACCTCTCCAACTTCAACATTTAATTCAATGATAACCGCTAACTTATCGTCATTCCTTAAGGCTCTAAACTCATTGTTTTATGAGAAGGTTTACCTTTAAACCTAACTCGTTTTGAAGGTAACAGGTAAGCTAGTAGTTTATCACCCTAAGCTAAGTCAAATTACACCTTAAAGCTCCATTGCAGTTTTTGTGGTTACTAAAAGTTAACTAGTTGAAACACCGCAAAACAGAGTCTACATTGAAGTCTCATCCCCCAATCGCTTTGTTGAGAAAGGGGCATTCATGGATATACACCACCAATTCGGGAGTCAATATGGCAACTTCAGTGAAACTTAAAGCGGGCGACAGCTTCCCTCATCTTCAAGCCACTTTGCTAGATGGTTCAAGCGTAACGTTGGGTCAGCCGCAAGGTGATGCGACTTGGCAAGCAGTATTCGTTTATCGTGGTAAACACTGCCCTCTTTGTACTAAGTACCTCAACGAGCTTGAGAGTTACAAACAGGCTTTCGCTGATGCTGGCGTCGATATTCTTGCCGTTTCTGGCGATTCAAAAGCACAGCTAGAGGGGCATCTAGAGAAACTCGAAATCAGCTTCCCTATCGCTTACGGCCTGACCGAAGAACAAATGAAAACGCTAGGCTTGTATGTATCTATTCCTCGATCTGAACAGGAAACCGATCATAATTTCGCAGAACCAGGTCTGTTTGTGGTGAATGAACACGGCGACTTACACGTGGTGGATATTTCAAACAACCCGTTTGTTCGCCCTGAGCTTGGCGCGCTATCACGCGGATTGGCATGGATTCGCGATCCAAACAATAACTACCCTATCCGTGGCACGTTGGATTACTAACATCTTCTACACCCAAGTAAACTTTCTATCCTTAAATAAGTTAGGATTCTTGCCTTAGTGAGAATAACTTGGAATGCATATCAGATCCGTGAGATCTGATATGTATCAACAAGTTGGAAATAGAGTCCTTGTTCATTATACAACGCCTTGATGAAAAACAAGATCAGTGAAGTCCAGGCTCCCCTCAAACGACGTTAAGTATTTACTTCTAAGTCACTTTCACGATAAATACATGAAATTAAGACTAAAAACTTAGACTTAACGGATATATAAATCATAACGGTACCTACACAAGTAGTTGGCTAGCGATTATTATCCTATTGCAACTCACAATTGTGCAATTCTAATAATTCATACCATAAATGAAAACATAGATACCGTAAGAGACAAAATAAAAGCAAACGATTAAATTATCAATAAAACACCGTTCAATTAAAAATAAAAAATTTTCACTTTATATAAATATAATTAATCGTTATTTGCAATCACACATCTTAATTGAGAAATACAGTATGAATAAAATCTCTTTGCTTTATATGGCCGTTTGTATCGGATTAGTTGGATGCGGTTCAGGAGGAAGCGACAACGATCCAGCAAAAGATATACATCCCACCATTTCAAATCCGGAACAAATCAACGCAATGACGGTGGACAAAGGTCATTTCTATTGTTCTGTAAACCAACAAAAACTGGAACACGGAGGGACATCTGCAAGCATGTCCTACCTAATTGAAAAGAAAAGAAATTCTACGGTTGTTGACGATTATGAATGTACCGAATACGGTTTAAAGAAAGGTGAGTCAATTATCGTCACTAAAAGTGCAATTGAAAACTTTTCATACTCAAAACATTATAAAAGCACGAAGAAGAATGACATTAATGGGTTTAAAATCATCTACCCTACAGGACTTACGACTCCGATTAATAAAGATTATGAAAAAATTACGATCACGTATAATACGGAGAGACCTGACGTTAACATTAAGATAATTCAATATTTTGACGAAAAGTCTAAATTATATACCATCAAAAAATATGAAAGCCACGTTAACGACAACTCACCAATAGGTTTAGTTGAGAAAGAGGAATTCGATAAATATTCCGATTTTGAAAAGAAACTGGAATTAAATAGTGCTTTTTTAAATTCAACTGAAGTGAATGATTTATTCTACAACTTATTAAGTATGATAAAATAATAACTAAAAATCAAAAACTTAAAAAGTACGATTATGCTCAAGTAGCTTCGATATGCCTGACTCGAAAGAGTACGTTGTTTTACGAAACAAATTACGATTTTAATGAAGCACATCTAAGTTACTTGGGTATAAACGGCGATGTATTGTTAATCAGCTTTCAAAAGAGAGTGACGTTTGCGATTAACTACTTTGGTCTTAACGAAGCTCAATTTGATGCTTTTCAGACCAAATTCGCAAATCATCAAGAATCTTAAGTGCGGTACGGCCGAACTCTGTTAGTTCATAGCTGACTGCAATTGGGCGGTCGCTGATCACTTTACGCACCACCATACCTTCCGCTTCTAGCTCTTTAAGACGTTGGTCGATCATCTTTTTACTTGCACCGCCTAGCATGCGTGCTAAGTCATTGAAACGAACTGGGCCGTCTTTCAAATGATAAATCAGAGAACCTTTCCATTTACCACCAATTAGACGCATCCCTTTCTCGATAGCACATGGCTCCGCACATACGTTCGCCACTGACTTACGACCTTTGCTATCTACACTGATTCTGCTTTCCACAATACACCTCAAGATACGCACCTAATCTAGGTAACGAAAAGTAAGCTAGATACATTTAGTGCTTTAGAGTAATAAAAACGTCACCTCGCCGCAAACAAGTAAATTACCACCTTCTAAAGAAGGTGGCTTTGTGTGAGCCCCCTAAAAGGGGGCCTTTGTTTAGTCCAGCGCCA
>NZ_JAWOQP010000189.1:0-1063 GCF_033337375.1 Vibrio sp. YT-17
ATAATTTATGGAGAATAGCTTGAATTTGGTCGGCTTTATTTAATCGAACAGTGCTTTAAATTCCAAGCCAATGTGCTTATGATTGCAGCCTAATAAATGTACCGAAGCGGCGATAAGGGAACCCTTAGCGCTATTCGGAAGTGGATTGACTTGACAACTCTGCGAGCGTTAATGCTCTGACAGTAGAAGAGATGATATGTCGAACAACGATTTAGTCACCGTGAACAACCTCACTTTTTCACGAGGAAATCGCACGATCTTTGATGGTATTGATCTGCATGTTCCTGAAGGTAAAGTGACGGCGATTATGGGACCATCGGGAATCGGTAAAACGACACTGCTCCGTTTAATTGGCGGTCAGTTGTATCCCGAACAAGGAGAGATTTGGTTTGATGGTGACAACATTCCGACTCTTTCTCGCAAAAAACTCTACAACGCTCGTAAGAAAATGAGCATGCTGTTTCAATCCGGGGCTCTGTTCACGGATTTGAATGTATTTGACAATGTGGCCTTTCCACTGCGTGAACACACCAATCTTTCAGAAGATTTGATTCGTACTATGGTGCTGCTTAAGCTCGAAGCGGTTGGCCTGCGCGGAGCCGCGCAATTAATGCCAAGTGAGCTTTCGGGCGGTATGGCGAGGCGCGCCGCATTGGCTCGTGCTATCGCACTTGACCCTGATTTAATCATGTTCGATGAACCATTTGTGGGACAAGACCCAATTACCATGGGTGTTTTGGTTGAGTTGATCAAAGACTTAAACCAAGCTCTAGGCCTTACGTCTATTGTGGTATCACACGATGTACCGGAGGTCATGAGTATTGCTGATTGGGTTTACCTACTAGCAGATGGCAAGATCATCGCGTTTGGCACGCCAGAGGAGTTGAGTCAAAACCCAGACCCGCGAGTGCAGCAGTTCTTACAAGGTGATGCAGATGGCCCAGTGCCGTTTCGTTTTCCTGCGCAAAGTATCGAAAAGGATCTATTTGATGGTCGCTAGCTTTATTCAATTTGTCGCTTCATTAGGAAGACGCACGCTCGCCATCTGTGAAGCTTTTGGCCG
>NZ_JAWOQP010000190.1:0-1063 GCF_033337375.1 Vibrio sp. YT-17
GGCGGTGTCTGCTGCGGCTTGCGCTTCTAACACTTCTGATTCATCGATCAGCGTACACACCCAATACGCTTGCTTGCCTTCGTTAAGACAAGCGTTTCGTACCCGCTCGACAATGTCGTCACGTTTGGTATCTGGAATGGCGACGGTTTGAATCGGCGTTCGGCCTGGTGGTAATTCGTCTATCACCGACGTTTCCAAATCAGCATACGCTGTCATTGCTAGTGTGCGAGGAATCGGAGTTGCCGTCATGATGAGCTGATGCGGATACGCGCCTTGTTTTGCCCCTTTCTCACGTAACTCTAATCGCTGATGGACGCCAAAGCGGTGCTGCTCATCAATGATGACTAAAGCTAGGTGATGAAATTCCACATGTTCTTGGAAGAGGGCGTGAGTGTCCACTATCATTTGCGCTTCACCGCTGGCAATGCGAGCCAGTTCCGTCTCTTTGGCTTTGCCCTTGAGTTTACCAGCAAGCCAGCCCACTTGAATGTCCATGGCTTCAAACCAGTTGGCGAAATTGATGGCGTGTTGTTCGGCGAGCAGCTCAGTTGGTGCCATTAGTGCGACCTGATAACCGTGCTCGATAGCTCGAACCGCAGCCAGTGCCGCGACGAGGGTTTTTCCTGAGCCTACGTCACCTTGGACAAGACGCATCATTGGATGCGGTTTTGCGAGGTCGGCTTCAATCTCTTTCACCACGCGTGCTTGAGCATTGGTCGGAGAAAACGGCAGTTGCGCCAACAGCTGTTTTTTCAGTTTGTCACATGGTGCGAGCGGTAAGGCGATATCTTGCTGGCCTTTGCTGCGAACCGCCAACATCGACAAGTTCTGAGCGAGCAACTCTTCCATGATCAAACGGATTTGAGCGGGGTGCTTACCTTCATCAAATTCATCTAAATTAATGGTTGGCGGCGGGCGATGAATGGTGTGCAACGCCTGCGACATAGTAATCTGATGGTTATACAAGCCCGAAGGTAGCAATTCTTGCACTGCCGCTTTATCGAGTAGCCCCAATGCTTGCTCAGTAAGGTTACGTAAAGTGATTTGACGCAGGCCATCTGTG
>NZ_JAWOQP010000191.1:0-1062 GCF_033337375.1 Vibrio sp. YT-17
ATCTACACTAATCGTTTGTTGCATCCCATCACTTACAACATTGCCTATGATCTTCTCGTCCGTAATCAGACGGATACGCTGCTTGGTGGCTTTGACAAAGTGAACCAAGAGGCGGAACGATTTGGTACGTCAGGCCGTGTTTATCGACGTGCAGTCAAAGATCTTATCGATAAAGGTCTTATTGCAAAAACCGACAATGGCTTAGTGATCCTTGATGAAATGGCGTTAAAAGCGTTCATTGATTCGCACGAATAATTCAATTCGGGATTGCAATGATTGCCATTCATAAGTGCTTGAAATGGTTTAATCTAAAATCACTGTAATGAATGTAAAGTCGTATAAATCTTGTTGAATGCTTTTGAGAGTAACGCTATATTGCGAACGCGCATGATAATAGATCTCATTAAGGCTCAACAAAATGAAAAAACTCGTCAGTGCGGCTGTTTTCTCGCTGCTAACCATTTCTCCATCTTTTGCTGCTAACGTTGTTATTGACCATTACATGGGAAAAACCGAGCTAGAACAATCACCTAAGCGCGTGGTTGTGATTGGTTTTGGTCCTTTAGATGCTTTGGATAACTTCGGGATTGACCCTGTAGCTGTGTCAAACGCATCTCATCTTCCGAGCTACCTTTCTAAGTACAGCAAAGAGAACTACACATCTGCAGGCAGTTTGTTTGAGCCTGACTTCGAAGCTATTTATATGCAAAAACCAGATCTGATCTTGGTTGGCCCGCGTGGCTCTGCGAAATATGAAGAGCTAAGTGAAATTGCCCCAACGGTTGTGTTTGCAGCTAAAGAAGGCGAAGGCTACTGGGAAGGCACGCAGGCTCAATGGCGTAACATTGGCAAAATCTTCAACATTGAAGACAAAGTCGAGCAAAAGATTGAAACATTGGATGCTCAATTTAAAGCGATTCGCGACTACAACCAAACGAACAATAACGATGCACTAACGATTTTGAGCATCGGTGACAACATCAGTGCCTTTGGTGCGAAGTCCCGCTTCGGTGCGATTTACAATGACTTTGGTTTCATTGAAACGGTAAAAAACATCAAGAC
>NZ_JAWOQP010000192.1:0-1062 GCF_033337375.1 Vibrio sp. YT-17
AATTATTGAAGGAAAGGTCGGCGATTACAACTGCTTGATGGCAATACACCGTACGCGATCGTATTTCTATTGCTGGCACTCATTACAGAAGAAGGTATTACGTTGGCCAATTTTTAGCTCTTGAAGCGGCTCTCCACATTCTGGGCAAGGCTCACCCGCTTTTCCATACACTAAAAGTTCTTGAGCAAAATAACCCGGCTTGCCATCGGCTTGAGCGAAGTCTTTTAAAGTCGTACCACCTTGGTTAATGGCAATTTTTAGCGTGGCTTTGATGTTTTCCACTAACAGTACCCATTCTTGGGGCGTCACTTGACCTGCTTGTCGGGTTGGGAGAATACGAGATTTAAACAGAGATTCATTGGCGTAAATATTCCCCACACCGACCACGACTTTGTTGTCCATGATGAACTGCTTTACCGCGACACGCTTACCTTGCGCTTTATCGGCAATGTACTCGCTATTAAACGCATCAGTTAGAGGCTCTGGTCCCATATGCTCAAGTACCGCATGGGACTCACCAGGAGCACACCATAGCCAAGCACCAAAGCGTCGAGGGTCGTTATAACGCAGCACTTTACCATTTGTAAGTTTGAGATCGACATGATCGTGCTTAGCCGCAGGAAAATCAGCATCCAACACACGTAACGAGCCTGACATTCCAAGGTGCACAATGGCAGTCCCTGCATCCGTTTCTATGAGCAAATACTTTGCGCGACGATGAATGGCTCGAATCACTTGCCCTTCAAGCAATTTCAGCTCTTGCGGGATATCCCAGCGCAGTTTGGGTGTGCGAAAAACAAATGCCTTAATCGTTTGTCCAACCATATGTGGACTAATACCCATCCGGCTTACTTCAACTTCTGGTAATTCAGGCATTTAATTCTCCTTAAAACACTCAAAGCCTTACTGAAAGGCAGTTAGCATAATCGAAAAGTACAAGCGTAAACACTGCTTACCTACGAGGTTATTGACCACCTCTCACTTAGGCATGATGTAATTGCTATCAACAGAAATCGCGATCCACTTGTCTTGCCAATTCTTGAACAACCAAAAATCATGAAG
>NZ_JAWOQP010000193.1:0-1054 GCF_033337375.1 Vibrio sp. YT-17
TTAACCGGGTGCATTGATGGCTTTGTGGTGTAACATTAATTTTACATTTCTCTGTAAGACCCATCGAAATAGAGATTTCGGCTTATGTATTCCAATTTCTCTCTACCTGCGCCAAGTTAGAAAAATCAGTTCAAACAGCTCAGTGAGGCTGTAAACAAATTAGTGACGCAAGGAGAAAGTCATGGTGGACACATACAACCCATTAGGTACAGACGGATTTGAGTTTGTTGAATACACAGCTGCTGACAGCAAAGGCATTGAACAACTAAAAGCGTTATTTACATCGCTAGGCTTTGCTGAAATAGCCAAACATCGTTCGAAAGAAGCATGGTTGTATCGACAAGGTGACATCAGCTTTATCGTGAACGCCCAGCCTCATAGCCAGGCGGAAGAATTTGCTAAAGTTCACGGCCCATCTGTATGTGGTATGGCGTTTCGTGTGAAAGACGCGACGGTTGCGCTTGAACATGCTATTCAAAACGGCGGCACAGAATACAAAACTGAAATTGGTCCGATGGAACTGAGTATCCCTGCCATTTACGGTATTGGTGAAAGCTTGCTTTATTTCGTTGATCGTTATGGCAAGCAGAGCATCTACGACGTCGATTTCCGTTTTTATGACGATGCAGACGATCGCTTAGCAAAATCAGACGTTGGCTTGTACGAGATAGACCATCTCACGCACAATGTTAAGCAAGGTAATATGGATGTATGGTCTGGTTTTTATGAGCGCATCGGGAACTTCCGAGAAATTCGATACTTCGATATCGAAGGTAAACTGACCGGCCTTGTCAGCCGCGCAATGACGGCGCCGTGTGGCAAAATCCGCATTCCAATCAATGAATCCTCGGATGACAAATCGCAGATTGAAGAGTTTATCCGCGAATACAACGGGGAAGGTATTCAGCATATCGCTCTGACAACGGATGACATCTATCAAACGGTGCAAACGTTGCGTGACCGCGGTATGGACTTTATGCCAACGCCAGACACCTACTACGAGAAAGTCGATGAACGCGTTGAAGGCCATACTGAAGATGTCAGTAAACTTCGT
>NZ_JAWOQP010000194.1:0-1050 GCF_033337375.1 Vibrio sp. YT-17
TTTATCGCCGCATCCACCACACCAATGGCAAGCTGAGCGCCTCCTACTGTCGACATATCGAGATCATCAACGGTCACCAACTCACCGGAACCTATATCCATCTCATCGGCAAAATTGCCTTTCCATGTGACGCCTTCTGGCGCATTCAGTGTCGAGGTAAAAAACTGCAGTTGATGATCTTGCGTTACGGAAGCATCGACTACCGATTGCTGGGCATTAATGTAGGTTGCCACTTCTTCAAGGTTATCGCCTACTTTGAGTGTTAATACTTTAGATTGCGCTTGGCCTTCATTGTCTTGATATTCAAACACGAACTGTTGGTTATCTCTCGTTACCCGCCAGTCTTTGTCTAAACTGTCACCCAGATAATGTTGCCCGCCCATTTCAGGTATGTGCGTACGCATGTTTCTGAGCGTCAATGATATAGAGTTCGCATTGGCGCCAATATGAAAACTCTGAGAACCATAAGAGCCATTGAAGAGGTTTTTATCCGCGAATGTCGTCGTGATTGCCACACGATCCAATTCATCTTGTAGTGCAATCACTTCTTGTTGAAGACTTGTACGATCATCCTGTTCATGGCTGCCATTTGCGACCTGAAGTCCGAGAGAGCGTAGCCGTTGCAGAATATCACTGCTCTCATGCAACGCGCCTTCTGCGGTTTGAGCGACCGAATAGGCATCGTGAGCATTCCTTAAGGCGACATCAATCCCTCTCGTTTGAACATGGAGAGTATTCGATATTTGTAGGCCTGCAGCATCGTCGCTTGCTGAGTTAATCCGATATCCCGAAGACAGGTTTCTCTGTGACTCAACGTTTTGATCGGCTGCTTGGCTAAGATGTCGCTGCGTCATCATCGCGGCAACATTGGTATTTAAAGAGACCATCTAATCGATATGAATGCCTTGTCGAACATCCTGTTAGGACGCATCTAAATCGGTATAGCCGATAAGCAAAAAGCCAGGGATGAGCCTGGCTTTTGTATCTTGTCGTGTTAGGTAGATTAACCTAGAAGACTTAGCGCTGAGTTTGGTGCTTGTTTCGCTTGCG
>NZ_JAWOQP010000195.1:0-1048 GCF_033337375.1 Vibrio sp. YT-17
CTTGTTTTTAAAGTAATTTTAATTGGCATTAAAACTGCTAATTCCTTCTTGCTAGGTCCAAACACTAACAAGGAGTTGGTTATGTTTGTTTTGATTTCAACGTTATTATCCGTCGCCATATTAGCCGGCATTTACCACCTTTCCACAAAACGCGAACAGCAACATGCACGAAAGTATCAGTTGCTTACCCTACTTCGCGATGTCGTTAACTTGCTTAGACGTCATCGAGCAATCACACATTACTCCCTTCAATCCCAACAAAACTATGATCGAGAAATAGAAGAGATCCATCATGCTCTCAACAACAAGCTGCACCTTTTGTTGGAAACATCGCGCTTTGAAAATAAACCCATGTATCGTGTGTTACAGATAAAAGTCAGTAAGTTGCTAGAACAATGGCAGGAAAACAGCATCGCGAGAAATCAAATGGAGCACGGAAAGCTGATTCGACATTGTTTGTTTTTAATGGATGAAGTCACTATTGCGTGGCTAGCAGTTGAGCAACGAGATGAATTGCATGATGAGTACCACATGAATTGGCAAACCATTATCGATAGCCTCGAAACCTTGACTCAACTTCGTATTAGCATTCAAGACTTAAACGAACAAGGAGGAAGCGTTCGAGTAAAGAACTACGCATCTGTAATGACACGTAAACTGAATCAGTTAGCGGTAATAGCACCGCTGACTATCGCAGCGCCGATCTCTGTACGTTCGACACAAGCGTTAAACGACTATGTCGAAGGAAAACACACCGGACTAACAGAAGAAGAACTTTATGGCATCACCTCAGATCTGTCACTGACGATTTTCAATACCTATGATCACGTGCTATCAGATATTGTCGAAACACTGTATTTGCCTTTGCCCAGACTATCATTAGCCTGAAAGACTCATTTTTCGACATAATTGCATGCAGAACTAGATCAAAAACCGCAAGTAACGAGCAATAAAAAACCGCAGGCATTGCCTGCGGTTTTTAATTGCATGCAGAACTAGATCAAAAACCGCAAGTAACGAGCAATAAAAAACCGCAGGCATTGCCTGC
>NZ_JAWOQP010000196.1:0-1044 GCF_033337375.1 Vibrio sp. YT-17
CACTCATATAAGGCCATCCATGACAACAACTGGTCACGTGCATTTTTATATTGGCACTTACACCAACCCACCGAGTACGAGCACGGGCATTGTGCGTCTATCGCTGAACACTGAAACGGGTGAACTGACTCGGCTTGACGATGTTGTAGTTCAACGTAATCCGTCCTATCTCACGACCACCGAACACGGGCTGTATACGTTTAGCGAAATGGATAGAAATGAAGGTGCAGAGCTCGCGTTTTTTCGCGGTAGTGAATCCGTCTCTTTGCCGATTAATGGCGATTATCCGTGTCATTTGGATATCAAAGAACCGTTGTTGGCGGTTGCTAATTATGGCTCTGGAAATGTTAGCGTATTTCACTTGGATGGCGATGGTAAACCGCTTGGTTTATTGGCGGATTTATACGTTGATGGATGCGGGCCGAATTTAGAGCGCCAAACTTCTCCTCACGCTCATCAAGTCACGTTTTTAAAGCACAGTCATCAATTGGTTGTCGTAGACTTAGGCAGCGATAGCGTCCTTATTTATGATTACGATGCCCAGCCGCCGGATTTTTCACTGTCGCAAGTGATTCATTTGCCCGCAGGTTCGGGACCGCGCCATGTGGTGTTTAACCAACAAGAGTCGACAGCGTATGTGGTTTGCGAACTGTCAGAAACCATTATTGTGCTGGTTAAGCACCAAGATAAATGGCTTATCTCGAATCAAACAGAATTATTAGAAGGGGAAGAGAATCAGCAAGCGGCGGCGGCGATTCGTCTTTCGCAAGATGAAACGTTTTTGTATGTCTCTTGCCGAGCTCAGAACAAAATCAGTATGTTTGATGTGTCTGGCGATACGCCAAAAAGGCGAGCAGCCATTCACTGTGAAGGGGTTTTTCCACGAGATTTTGTGTTGTCTCGTGATCAAAAGTGGTTGCTGGTTGCCAATCAACATTCCAACAATGTGGTGAGCTTTCGTCGCAATCCTCAAACAGGTGAAATTACCCCAACGGGTTATGACTGTGAGATAGGCTCTCCAGTGTGTATTGTCGAACAACCTTT
>NZ_JAWOQP010000197.1:0-1040 GCF_033337375.1 Vibrio sp. YT-17
AAATACCTATGTATTTTTTATACAGCTATGTCTCAATAAAAAATACATATGTATTTTTTATACAGCTATGTCTCAATAAACTTTTAACAACTGATACAACCAGTCACCTTGATTAAAATTTCTGATATCTGTATTAGCCTTTTGGTTGACTAAAGCTCGACTAAAACTGCCCCTGACTAAGGATTTTCCTAGTTGACCAATAGTCATCATTTAGGGCCATTAGTCGACTAGTCGCCAGCATGTTTACACTAATAATTTAATTATTAGAGTATATTTTTTTGGCGGGGCAACACAATGGTTTGAGTTGAAGGTGTGAGAAAGAATAGTATGAGTAACATTGTTAACACTGCTACATTACAGAGAAATACAAACTGTACTAATGAACCTTCATTAATATAGGCCTATATTTTATCTACAAGTGCACGTCACACACTGAGCGAGCCGCCTGTTAATGACGCTGTGGGCTAATGGGCATGTAGCTACTTCCATGTTTCAGATGATACGTCATGTTTGTAGTCGACCAATGAAGATGAGTTTACATATCACCTTGGGTTCGTCCTTCACCTTCTCAAAATGATCCCACACTTTGGATTTCCTGCCCGACATGTTATTAACTAGCCTGTGGAATAACCGCAGGTACCAGCCCTGGAAATTAACCTGACTCCTGTCTGACTGCTGAGCGTGGACACTTCCTGTATCTGCCCTTTCAAATTAAATTCACACATGGTCCAGTTATATAGGTTTTGACTTATGTTGACAAGGTGCAGCTCCTAATAAAGTTTCACTTTTTTTATGTATTTATTTATTTATTTATTTTTTTGTCATACCAGTAAAGTAGTTCATCACGCGTGGGTTTTATATACAAAAATATCACATATGCAGTATCTAATAACTTTTAGCACGTTTTTATTGTTTTAAAGAAAGACAGATGATTATTGCTGCTTCCTAAATATGATGCGTGTTCCCATACTAACACAAAATAGAGGTCCACAATGTAAAGGCTAATTATGCAACACACTGAGCCTCATGCAAGAAGCAAT
>NZ_JAWOQP010000198.1:0-1039 GCF_033337375.1 Vibrio sp. YT-17
CGCGGGCACTACAATTGAGTACAAAGTGACGGCGACGGTAAACAACAATGCAGTTGGTGAAATCCTCAACTTGTTGACCGTTGACGGCTATACTGTCAGTGCGAAGACGAAAGCATCGGCAGAGAAATACGACTTCGAAAAACACATTACCCGCTTCTTAGGTCAAGGCGGTGTTACTTCATTGAGCGGCGGTTACACGCCGGGCGGCTACATTGAGTATGAAATATCGCTCGTTAACCTTAACAACGTGCACATGCAAAACATGCCGATTAAGGATGAACTTAGCGCAATCAAAACCCAATACTTAGATGGCTCGATGGGTGCTGCGTTTGACTCTTGGACCATCACGACTCAAACCGATACCAGTGGTATCAGTGAGCCGGGGTCGGTCACGGATAACCGCGATATTGACACCCAGTTTAACCTTGCAGCAAATAGTTTCGCTGTTGGCGGCACTTTCATCAAATATACGGTGAAAGCAAAGATCAGCGAGAAAGCGGTTGGCCAAATCTTAAACGTGGCGGTTATTGATAACAGTCATAACCTAGTTGCTGAGCCAGCCAACATGCTGCCTTCTGAGGTAAGCAAATCCCATAAAGCGTACACGGATTCGTCTTTATCAAGCGAAAAGCTGACGTACAATCACACGTCTAGTGGTGAAAATATCGTGTACCGTCTGCGCCTCCAAAACAATGGTAAAGGACTGGAGTACAACAAATCACTGCAAGAGTTATTCTCTAGCATCAAAGTCCGAGTGGCACAAAATGCGGCTCGAGAATCAGACGCGCAGAGTTTACCTGCGTTTGCTGCGCACGGATGGGAAGTGAGCGTGAAAACTTCTGGTGAAGCAACGACGGATATCGGCGGCTTTGTTGGTGGTGCAAATGCGGATATCGATATTCCAGTTCTATCTATTGCGCCGGGCGGTTGGATTGAGTTTGTGATGAAGTCACGTATTCGTCCAGACGCTTTGGATCAAATTGCTTCGACGCCGAAATACGACGGCAAGAACTTCGCGACAGCTCGTGTGGCACCGGAA
>NZ_JAWOQP010000019.1:0-99845 GCF_033337375.1 Vibrio sp. YT-17
GCCGCCAGCGTTCAATCTGAGCCATGATCAAACTCTTCAATTTAAGATTTTGTTCGGCTCAATGAATACTGAACATTCCTTTCGCTAATAAATAGCAGAAGTAATGTTTGAATTGACTGTGCTCTTATTGGTTTTTACTTTTGAAAAAGTAAAACAAAACAGCTCAAGGCTGCTTCCCAATTCGAATGGTCACTTCGTTTCATTGAAACCTAATTTGATACCGAAGTATCGAATTGGATTATCATCAACGAGTGCCCACACAGATTGATAGGTCTATATTGTTAAAGAGCTTGCTTTGCGAGAAGTTTTTCTCTCAAAGCGGAGGTGCATTCTAGCGATTTAGTTGTTAGTGTCAAACACTTTTTTAAACTAATTTTTTGTAGAAGCTTTTTACCTCTTCGACCCTGCTAAAGCCTTGTGGCGTCTGCCGTGTCGATGGATGCGCATTATAGGGAGAAGATTTTCTTTGGCAATACTAAAAATGCATTTTTTCTAAAAAAACATGCCAAATGGATACTTTCCATCCAACCCTAAAATTACCCAGAAATAACACTCAGGATTTATACAATTTACCCACAAAAAGCTGTGGATAACTACTCATCACTATCAAAGAAATAAGAAATACGCGAACGCGGATTTAGATACTCTTTTACTTTATCCGGTAATTTTGACGGATGAATCGCGTTAACTATCTTTATATCTTTTGAGGCAAGATCAATGATTGGCGCTTGCGTCCTTGGTACTGATGGATCGTAAACCAAGACATTCGGGAATAATAAATGCGATGCATTCACTGAGATAACCAGGCCGACCATATTATTAGAAAGCTGAACTACGGTACCCGGAGGAAACACGCCCATAAACTTAATTAGGATGTTCAGGTTCTCTTCTTTATATAGGTGTTTACAGTTCTTATATAAATGAGAGAGTGCGGTATAAGGAATCTTTTGATCTGAGACTATCGGTGTATGACACAAGTTATCAAACGCATTGGCTACAGCAATAATTTGAGCAAACTCGTTGATCTCATCTCCTTTCAGGCCTTTAGGATAACCAGACCCATCTCTTAGCTCATGGTGCTGCGCGATCACAATTCTCGCGACTTCGGGAAAAGCCTCGATTTGACTCGCAAGATCGACGCCATATTTAGTGTGCAACTTTAAGTAGTTGGTTTCTGGCTCTGTTAGAGGTAGTTGCTTTCTTAATATTGCAGTCGGGATTTTTATTTTCCCGATATCATGGAATAGTGCGGAGAAGGAAAGCTCTTTCAACTGTGCTGCTGAGTACCCTTTAGCACGGCCAATCATCATCGAGATAACAGCCACGTTCAATGAGTGGAAATAAATATCTTCAAACTCATTTTTTCCGTTCATCAGATGTAACGTAACATTATCATCGCACATTAACTTCTCGACGATATCTTCAATAAGAAGCTTTGCTTCATCAACTGCTGCTGTCGGACGGTTACGGATTTTAGTCATGACTGAACGCATACGTGCCAGAGAGCGCTCAAACTCTTTTTCACACTGAATCACGCGTCGACGGTATGCACTTAACTTTTCTATGCGGTTCTGTTTTTCTTGCCACATTTTTTGAGTTTCATGATCTAACGACGCTTCATTTGTTACTCTGTCAGCTTGTCTTTGATCAACAGGGAGTGGAACGGCATCGCTTTGCTCTGGATTAAAGTAAACGAACTTTACGCCGAGGTGGCGGATCATCTCGACTTGCTCTTGGTCTTTAATCTTAAAGCTATTGAGTAGAAAGGGGTGATCGTTCCACTTTAGCGGAAGACGGATATGTAATCCGGGTTGAATACGATCGACCGTTAGTTTAATGGCTGCCACTTATTCACTACTGATTTATATTTCTTAAGAGAGTTAGAATACTAGTAAATTTTGTGAATAAATTCATCAGTAACTATCAAAACATCAAACCGTTATTTCTAAGCGACTCACTTAATTAGATAGAAGTAAGCTACTTTAAGGAGCGATCTGCTTTGCGTATTTTAAGCTTGGCCTCGAACACTGGCTTGTCTATTACTTCTTGATCTTTGACTAGCCCCATTAACGTTTGTACCGCTACACGGGCCATGTCACTGATAGGAAAGTGCACTGCTGATACTGTAGGGTAAAGACTTTCACAAAGATCAACACTGTCAAAGCTAGTTAATGAGATTTGCTCTGGTACAGAAATACTGTGCTCGTGTAAGTACTGCATTGCGCCAACCGTCATTTCTTCACTGCACGAAAAGACAGCCGTCACATCAGGGTGTCGTTGTAAAATTGCAGCCATTGCATCATAACCACTTTGCCGACCATAATTCCCTTCTTCACACCAGCTTTCATCAATATCTATACCAGCATCCTTCATTGCATCAATATACCCAAGCTTTCTCAATACACTGTTATGACGTTGGGATGGACCGGCAATACAAGCAATCTTTCGATGACCACCAGCTAAAAGGTGCTCAACGGCAATACGGCTTGCATGATGATGGTTAAAGGTAACACAACGCTCTTCTATTCCTTCCACGTAGCGATCCAGAAGAACGAAAGGTGTTGGCTGTTTAGCTAATTCACGTAAGTCATCATCTGACAAATAACGACTATGAAGTACATAGCCGTCACAACGTAAATCATTAAAACGCTGAATTGCCTCTTTTTCACCTTGTGCAGAATGATGGCCTTGAGCTGTAATCAAAAACTTCTTATGAATATCCAGCTCGGTCTGAACCTGCTCCATCATCTCGCCAAAGAAGCCCCCCGTATAGTAAGTCACCAATAACCCAACCATATTACTGGATGAGGTTGCGAGTGAACGAGCAATTGCACTAGGACGATAATTCAATTGCGCCATAGCTTGCTCTACTTTTTTTCGAGTTTCCTCGCGAAATTTCCCCTCTCCATTAATAATTCGAGAAACGGTAGAGCGATTTACACCGGCGAGTTCGGCTACATCTTTAATCCTTGCCATAATGCTATTGGGTCCAACTGCAATTGTTATTAAATATTCGTTTGTGTAGAACGGCTGCCAGCAATTCGTAAGGTGCTATAGGGGGCGAAGCTGGCAGCCTTTAATCATACACCGACCATTTGATTGGTAGAAACAAGCTCAGAGTAATCCGTGACAGTTATGCCATGATGAGCTAACTGTTCTTTTAAAATGGGAGAGGTAAGAACTTGTAACTCTAGCTCTCGCTGAAGCGCATAGCCACTCTTTAAGATAAGCGCCTGATCGGCCTCTGCCGGGTGGCACATCACCTCAACCAAGTCATAGTCAGCTTTTAAGCTCAATAGATGTGCCATTAAGCCATCCAAGCTCACTTTTTGATCATAAAACTCATCAGTAAAGATATACCTGATTGTCATCGATTCTTGACACAAGCCAGTGCCCCGCAGTGGCACTCTGTATTCATTCGCTACTTCTTTAATAACGGGCAAAATTTGAGGGTGAGTATGCGCGTGATGATGGCTATCTAAGTGGCTTAGCTCTAACCCAAGCGATAAAAAATGTTCCACCTGAGCTTTTGCTTCATCATAAATGACCTGAGTTTCGAAGTCCTGCTTACTCCAAAGTTCGTCATAGTTGATAAAGTGCGCTCGGCCGTTGGTCAAGTTAGGATGCTTCGTTATAGGCACACCTGCTGTAAACCTAAGATGAACGCCAATTTTCAAGTCTGGATTATGGCGAGCTAGTTCTAAGGCATGTTGCTCAGCATCCATACCCACCATCATGGTGGTTGAATGAACCACACCTTGCTGATGAGCTTTAACGATGCCGCTATTTACACCTCTCGTTAAACCAAAATCATCAGCATTAAAAATGACTTTCATCGGCGCCCTTCCTTAGTCTTACAACGTCGTTAGTTTAAATTGAGGTAAATACGGAGCGTTCACCGCTAGGATATCATCCAGGATTGACTTGGCGCGGCCAATGTCAGGCACCAATGGGTTATTGGTTAATGCCATAAGCGCCTTGTCATAATTACCTTCGACAGCAGCTTCTATTGTTAGCTGCTCATACGCTTTAACTTGATGGAGTAATCCTTTGATATTGTTTGACAACTCGCCAACCGCAAGAGGTTTCGCCCCCCAGCTACCAATCACGGCACTACATTCAATCACAGCATCGTCAGGTAGGCCGTTGATCGCTCCATTATTTAAAACGTTAACAACATGAATACTATTACGATTGTTATAAATTGAATCAACTAGGTTCAGTGATGCATCAGAATAATAAGCACCACCCCGCTCCTCTAACTCTTTCGGCTTATGATCGAGGGTAGGATCTTGATAGAGCTTAAATAGCGCATTTTCTGTTTCCATTACCTGCTCAGCACGAGTGCCTTTTTCATCGGCACTTTGTTTCTCTTCAGCAAGCATGGCATCAGTTTGATAGAAGTAGCGATGATAAGGACATGGTATCGCCCCCAGTGCTTTTAGAAATGCCGGATCCCACGGTTCTTCCCAGATATTCTTCATACTGAAGTTGGCACCATCACCGACTTTCTCTAATACCGTTTGAGTAATATCTTCCCCATTGAGCCATGCTTTGTGTACCCACACGAGATGGTTTAACCCAGCAAACTCAAGTTGTAGCTCTTTTGGCTCGCACTCCATCATTTCTGCAATCATCATTTCCATTGAAACGGGCACATTGCATAAACCAATACTCTTTACTTTGGTGTACTTACTGACCGCTTCGGAAACTAAACCCGCTGGGTTGGTGAAATTGAGCATCCATGCGTTTGGAGCCAACTCTTCAATGTCTTTACAGATATCAAGAATGACCGGAATGGTTCGCAGTGCTTTAGCAAAACCACCAGGGCCCGTTGTTTCTTGGCCGATGACGTCGTACTTGATTGGGATTCGCTCATCGTTAGCGCGTGCAGCAAGGCCACCAACACGAAACTGCGTCATCACAAAATCTGCATCTTTTATCGCAGCACGGCGATCGAAACCGGCTTTTATCTCAATTTTTGCGCCGGCTTTATCGACCATTCGCTGAGCCAATCCTTTGATGATCTCAAGCTTCTCAGCTCCTGACTCAATGTCCACAAAATGAATCTTCTTAACGGGTAAATATTCTAAGCGCTTAATAACCCCTTCAACCAATTCCGGGGTATAGCTACTACCACCGCCAATAATGGCAAGTTTGATCGCCTCTCTAGACATTTTCATCCCCCTTTATTTGTTCGAGATTTTTTTGTTCAGTGCGACGATTTCTACAGCCATCTCTTGAGCCAAAATCGTAGTCATTAGGTGATCTTGAGCATGCACCATCACTAACGTCATCGGGACTTTCCCTTCTCCCTGATCTTCTTCAATAAGCTGAGTCTGTATTAAGTGGGCTTTATTAATGCACTCTCTTGCTTGAGAGAGCTTCTCATCAGCCGCTTCAAAATCTTGTTCTCGAGATAAACGCAATGCCTCGTAGCTTAAACTTCTGGCTTCACCAGCATTGCAAATGATCTCCATTACAACCAATTCTTGTTCCATCATTTTCTCTCCGAAAATCGGGCCGCGGTAATTGCGGCCCATTAAGTACAGTTAAGCAGTAACGCCTTCGCCTGACGGCTGCGTGTCACCTTTAGTTTCCTTCGTCGTTGGTAGTTCTTGCTCCAACATTTGCTTCTCAAACATTTTGAAGAATGGGAAGTAGATGATTAGATCAAGAATTAATAAACCAATGACGAGCAATACTGGCGCAAAGGTCCAACCGCTACCCCACGAAGCACCTATCAGTGCCGGTGTTGTCCAAGGTGTTGTAGCGACACCCATACCCACAAAGCCGACATGCACAGCAAAATACGCAATCGTAGCGTTGATGACTGGAGCGAAGACGAACGGGATAAACAAGGTCGGGTTCATCACAACTGGGCTACCGAAGATCACAGGTTCGTTGATTTGGAAAAAGCCAGGCACCGCACTCATTCGACCAATGCTCTTAAGGTGAACAGAACGGCTAAACGACATCAGCATAACAAGAGCAAGTGTTGCACCAGAGCCGCCAATAAAGATGTAAAAATCCCAGAACGGTTGAGTAAATACGTTTGGAATCGGTTCACCTGCAACAAAGGCTTCAATGTTGGCACCAATGTTGGTCAAAAAGATTGGAGAAAGCAGTCCAACAACAATTGCAGCACCATGAATACCCGCAAACCAAAGCAGCTGGCAAAGCAATAAAGCGCCAATAATGGCAGGCAATGAGTTAGACGCACTAATTAGCGGTTTAAAGATAGCCATAACAGCGTCTGGAATCAGCATGTCGTACTGGGTTTGTACGAAAAGGCTAAGTGGATATAAGGTAATGAATATCGCTAAGACTGGTAGCAATACTTCAAATGATCGCGCAATCGCCGGTGGCACCTGCTCTGGCATGCGAATCGTAATATTGTGCTTTTTCATAAAACGGTAGAGCTCCACCGAGAAAAATGCACACATCACTGCGGTGAAGATCCCGGTTCCGCCCATGTGAGACATAGACAACGCGCCATCTTTAGCTGGGGCCGCAATGAGTAAAAAAGACATTAGTGACAATACAGCACTCGTGATCCCATCCATCTTGTAAGCCTTAGCTAAACTATAAGCAACGCCCAGCGAAACAAAAATGGTCATGATCCCCATCGACATGTTGTAGGGCATCATTATGGTATCAAAATGTGTAGTGGCGAAATCGAGCCAAATTCGACCAAAAGTAAAGGTTGTATCTTCGGCAAATGGGGGGAATGCAAAAATCAAAATGAAACTACCGACAATAATAAACGGCATTGCGACAATAAAACCGTCTCTCATTGCGCGAACATGGGGCTGATTCCCCACTTTAGCTGCTATAGGGGCTATATGCTTTTCGACTGCGCCTATAATTGCGTCATAAAGCTTCATAGAGTCCATCCTTATTTTAGGCAAAAGAATCCCGCATCAAATATTTATATTTGATGTACAGTTATCTTTTTAATTTAAAACTATGGTTTAGTTAATTAATTCTAATGCTTGCTCTAGTACTTCTTCTCCCTTCATCATTCCATAATGCTGAGGAGAAATAGCATCAATGTTTTTACCATGCTCTTGCGCCGTTTTTCTTAGCTCTTCTAGCTGAAAACGTACTTGAGGCCCGAGAAGACAAACATCGTACTCTTTAATTGCATCTTCAAACGCATTCACTGACATTGCATCAATTTTGCACTCAATTCCTTTATTTTCAGCAACTTGCTCCATTTTCTTAACAAGCATACTGGTGGACATCCCTGCGCTACAGCATAAAAGGATCTTTTTCATAGCCTTACTCCCGTTGTGTAAATTTCAACCTATAAAAACTGTAGCAAAAATAACCAAGACAAAAAAGCGCAACCGGTTGCATTATTCGTGAACACAATCCCAATTTAGAAAATACCACCTATTTTTTTGTAATTATTTAGGTCTAGGATAAAAGTCATAAAATATTTTAAGACATCACATTAAGTTTCAAATTATCAATATTTTACTACTGACAACGTCGTTATTAATTTCTTAAAAGGAATAGAGAATGAAATTTAATAAATTGGCTATTGCAACGCTTGTAAGTGCCGCACTATCACAACACTCATTTGCTCAAACCGGCTCTAAAGGCACCATTTATCTAACGTTTGATGATGGACCAATCAATGCATCTATTGACGTTATTCAAGTACTTAACCAGGAAGATATCAAAGCGACGTTTTACTTTAATGCTTGGCATTTAGATGGAATTGGTGATGAGAATGAAGACCGTTCCCTAGAAGCCTTAAAGCTCGCATTAGACACTGGTCATATTGTTGCGAACCACAGTTACGATCACATGGTGCACAACTGCGTGGATGAATTTGGACCGAACAGTGCTGCGGAGTGTAATGCGACCGGGGACCACCAGCTTAACTCGTATCAAGACCCTGTTTACGACGCCTCCATGTTTACGGAAAACTTATCTGTGTTAGCAAAGTATTTGCCGAACATTACAAGCTACCCGAACTACAAGGCAACAGAATTTGCTAGACTGCCCTACACCAACGGTTGGCGAGTGACGAAAGACTTCAAAGCAGATGGGTTATGTGCCACGTCTGATGACCTGAAACCTTGGGAACCAGGATATGTGTGCAATACATCCAACCCATCCAACAGTGTAAAAGCAGCTATCGAGGTTCAAAATATCCTAGCGAATAACGGCTATCAAACTCATGGTTGGGATGTGGACTGGGCACCTGAAAATTGGGGCATTGAAATGCCAGCAAACAGCCTTACAGAAGCAGAAGCATTTCTTGGATATGTGGATTCCGCGTTAAACACTTGTGCACCAACAACGATTAACCCGATCAACTCCAAAGCTCAAGAGTTCCCATGTGGTACACCTTTACACGCCGATAAAGTTATCGTATTAACTCACGAGTTCCTATTTGAAGATGGTAAGCGTGGCATGGGTGCAACGCAAAACCTACCTAAGCTCGCTAAGTTTATACAGTTAGCAAAACAAGCGGGTTATGACTTCGACACAATGGATAACTACACACCGAACTGGCAAGTTGGTCATAACTACGACGCTGGCGATTACGTCTTACACCTAGGTACTGTATACCAGGCTGTAACAAACCATGCTGCACAACAAGATTGGGCACCGTCTCCAACCTCTAGCCTCTGGACAAATGCGGACCCAGCCACTAACTGGACTCAAAATGTTTCCTATAAACAAGGCGATGTGGTGACTTATCAAGGTTTGCGTTATCTAGTTGATGTACCGCACGTGTCCCAAGCAGACTGGACTCCGAACACTCAAAATACCTTGTTCACAGCTCTATAGGCTGTTCCTACTATCACCATGTAGTAGTTTGCGCGAGGCATACCCCTCGCGCTTTTTTGTTTTGAAGATCCAGATACAACAAAGCCCCGACTTTCATCGAGGCTCTGTCTTAAAATATGGTACCGGTGGACGGAGTTGATTGGACTGGCATCCCTGCCGCCACCGCGAAGGCAACGCTAACTTCCTTTTGATATTTACGAGCACCTAAAACGACGAAAGGCCGCTATAAAAGCGACCTTTCTAATATGGTACCGGTGGGCGGACTTGAACCGCCACGCCCGAAGGCAACGGATTTTGAATCCGTCGTGTATACCAATTTCACCACACCGGCATCTTTGGGCTATTGCCCTTTGATGGTTGGCATTATACGTAAGCTTTTGACCTGCGCAAGCATAAATACCTTAAATAACTATCGTTTGCTGATAATTTCGCCACAAAGTGTGACAAAGCTGTACTCATAAGAAACGTACGCTCCATTTTCTACTACTCTTCCAGATGAAAATGAGTATACGAAACTCTTTTTAAGTTCTATTCACTGTAATATCAGAAACATAACCATTCCCAATGCTCGACAACGCATTATGGAGCATCTCTGCGGCATCTTCTGCTTGCATGAAGTGACTCGTGTCCATCGTATTGCCGCTTGTTTTCCAGAATTCCGTATCCATTCCACCAGGATAAACCGCGATAATTTTCATAGGTTTTCCTTTTAGCTCCAAACGAACCGACTCAATTAATCCTTTGACGGCCCATTTCACTGCACAATACGTAGACTCTTGCGCTTTAGGTTGTTGCGCGGCTGTGGACATGATCATGACCACTTTTATTGGATGATCTTTGTAACGCTTTACTAACTCTCTTAACACATGAATCGCAGAATTCAGGTTGTTATCAATCAACTTTTGAATCTCTTCCGGCTCCTGCTCTTCCAGTAAGCCAAAATAACCACTTCCTGCACTATGAATGACCATTTCAGGCGGCTGTTTCATCCCATCAAAGAGCTGTTTCACACCTTGATGTAATGAGAGGTTGCAAGCTTGATAGCCGACGTTATGAGAGAGTTGTTTTGCTAGTGCGGATAGTTTTTCTGTGTTTCTTCCTATTACGTACGTCTCTTTGCCTTCCGCATCATAACGCTTTGCTAGTTCCGCCCCTAAACCGCTACTTGCACCTGTAACTACAATCATGCGCTACCTCTTTTCAATCACATACTTTTAATTCATCTATCAATTAAGGTAACAGAATCGTGGTAATTCACACCTCAAGAGCACCATTCTTTGAAGCAAGCAGCTTTCTTACTTTCGTGATGCATGAAATATCAAGCAGAACGACGGGCATTTAACCTATGCTTAAGCAAGAATAACTTTCTGAATTTTCTATCGACTTTCTAGTGAGAACTGAATAGGAGCAAAGAATGACTGGGTCAAAATGGCAGTGGTTACTGAAACAGATGACACGAAAACTGTGGGTCCGGACGTCACTCTACGCATTACTAGCTGTTGCTACCGCCTTAATGTCGATTGTTTTAAACCAGTTCATTACTCTGCCCCCTGCCATCAACGTCAGCAAGGATTTGTTGAACAACATATTAAATATCCTCGCAACCTCCATGCTTGCAGTGACTACATTCTCTCTCAATATTATGGTCTCAGCGTACAGTGCCGCTAGTGCAGGGGTAACGCCGCGAGCGACAAAACTGTTGATGGAAGACAGCACAACACAAAATGCCTTAGCAACCTTTCTTGGCTCTTTTCTATTTAGTTTGGTAGGAATTATCGCGCTAGGTATTGGGGCCTATCATCAACAAGCACAAATTTATCTGTTCATCGTGACTATCGCCGTAATCGTGATGATCATACTCACTCTGCTACGTTGGATTCAGCACCTTTCCGTACTAGGAAGGGTCAGTGAAACCACTTCATACGTGGAGCAAGCCTTGTTAGATGCGATAAGAAAACGGGGCAAAGAGCGTTGGCTAGGTGCTCACCCGTGGAGCCACCCAGAACATAAACCCAGAGGAAGTAAACCTATTTTGAGCCAAGAAATTGGCTACTTACAGCATGTTGATATGCATCATCTCGATAGTATTGCTGAAGCAAACCAATGCACCATCTATCTTGAGCGACAACCGGGAAGTTTTGTGTACGTAGGTCAACCATTGGCTTGGGTTTGTGGAGAATTGCCAGACGAAAGCGAAGTAACGGCAGCCTTCACGATTCGAACGGAGCGTTCATATGATCAGGACCCTCGCTTTGGTTTAGTCGTTATGGCGGAAATCGCCTCACGAGCACTATCTCCGGCTGTAAATGATAATGGCACCGCAATTGACGTTCTTGGGCGTTCTGTACGAGCACTTTCATTATGGGGAGACCTACTCAGTGAGCCTCCTACCAAAACTCGATATCCTAGACTATTTGTGCCCGCATTGAGCTGCCAGGATTTGTTCGATGATGTCTTTTTGCCGATAGCACACGATGGTGCAGCGCAACTCCAAATACAGATTCGCCTACAAAAGGCCTTGCTAGCTCTCTCTAGTATGCACCCTAAGTTATTTTTGTCACCAGCAATCAAGCTGTCAGAAAAAGCTTTAGAGCTTTCATTAAGCCAACATTATACCGAAGATGAGAAACACCAACTCTCTCAGCTATCTAATCTGGTCACAGACCAAAAAGCCAATGGTTAAGAGAGTCGAATTCAGTTGAAACATATTGCTGCACGGCCTCGTGTATCATGACATGTGCTGATAACGTAGGGCAGAAAAGTCTCTTCGTTTATACACAATTAAAGACTCTGTGCGTTAGGTCTCTTTTCTCTTGGTGAGGGAATCTATATTCTGACGCACAATTTTTAAGGTAAGTGATGGAATAATGACAACGTCTACAACTCTTCCACCTGCTGGTCTCTTTCGTCGACTTGCAGCGTTGATTTACGACACATTGATTATTATCGCAATTGAAATGATGGCCGCAGGTATTGTTATGGCCGTTGTGTTTGCACTAAATGCAGCAGGATTGTTGAGCTATGGCGAGTACGCTGATGCCGCAGATATGCTCGGAAAGCACCCTGTATTGAGCCCTCTATTTACACTTTATCTTGCGGGTGTGTGGATATATTTCTTTGTGTTCTTCTGGACGCGAGCAGGACAAACTCTTGGGATGCGCGCTTGGAAGCTTCGAGTTCGCAATGCCAAAGACGGAGCACCAATTACGGTAACTCAAGCTCTGATTCGTATTTCGACATCTGGCTTTGGCTTGGCAAATTTGACTGTACCGATTGATCCGAAGAAACGTGGTTTCCACGACATTTGGGCCAAAACAGAGGTTGTTGTATTACCTAAGGCAAACTAACTTGTCTAGGAACACAAAAAAGGAAGGCGTAATGCCTTCCTTTACATTTGGTTCGGTAAAACTTGGTTTATTCGATGATGCTTCAGTTATAGCTTTCTTCGTAGTAGTGCAATCGCAATAGCTAAGAACACCAAACTCGGGGCCAAAGCACCAAACACTGGGGATATGCCATACACCAAGCTTAATGGACCAAAGAACTCACTGGATATGTAAAAAGTAAACCCGGCAACCACGCCCGACAATACCCTTGCCCCCATGGTCACGCTTCTGAGTGGACCGAAAACAAAAGATAGCGCCATTAACATCATCACAGCAATTGAAAGCGGCTGAGTCAACTTACGCCAAAACGCCAACTCATAGCGAGATGCATCTTGTTCCGATGCTTTCAGGTAAGTCACATAATCATACAAACCGCTCAGCGACAGTTCTTCTGGCTTCACGGTCACCACAGCTAGCTTATCTGGTGCCAAAGAGGTGTGCCACTCCATCTGTTCGATGTCTTGCTTTGAAATTACGTTTTCATTTTCCATGTCCGTAATTTGTACGTAGCGCATCAGCCAGTTGTTATCTTGTTGGTAGTCGACTTCTTCGGCGAAAATAACTTTTTGTAGATTCTTATCATCATCAAAACGCCACATATTTAAAGCATAAAGCTTGTCGTCTTCGACTTTACCTATAAAGATAAAGTCGTTTGCGTCACGAGCCCACACACCTGAGCGCACAGACACAATGCTACCACCTGATATCGCAAACGCACGTAAGTCACGGGCCATCTTCTGGGCCTCAGGAGCGCCCCATTGACCTAACGCCATAACGACAATCATGAGCGGGACGGCCGTTTTTAGTACCGATAACCCGATATCCAGCTTAGAGAAACCAGCAGCTTGCATCACCACCAGCTCAGAGCTTGAAGCCAACATACCTAAGCCGATCAGGGCACCGAGTAATGCCGCCATTGGAAAGAACATTTCGATATCACGCGGCACACTGAGTAACACAAAGTACAACGCATGAGTGAGGTCGTACACACCTCGCCCTACTTTACGTAGCTGTTCTACATATTTGATGATGCCCGATAAGCCAACAAACGTCGCTAAAACCAAGGCAGTGGTAGAGATGATGGTTCTACCGATGTAAAGGTCTAAGATTTTGAACACAGCTTACGCGAGCCTCTTCTTGCGGAATTTGTCTTTTATTCGTCTAGCAGCAACGCTGTCCATCATATTCGCCATGATAGCAACAATCAGCAACATCGCATTGATTGGCCACATACCAATAGCAGCCGGGATGTCACCATCTTCTAATGCAGATTTGGTTGCACTGATCGCCAAGAAATACGCTAGATAGATCAGAATCGCAGGCCCCATTTTGGCAAACCGTCCCTGACGCGGATTCACCGCAGACAAAGGAATAACGAGCATTGTTAAGAGTGGAATACACACAAATAACGAAATTCGCCATTGTAGCTCCGCTTGCGCCTCTGGATCTGGGTGACCTATCAAGTCAACCGTTGGGTATGCTTCCCAGTCTCGCCCTTTCTTTTTGACCTCACGTTGGCCGATAACACCTTCGTATTCATCGAATTTCGTGATCATATATTCAACGCGAGTAGGCACACCTTCATAACGCGTACCTTCTTTCATAGTGATGATCTGACGACCGTCCGAAAGCTCTTTTACTTCACCAGAAGATGAGAACATCACACTCGGTAACACTGAATCTCGAGGGCGCATCTGCGCAACAAAAACGTTGCTCAAGGTATTGTCTTTAATGTCATCGATGAACACAACCGATGAACCGTCTGGTGTACCTTGGAACTGACCTTTTTTAAGTAGGTCAACGCTGTTTTCTGACGCTACCTGCTCATAAAGCTGCTCAACGCGGTCTTGAGACCACGGCGATAGCCACAACGCATTGAAAGCCGCCACCGCTGAAGTAATCAACGCTAGGTATAAGGCCGCTTGAACTAAGAATTTATTACCAATACCTGTCGCGTTCATTACGACAATTTCGCTCTCTGCATACAGACGACCAAATGTGATCAATATGCCGATATACAGACTTAAAGGCAGCATTAACAGACCCATTGCTGGCATGTTCAAACCAACAATAGAGAAAATCAATCCAGCAGGAATATCCCCATCAGAAGCATCAGCAAGAACACTTATGAATTTCTGGCTTACAAACACCAAAAAAAGTACGAAAAAAATCGCAAATTGGCTCTTGAGTGTTTCGCGGATCAAATATCTAACAATAATCACGCTGAAATTACCTATACAAAACTTGTTTTTTTGGTCGAATCACTATAGTTTCCCGTTGAACCATTTATTTTTTTAAAAATTATAAACTAGATGTTAGTCGCTTAATCAGCTCTGCATGTTAAGTCTGGAGCTAAAATTCAACAAGTAAGCGATCATTATCTAACATTTAGAGCAATTTGTCTTCAGGATGTAGGAGTACGCATGGAGTTCAGTGTAAAAAGTGGCAGTCCAGAGAAACAACGTAGCGCATGTATCGTTGTTGGTGTGTTTGAACCACGTCGCCTTTCTCCAGTAGCCGAACAACTTGATAAAATCAGTGACGGTTACATCAGTTCACTACTTCGCCGTGGTGATCTAGAGGGTAAACCTGGTCAGATGCTGCTACTGCATCAAGTACCAGGTGTTTTGTCAGAGCGCGTTTTACTTGTCGGTTGCGGCAAAGAGCGTGAACTTGGCGAGCGCCAGTACAAGGAAATCATTCAAAAGACGATCAGCACACTTAACGAGACAGGCTCAATGGAAGCGGTATGTTTCCTAACTGAACTGCATGTTAAGGGTCGTGATACATACTGGAAAGTGCGCCAGGCTGTAGAAGCGACTAAAGATGGTCTATACACATTTAATCAATTCAAGAGCGTGAAACCTGAGACTCGCCGCCCACTGCGCAAGCTTGTTTTCAACGTACCAACGCGTCGTGAATTGAACTTGGGTGAAAAAGCAATCACTCATGGTCTTGCTATCGCATCAGGTGTCAAAGCCTCAAAAGACCTTGGCAACATGCCGCCAAACGTAGCTAATCCAGCTTACCTTGCTTCTCAAGCTCGTCGTCTAGCGGACGACTACGAAACCGTAACCACCAAAATTATTGGTGAGCAAGAGATGGAAAAGCTGGGTATGACCTCTTACCTAGCAGTAGGCCGTGGTTCTAAAAACGAATCTATGATGTCTATCATCGAGTACAAAGGTAACCCTGACTCAGATGCAAAACCGATTGTGCTCGTAGGTAAAGGTCTAACCTTCGACTCAGGCGGTATCTCTCTAAAGCCGGGTGAAGGTATGGATGAGATGAAGTACGACATGTGTGGTGCGGCATCGGTATTCGGTACAATGAAAGCGCTGGCGAAGCTAAACCTACCAATCAACGTTATTGGTGTTCTAGCGGGCTGTGAAAACATGCCTGGCAGCAACGCTTACCGTCCAGGTGACATCCTAACGACCATGTCTGGTCAAACTGTAGAAGTTCTGAACACGGATGCTGAAGGCCGTCTTGTTCTTTGTGACGCACTGACTTACGTAGAGCGTTTCGAACCAGACTGCGTGGTTGACGTTGCAACGCTAACTGGTGCTTGTGTTATCGCACTAGGCCACCATATCAGCGGCGTAATCTCTAACCACAACCCTCTTTCTCATGAGCTAGTAAACGCTTCTGAGCAAGCGAGTGACCGTGCATGGCGTCTACCAATGGCAGACGAGTACCACGAACAGTTGAAGAGCCCGTTTGCGGATATGGCAAACATTGGTGGTCGCCCTGGTGGCACAATTACTGCGGGTTGCTTCTTATCTAAGTTCGCGAAGAAGTATAACTGGGCACACGTCGATATCGCAGGTACCGCGTGGAAATCAGGCGCAGCGAAAGGCTCAACGGGCCGTCCTGTCTCAATGCTTGTCCAATTCCTTTTGAACCGCAGCGGCCAAGAGACAGAAGAGTAATTTCTGAACAGAATCTAAAAGGGCCGCAAGGCCCTTTTTTATTATCCTAATTTTCTAAAATGAAAGTGGGACTTAAGATGGTCTTAGGAAGAGACCCAAGGCAAGTGAGAGAATGATGCAAACTGCAACCTTCTACATCATTAACGAAGAGAGCCCGCAAGCAACGGTGGCTGGCTTTGAAGAATACATCGTGTTTTTGGCTCAGCACTTTGCTCGCCAAGGCGCTAAAGTGTATTTAAACTGCCAAGACAAACCACACGCCGAGCAGCTCGCTGAAGCCTTTTGGCAAGTTGATGCAGACAAGTTCATGGCACATAACCTCGTAGGCGAGGGACCGAAATACGCCACCAACATTGAAATCGGCCATGAAGGTGTAAAACCTAATTGGAACCGTCAGCTGGTAATTAATTTGGCGGAAAATGAGACAACCTTTGCGAACAAGTTTGCTCAAGTGGTAGACTTCGTGCCCTGCGAAGAAAAAGCTAAACAACTCGCAAGAGAAAGATATAAAATTTACCGTCAAGCAGGTTACCAGCTGCAAACGATCGAAATTCAATATCCTTAACGGTCAATCCTTATAGTTAAGGCGATCTTGTTAAGATCCCTCACTTATAAAGATTGACTAAGATTCAACCATCAACGTATCCATTAAAAGAGCGCTATGGAAAAGACATACAACCCAACTTCAATCGAACAAGCTCTGTATCAGACTTGGGAAGAGAAAGGCTACTTTAAGCCACACGGTGACACTACTAAAGAATCATACAGCATCATGATCCCGCCACCGAACGTCACTGGTAGCCTACACATGGGCCACGCGTTCCAAGATACGATCATGGATACGCTTATCCGTTGTGAACGTATGAAGGGTAAAAACACCCTTTGGCAAGTAGGTACTGACCACGCTGGTATCGCAACTCAGATGGTTGTTGAGCGTAAGATCGCTGCAGAAGAAGGCAAAACAAAACACGATTACGGTCGTGAAGCTTTCATCGACAAAATCTGGGAATGGAAAGGCGAATCTGGCGGCACTATCACTAAGCAGCTTCGTCGTCTTGGCGCATCTGTAGACTGGGATCGTGAACGCTTCACGATGGACGATGGTCTATCTAACGCCGTTCAAGAAGTGTTCGTACGTCTATACGAAGACGATCTAATCTACCGCGGTAAGCGTCTAGTTAACTGGGATCCAAAGCTACACACAGCGATTTCAGATCTAGAAGTAGAGAACAAAGACACTAAAGGCAACATGTGGCACTTCCGCTACCCACTAGCAGATGGCGCAAAAACAGCGGATGGCAAAGACTACATCGTTGTTGCAACGACTCGTCCAGAGACCGTGCTAGGCGATACAGGTGTTGCAGTTAACCCAGAAGATCCACGTTACAAAGATCTTATCGGTAAAGAAATCATCCTTCCTATCGTTGATCGTCGCATCCCAATCGTGGGCGATGAGCACGCAGATATGGAAAAAGGTACTGGCTGTGTGAAAATCACACCTGCGCACGACTTCAACGACTACGAAGTAGGTAAGCGCCACCAGCTACCAATGATCAACATTCTGACTTTCGACGCGAACATCCGCGACTCAGCAGAAGTATTCAACACTAACGGCGAAGCAAGCGACGCTTACAGCACTGAGCTACCAGCTAAATACCACGGTATGGAGCGTTTTGCCGCTCGTAAAGCTATCGTTGCTGAATTCGACGAGCTAGGCCTACTTGAAGAAGTGAAAGATCACGATCTACAAGTTCCTTACGGCGACCGTGGTGGCGTGGTTATCGAACCAATGCTAACTGACCAATGGTACGTACGTACTGCGCCTCTAGCGAAAACCGCAGTTGAAGCAGTAGAAAACGGCGACATCCAATTCGTTCCTAAGCAGTACGAAAACATGTACTTCTCTTGGATGCGTGACGTTCAAGACTGGTGTATCTCTCGTCAGCTATGGTGGGGTCACCGCATCCCAGCTTGGTACGACAACCAAGGTAATGTTTACGTAGGTCGCACTGAAGAAGAAGTTCGTAAGAACAACAACCTAGAGTCAGTCATTGAACTGCACCAAGACGAAGACGTACTGGATACATGGTTCTCTTCTGCACTATGGACCTTCGGTACTCAAGGTTGGCCAGAGCAAACTGACGATCTGAAAGTATTCCACCCTTCAGACGTACTAGTAACTGGTTTCGACATTATCTTCTTCTGGGTTGCGCGCATGATCATGATGACCATGCACTTCGTGAAAGACGAAAACGGCAAACCACAAGTACCATTTAAGACAGTTTACGTTACTGGTCTAATCCGTGACGAAAACGGCGACAAGATGTCTAAGTCGAAAGGTAACGTACTTGACCCAATCGACATGATCGATGGTATCGACCTAGAGTCTCTAGTAGAGAAGCGTTGTGGCAACATGATGCAGCCTCAGCTAGCGAAGAAGATCGAGAAGAACACTCGTAAGACGTTTGAAAACGGTATCGAAGCATACGGTACAGACGCACTACGTTTCACTCTTGCAGCAATGGCATCAACAGGTCGTGATATCAACTGGGATATGAAGCGTCTTGAGGGTTACCGTAACTTCTGTAACAAACTATGGAACGCAAGCCGTTACGTAATGATGAACACAGAAGAGCAAGATTGTGGCTTCAACGGTGGTGAGATTGAATACTCACTAGCAGACAAGTGGATTGAGTCTCAGTTTGAACTCGCAGCGAAAGCGTTCAACAACCATATCGACAACTTCCGTCTAGATATGGCTGCGAACACGCTTTACGAATTCATCTGGAACCAATTCTGTGACTGGTACCTAGAGCTAACTAAACCCGTTCTATGGAAAGGTACTGAAGCACAACAGCGTGGTACTCGTCGTACATTAATCACGGTTCTTGAGAAGACTCTACGTCTAGCTCACCCAGTGATTCCTTACATCACTGAAACTATCTGGCAAAGCATCAAGCCATTAGTTGAAGGTGTAGAAGGCGAGACAATCATGCTGCAAGCACTGCCTCAATTCGACGAAGCAAACTTCAACCAAGAAGCGCTAGACGACATTGAATGGGTGAAAGCGTTCATTACCAGCATCCGTAACCTACGTGCTGAATACGACATCAACCCTGGTAAGCCGCTTGACGTTATGCTGAAAGCAGCAAATGCAGAAGATGCCTCTCGTCTAGAAGCAAGCAAGCAAGTACTGATGTCACTAGCGAAGCTAGAAGCAGTACGCGTGCTTGAAGCTGGCGAACAAACTCCTGCATGTGCGACAGCACTGGTTGGCAAGTCTGAGCTGATGATCCCAATGGCAGGTCTGATCGACAAAGATGCTGAGCTTGCTCGTCTAGATGGCGAAATCAAGAAGACGCACGGCGAAATCAAGCGTATCGAAGGCAAACTGGGCAACGAAGGCTTTGTAGCGAAAGCACCTGAAGCTGTTGTTGCTAAAGAGCGTGAGAAGCTTGAAGGCTACAAAGAGACACTAGCTAAGCTAGAAGAGCAGAAGACAACGATCGCTGCACTTTAGGCCTCAGTGAAAGAGAAGAACTAACACTTCTCACTTTGAATCCAAAGGTTGGCCATCATGGTCAACCTTTTTTGTATATCTTTCACCAAAAACCATCATCAATAGCTTTCCCCTATCGCAACAATACTCATCATCCATTAGCATTAATGAGAATTATTATCGATAATGAACTAATCGAAACAAACACGATTGAGTAATTATCATGAAAAAGACACTAACTTTCGCAGCACTGCATTTTACTATCGCATTTAGTGTCGCTTACGTACTCACAGGCGACATTCTAATTGGTAGTTTAATTGCCATGATTGAGCCTTCAGTGAACACCGTAGCCTTCTACTTTCATGAAAAGGCATGGGCAAAAGTCCCAGCACTTAAAGCTCGTCAGTGGATGACCAAATTAAAAACCGCAAGCTTTGCGACCGTGCACTTCAGCGTCGCTTTTACCGTGGTTTACTTACTAACAGGTGATGCATTTGTCGGCGGCGTAATGGCGATGCTAGAGCCGAGTTTGAACACGGTGGCTTACTACTTCCACGAGAAAGTATGGATGCGTAAATCATCAGAAAAAGCTCCAGCACCGCAGTTTTGTTTACATCACCACGCTTAAACATGGAGGCTCACTACGTCTCCTAACGAGAAAAATGACATTTACCATTGACAAGGTTGCGCACCGCAATTAATTTAATTGCGGTGCGCAACTTTATTTTTAGAGGTAAGTGATAATGAACGCTCGTCAACTTCGACACTACTCCCGTCAAGCCGTCCGATTGCTTGGTATACTTGATAAACAATGCGGCGATGTCGCTCTCACTCCAGTGCAAGCGCACGCATTGGGTGAAATCCAATTGCAGCCATTGACCATCAATCAGCTGGCACAGCAGCTTAATGTCGACAAGTCCAACGCGAGCCGAACCGTTACTGGTTTGATTAAATTAGGTTTGGTCGAGAGCATCGAAAACCCAAAAGACAAACGTAGTCAACTCGTAGCGATTACAGAGCAAGGCCAGCAGGCGTTATCACAACTGGACCAACAGCAAAACCACTTCTTTGAACAACTGCTTACCCAACTCGATGACAGCGAGCAAGAGCAACTCAAACTTGGTCTAGAGACTTACCTAAAAGGGCTAACAAAAGTGTGTCAGTCTGAGGAATACGTTCTTCGACCTCTTACTAAAGCAGACAACCCGCAAGTCGCAGATGTGATTCGTAAAGTCTCTGCAGAATACGGCTTAACCGCAGACAAAGGTTATGGTGTGGCCGATCCAACGCTTGATGATATGTATTCGGTTTACAATCAATGCGGGGCCGCCTATTGGGTCATTGAACATCGCGGAGAGATCGTTGGTGGCGGTGGCTTTGCCCCTTTAGCTGGCGAGCCAAATGTGTGTGAACTACAAAAGATGTACTTCTTACCTCAAACACGAGGACACGGTTTAGCCAAACGCATCGTCGCATTGAGCTTACAATTGGCGAAACAATTTGGGTATCAGCAGTGCTATTTAGAGACAACTGAATGTCTGAGAGAAGCGGTAAGCTTGTATGAAAAGCTAGGCTTTGAGCATCTCGATGCCCCGCTTGGACAAACAGGGCATGATGCATGTGAAGTCGTAATGCTTAAGATGCTGTAATAGATAATATTATTAGACGTTAAAGCACAACATGGGTAACACAAAGCTCCTGGCTCAAGGCAACAGTGAAGTTTTGGTGCTGCCCATCCAACTCAACAGACAACTGGTAGAGATCACTTGGATCAGGATCAGTAAGATCGGCATACTTTGGCGCTTCTATCTGGAATAAAGCGCTCGCATGCTCCGCTCGGACATCAATAGGAATATGGTAAGTCATACCATTAAACTTAACCGATGCAGAGACCAGACCCGGCGCAAAAGTTTGATAGTACAAGTCTACTTTAAACTCGCAACCACCACCGTGGTGCCAAATCTGCTCGGTTGCCACGCGGTCTAAACGTACATTGCGAATGAACTGCAGATACGGTTCTTGCCATACCCCTAAGCGCTCATCACTTTTTTTATATTCATGATCGGACAGAGAGCACAGCTCAGGTTTATCTTCATCAAACAGAAGATCCTCTTCTTCCTCTAAGAACAAGATTTCAAAGCGGTTACGCCCCATTTGCATGAACGGACGAATGTCTTTCTTGTAGACATTTTGAGAACCGTCACAGTCGAACAATGCTACTCCGTTCAAACGCACTTCTGCATGGTAATCCACACCACCCAACACCATTTCTACCGCTGGGAATGCCATCATGGATTCGTCCACTTCAATGTCATGCATCAGGTGCCACTCTTGCTGACGAATTGCTTCTTCTGTCAGTTCAGCTGGCAATACCTGACTCAAAGGAGCAGGGAAAGTAATGTCATCCTGTGGGATAGAAAGGTCCGTCAGTGGAGAGACTTGCCATAAACCGGCGAGTGAGAGTTGCATATACACCTTGAGCTAGATCAATTTTCATGCATTATAGGGAGAAATCCCCTATAAACTCAATGTGAATTATTTATCGCCTCCACATTCGTCAGTTTTTCAAGGTATAAAAAAACCAGCGTTAAACGCTGGTTTTTCCAAAAGTAGTGAGCTTTGATTACTCGTCGTCTTCATCTTCTTCAGGGTAAAGCGCATCTTCGCCTTCGTAGTACGTACCCCAACCGTCATAGATGATGTCGTATTTTTCTGCCAAGTAAATCAATTTTTCAACTTGCGCATCAATCGCTTCTGCGTCTAGTGCGGACTCCATAGTCGCATCACAGCAAAGCAACTTGTTACCATCTTCATCTTCAGTTTCTTCTGCTTCAAGAACTTCAAAGCCCATCTTGAATGCTTCAACTACCGCTTTTTCTAGCGTGTCAAAATCTTCTGCAAACAGGTGGTGCTCAATTTCGTATAGCGAATCTGGATCGCTGCCATCTTCTAGCAATGCTGCAATGATATCGCGAGTCTCTTCCTTTTGAATCTCAATTAATTCTTCTACTGATAGATATTCATCTTCGTGAGACATGTTTTGGCTCCAGATTAGTTACTTGATGGAAACACAATACCCGATACTGAGTATGCTGATCCGGTGAAATATGGCATGGATTGCGATGAAAAGCCACAAACAAACATCATACCACTGCGATTCTTATCGGTTATTTGAATCTAAATATTAAACCGACCACACAAAGAAACAAAAAATTAACAAAGAATGGCATTTTTTAATATTCAGAACATCCTAATTGACACTTAATGTGGTTATTTTCTCTTTCTATGCGTGTTTATGATGCTTTCTTGAATACACTCACGTGTAAAACGAAGAAGCATAACGAATAAATTCACTTTAATAATGCATAATTTAGAATAAAAATGCACGTTTTATGCACTGTGCGTGTATTCTTTCTCAACGGGAAAATTAGAATAAAAACGCACGCACTCTAATTTTAGTAAAATAGCATTTATATCTAATAATAAATTTCATAAGAATCAAAATAAAAATAAAAAACTCACAAAACCAGAAACACCAGAATATAAACAAAGCTTGATAACTTGCATCTTTCTAGGAAGCTTGTCATAACTAATGGCTGGAAAATTTGTAAGGATACAAAATGAGCAAGCTGTACGTTGGATCAGAAGTTGGTCAACTTCGACGAGTTCTATTAAATCGCCCTGAACGCGCCCTAACCCACTTAACTCCGTCAAACTGTCATGAGTTGCTATTTGATGACGTTCTTGCTGTAGAAGCGGCAGGTGAAGAGCACGATGCATTCGCACGTACGCTGCGCGAGCAAGACGTTGAAGTGCTTCTCCTCCACGATTTACTGGTCGAAACCCTCGCTGTTCCAGAAGCAAAACAATGGCTGCTGAACACTCAGATTTCTGACTTTCGCTACGGGCCAACATTTGCGCGAGACCTACGCCAATACTTTTCAGAAATGGATGATGAACATCTTGCCTGCATCTTTTTAGGTGGCTTAGCATACTCAGAGCTACCGATCTCCTCATCTTCTATGCTGCCAAAAATGAAGCGTCCTCTCGACTTTGTTATTGAGCCACTGCCTAATCACCTCTTTACTCGTGATACCTCATGTTGGGTTTATGGCGGCGTTTCTCTTAACCCGATGATGATGCCTGCACGCCAACGTGAAACAAACCACCTACGTGCGATTTATCGTTGGCACCCAATTTTTGCTGGCCAAGATTTTATCAAATACTTCGGTGACGATGATCTGCATTATGATAATGCGAATGTCGAAGGCGGTGATGTGTTGGTTATTGGTAAAGGTGCAGTTCTTATCGGTATGTCTGAGCGTACGACTGCACAAGGTGTAGAGAACCTTGCAGCAAGCCTATTTAAAGCAGGCCAAGCTACCGAGGTGATTGCAATTGATCTGCCTAAACACCGCTCATGTATGCATTTAGACACCGTGATGACCCATATGGATGTAGATACTTTCTCTGTTTACCCAGAGATCATGCGCAAAGATCTCGACACATGGCGCTTAACACCAAAAGGCAACGGTGAAATGCATGTTGAAGCCTCACATAACTATCTGCACGCGATTGAGTCCGCTCTTGGCTTAGATCAGCTGAAAATCATCACCACTGGTGGCGACAGCTATGAAGCGGAACGCGAACAATGGAATGATGCCAATAACGTTCTAACTGTAAAACCGGGCGTAGTAATTGGTTACGAACGCAACGTATACACCAACGAAAAATACGATAAAGCTGGCATCAAAGTACTGACAGTACCTGGTAACGAGCTTGGTCGTGGTCGCGGTGGCGCTCGCTGTATGAGCTGTCCAATAGAACGAGACGATATATAACTTACTCGTCCCTTTACATTAGGTGAATCAAAACTAAGGTTGATGTGAATACATCAACCTTTTTTAGCTTTAATTAAAAATAATTATTCACAATAAAAGCATTTATATGTTTTAATGAATTCTATTAATCTAATCACATGTACTAAGGGACGAGCTATGGCTTTCAATTTACGTAACCGCAACTTTTTGAAGCTATTGGACTTCTCAACCAAAGAAATCCAGTTTTTGCTCGAACTGTCTGCAGAGCTGAAAAAAGCTAAATATGCAGGAACAGAGCAGAAGAAACTTCAAGGTAAAAACATCGCACTAATCTTTGAGAAATCTTCGACTCGTACCCGATGTGCGTTTGAAGTCGCTGCCTTTGACCAAGGTGCTCAAGTCTCTTACATCGGCCCTTCTGGCTCGCAGATCGGTCATAAGGAATCGATGAAAGACACAGCTCGTGTTCTTGGTCGTATGTACGACGGGATTGAATACCGAGGCTTTGGCCAATCCATTGTTGAAGAGCTTGGTACTTATGCTGGTGTTCCAGTGTGGAATGGTTTAACGGATGAGTTCCACCCAACCCAGATCCTTGCTGACTTCCTGACCATGCAAGAGCACGGCCGTGGTAAACAGCTACATGAAGTAACCTTCGCTTACCTAGGTGATGCGCGCAACAACATGGGTAACTCACTTATGGTGGGCGCAGCGAAAATGGGCATGGATATTCGCCTTGTCGCGCCAAAAGCGTTCTGGCCTGAAGAAGATCTCGTGGCAACTTGTCAAACTATCGCGCAACAAACCGGTGCAAAAATCACGTTAACAGAAAGCGTTGAGGAAGGTGTGAAAGGTTGTGACTTCCTATACACCGACGTTTGGGTGTCTATGGGTGAGTCTGCCGAGGCATGGGATGAACGTGTAGCGTTAATGACACCTTATCAAATCAATATGGACGTGATTAAGCAAACGGGTAATCCACATGTGAAATTCATGCACTGCCTTCCAGCTTTCCACAATGATGAAACCACAGTCGGCAAAGAAGTCGCTGAAAAATACGGTATGAAAGGCCTTGAAGTAACAGAAGAGGTATTTGAATCGGAATACTCCATCGTATTCGACGAAGCTGAAAACCGTATGCATACCATCAAAGCCGTGATGGTTGCGACGCTAGGAACCTAAACCAGCGCGCAAAAACAGCCGATAAAAACCATGATGTAATCGCTTGCGCTCACGAAAGTTAAGCGTATAATGCTCGGCAATTTGTCTGAGGATTAAGAAATGACCACGCTGATTGCTGACGTAAAAACGCGATTTGCTCTCGCTAAGCGACTACGCTTACGTGGTGTTATTTTCGTTAATTCTATTGAATTTTAAAACCTCCCCATTGGGGAGGTTTTTTTATGTCCAAAATTCCTTTCGGTTATTTGGATGTAGTCATCAATGTTATAGGGAAGAAGATCATGGCGAACTCGCTTTACCAGAAGCACATCATCTCTATTCCAGAGCTTTCACGCGAAGAACTGGAACTTATCGTAGAAACAGCAGGTAGCCTTAAAAAAGCACCTCGACCAGAACTGATTAAAAACAAAGTCGTTGCAAGTTGTTTCTTTGAACCATCAACACGTACACGTTTATCGTTTGAAACAGCGATTCAGCGCATTGGTGGTGACGTGATTGGCTTTGATAATGATGGTAATACCTCTCTGGCGAAAAAAGGCGAAACACTCGCAGATTCAGTACAAGTCATCTCTTCTTACGTCGATGCCTTTGTGATGCGTCATCCACAAGAAGGCGCCGCTCGCTTGGCCTCTGAATTTTCAAATGGCGTGCCAGTGATCAACGCGGGCGACGGTGCAAACCAACACCCAACTCAAACGCTACTCGACCTATACACCATCGCGGAAACACAAGGGCGTCTAGACAACCTGAACGTCGCATTCGTAGGTGATCTAAAATATGGCCGCACAGTGCACTCACTGACTCAAGCCTTAGCAAAGTTTAACAACATCCGCTTCTTCTTTGTTGCACCAGATGCGCTGGCAATGCCAGATTACATCTGCGAAGAACTAGATGAAGCTGGCATTCAATATAGCCTACACACAGACATGGAAAGTGTGATTCCTGAACTGGATATTCTGTACATGACACGCGTACAGAAAGAACGTTTTGACGAATCGGAATACGCACATATTAAGTCGGCTTACATCCTAACGGCGGCACTACTAGAAGGCGCGCGTGAGAACTTGAAAGTGCTGCACCCACTACCACGTGTGGATGAAATTACAACTGATGTTGATAAAACGCCTCATGCTTACTTCTTCCAGCAAGCTCAAAATGGCGTGTATGCTCGCCAAGCACTGCTGGCGCTTGTTCTAAACGAAACACTGTAATCGAGGGGAAAAATCATGGCTAAAGAAACTCAATTGCAGGTAGAAGCAATCAAAAATGGTACGGTCATCGACCACATCCCTGCGCAAATCGGCATCAAAGTATTAAGACTGTTCGATATGCACAATTCATCACAACGCGTAACGATTGGACTGAACTTGCCATCATCAGCACTCGGTCATAAAGATCTACTCAAAATCGAAAATGTGTTTATCAATGAAGAGCAAGCGAGCAAGCTAGCGTTGTATGCTCCTCACGCGACCGTGAATCAAATCGAGAATTATGAAGTGGTGAAAAAGCTCGCGTTAGAGCTTCCTGAGCGCATCAATGATGTATTTGAATGCCCGAATTCAAACTGTATTTCTCATAATGAACCAGTAGAAAGCAGCTTTAGCGTGTTCGAGAAGAAACAAGAAATCCGCCTAAAGTGTAAATACTGCGAGAAAGTGTTCTCACGCGAGATCGTAACCGAGCGATAAACACGCCGCACGACTAGGCTGTGATACGTTTAAAATACCCTGCAATGTCAGGGTATTTTGCTCTTTACCTACCGAGGGTTTAGAGGCAAACTGAGAATCTTTATTCCCTACAACTGATGGAAAAAATCAAATGACGAAAGTACTTCACACTGAGTCTGCACCAGCAGCAATCGGTCCTTACGTTCAAGGCGTAGATCTAGGTAACATGGTTCTTACTTCAGGCCAAATCCCAGTAAACCCAGCGACAGGTGAAGTGTCTGCTGATATCGCAGAACAAGCTCGTCAGTCTCTAGAAAACGTAAAGGCTGTAGTTGAATCTTCAGGTCTTAAAGTATCTGATATTGTAAAGCTAACGGTTTTTGTTAAAGACCTAAATGACTTTGGCACAGTGAACGAAGTTTACGGCAAGTTCTTTGATGAGCACGGCGTAGCAAACTACCCTGCACGCTCTTGTGTAGAAGTGGCTCGCCTACCAAAAGATGTTGGCATCGAGATTGAAGCAATTGCAGTTCGCAAATAATTGTACTTGCTGACAAACATAAAAAACGGGTAGCTCAGGCTACCCGTTTTTTATTGTCTTTTCGTGATGATATCGCAGTAAAACTTAAGCAGCATTACGCTGTTTGACTTCTTCATCTAACGATTCAAGCTTCTCTTTCATCTGTTCACGACAGATATTCGCTAACTCGCGAATGCCCTCTTTACCATAGCCTTCAGTGCTGATTGGAGGTAGCATTTCAACAATCACATGACCATTGTTCCAACGGTTCAGCTTAATTTTATTCGTCGAGCTACATACGATAGGAATGATTGGCACACCTGCTCCAATTGCCGCATGAAAAGCACCTGTTTTGAATGGCAGCAAACCACGCCCACGAGAACGCGTGCCTTCTGGGAACATCCACACCGAAACATCACTTTCTTTCATGCTGCTCACGACCTGATCGATAGTACCTTTTGCTTTAGAGCGATTCGCTCGGTCAATCAGAATGTTACCCGTAAGCCAGTAAAGCTGACCAAACAGTGGCATCCAAGCCAAGCTCTTTTTACCTACTGTCACAACTTTCGGAGTCACAGCCGCAGAAACAGTAAACATGTCCCAGTTGTTCTGGTGGTTAGCAATGTAAACATGTTGGCCGCGTGAATACGCATCTTCAGGGATACGCAACTCTAACTTAATCCCAAACACACGAGACATCTTGGCAAACAAACGGCCAAAAGTGAAAACGTGCTTAGGGTTTCTAGGGCTTAATAGGCAGTAACCACAACCACCAATAAACATAACAATCGCAAAGATAGCGACAGCAAATACACGTAACAGTGCAATCATTCTTGTTCTCCAGGAACCGGCTTTTGCCAGATACAGCTATTAATATCTCTCTTTCCATAAAGGGAAAATATGGTCATGAGAGTGATATAAAAAAGCCGAAACTCAGGTTTCGGCTCTCTTGATATCCAAGTTACCTGCGGTGCAGTTTAACTTGCCTAGCTCACTCGCTCAATATTTGCGCCAAGTGCAGCCAGTTTATTTTCGATTTTGTCGTAACCACGGTCGATATGGTAAATACGATCAACGACGGTTTCGCCTTTAGCAATGCAACCTGCAATAACCAAACTAGCCGAAGCTCGTAGATCGGTTGCCATCACTTGCGCACCGCTGAGTGACTCAACATCACCACAGATAACCGTATTGCCTTCGATCTCAGCTTTAGCGCCCATACGCATGAGTTCTGGTACGTGCATAAAGCGGTTTTCAAAGATAGTCTCTGTGATCACGCCGCCACCTTTCGCCATCATGTTCAGAAGCGTAAATTGAGCTTGCATATCCGTCGGGAAACCAGGATGTGGCGCAGTACGTACACTTACCGCTTTTAGCTCGCGGTCGGTCATATCAACGGAGATCCAATCTTCACCCGTTTCGACAAGCGCGCCAGCTTCTTCCAGCTTGGCGAGAACCGCTTCAAGCAAATGAGCATTAGTGTTGCGACATACCACTTTACCGCCAGATACTGCTGCTGCGACAAGGAATGTTCCCGTCTCAATACGGTCAGCAACCACGTTGTGTTTACAACCGCCTAGGCGCTCAACACCTTCAATCGTAATGGTATCTGTGCCAGCGCCAGAGATTTTTGCGCCAAGCTTATTTAGGAAATCAGCGGTATCGACGATTTCAGGCTCACGCGCAGCGTTATCTAGTGTTGTTGTGCCTTCCGCCAGCGCTGCGGCACACATGATGGTGATCGTCGCGCCTACGCTGACTTTATCCATCACGATGTGCGCGCCTTTTAGACGGCCATCCACTTCTGCTTTCACATAACCATCTTCTAATGTAATGGTTGCGCCAAGCTGCTCTAAACCAGAAATATGTAGATCCACAGGACGAGCGCCAATAGCACAACCGCCTGGTAAAGAAACCTGACCTTGACCAAAGCGCGCCACCAAAGGACCCAAAGCCCAAATAGAAGCACGCATGGTTTTCACCAAGTCATAAGGCGCACAGTATTCTGTAATACTGCTTGGATCAACATGAACAGAGCCATTGCGGCTTACTTTCGCGCCTAAACGCTTAAGCAATTCCATCGTTGTGTCGATATCACGAAGGTGTGGTACGTTTGCCACTTCTACTGGCTCTTCCGCCAAGATAGACGCAAATAAAATCGGCAGTGCTGCGTTTTTTGCACCTGAAATGGTCACTTCACCAACTAGTGGTTTATCTGACCCAATAACTCGAAACTTTTCCATCAATAAACCTTAAAGCGACATCAATTTCTTATCACGAGCCCACTCTTCTGGTGTGAACGCTTTGATTGATAATGCGTGAATGTCGTTACGCTGGATGTATTCCATCAGAGGAGCATAAATTAGCTGCTGCTTCTTAACGCGGCTCATTCCATCGAAACAAGCATCAACAGCAACCACTTCATAGTGGCTACCTTCACCTTTCACATGCACTTCTTGAAGGTTTAGTGCTTCTTCTAATAACTGTTGTACTTTTGCGCTATCCACAATTTACCCCTGATAATTCTGTATGTGTTTGGCCACTAAAGATTCAACATTGCTCAGTTGAAACAAAGTGCGCAGTTGCGCCGGCACGAAACTGAGCATTATATGACAGTTTTGCTTTTTTGCATGCTCTAATAAGTGGATTAACATCACCATTCCTGCAGAGTCGACGCGCTCTATCTCTTTTAGCGAGCATTCCAGCTCCGATTGAGCAGGTTGCCATTGCTGTGCATACGCCCACAATGAAGGCACTGTATCTCTATCAAGTGCCCCTGTTAGCTTAAGAATGTTTTGATCCAATTGCCACTGAGCGGGAGTCTGGGCCATTATTTCTTCGCCTCGAAGCGGATCGGTTCTGCGGCCAATTTTTCTAGGTCTTTAGCAACAGATAGAATACCTTCTTGACGAATTTTACTGTTCCATTCAGATTGTTTACTAGAAAGCAAACTAATGCCCTCTGCAATCATATCGAATGCTTCCCACTCACCAGACTGGTTGTCTTTACGCAGTTTAAACTCAAGTTTGATGTTTGGACGCGGAGTATCGATGATATCAACTTTAATGCTTGTAATACGCTTAGAGTCATCAATGCTAGGCTCAGGACCAAACTCAATTTTTTGGTCAGAGTATTGCGTCAACACTTGTGCATAAGACGCAATCAGGTACGCACGAAATGCATCGATAAACTCAAGTACATCTTCACGCTTAGCACCTTTTAAGTTTGGACCAAGAAGTTTTAACCCTGCATAGCGGTAGTTGACGTAAGGCATTAGCTCTTCTTCAACGATCACTTTAAGTAAATTTGGATCTTGTTTGATTTTCGGCTGTTCGGCTTTCAATCTTTCGAACGTGACTTCAGCTACCTGCTTCATCATCTTATAAGGTTCGGTTTTATCCACCTCTGCTGCTGTTGCTCCAAAAACGCTAAACACAGCACAAACTGAAAGTAGTAATCTCGCTAACATAGTTATTCCTTACTTGAGTCGTCTGAACCACCTACGCTGTATAGTACTTGACCAATTAAGTCTTCAAGCACAAGCGCCGATTTGGTGTCTTCGATGGTATCACCATCCACCAGCATGACTTCATCATCAAAAACGAAGCCAGGTACTAAACCAATGTATTGCTCACCAATCAGGCCAGATGTCAAAATTTGTACGCTCGACGTTTCTGGGAACTGATTGTATTTGCTATTGATAGATAGTGTTACAACTGGCAATAAGTTGTCTGGGTTAAGCGAAATACTACTTACTCGACCAATCACAACGCCCCCCACTTTTACGGGAGAACGAACTTTTAAACTGCCAATATTATCGAACTCGGCTTTGAGGGTATAAGTATCACCAGAGCCAATGCTTTTTACGTCAGCAACTTGAAAAATCATCACAAGAATCGCGCAAATTCCCGCTAATACAAAGCTGCCAACCCATAATTCAGTTTTACGTGTTTGTTGCATGATTAATTCCCAAACATCAATGCGGTCAGTACAAAGTCTAATCCTAGTACTGCTAAAGAAGAATGCACAACAGTGCGCGTAGTTGCTCGGCTGATCCCTTCCGATGTTGGAATAGCATCATAACCGTTAAATAGAGCGACCCAAGTAACCGTAATTGCAAACGCAAAACATTTGATCATACTGTTACCAATGTCTTGTCCTAGCTCAACAGAGGACTGCATCGCTGACCAAAAACTACCGTGATCAACGCCTTTCCAGTCAACACCAACAAGCTGAGCGCCCCAAATTCCCACAGCCATGAAAATCATAGCCAGTAAAGGCATTGAGATAACCCCAGCCCAAAACCGTGGTGCAATCACTCGTTTCAATGGGTCTACCGCCATCATTTCAAGGCTAGACAGTTGTTCCGTTGCTTTCATTAGACCTATCTCTGCGGTTAACGCAGAACCGGCACGACCAGCAAACAAAAGTGCAGTAACAACAGGTCCTAATTCACGGAGTAACGAAAGCGCTACCATTTGCCCCAAACTGCCTTCTGCGCCGTAATCCACCAACACAACATAGCCTTGTAGACTCAAAACCATTCCAATGAACAGACCAGATACGACGATGATCGCCAGCGACTGAACACCAACAGAATAAAGTTGCTTAACAAGCAGAGGAAAGCTTCTGATCGGTTGTGGCTTAGAAAATAGCGCCCCAATCAACATGAAAGTCGCACGACCAAATGCTCCGCAAATAGAAAGCGTGCGTCGACCCAGCGAGGCGACAAAGTGAATGAAGTTATCGACCATCAAATAAGTCCTTTTCGATACTTTGAGAAGGGAAACGAAACGGTACAGGACCGTCGGCATCACCTTGTAAGAACTGCTGGACACGAGGATCAGAGTTTTGAGTCAGCTCTTCTGGCGTACCATAGGCGATGATTTTTCCATCGGCCATCAGGTATACCCAGTCAGCAATACTCATGACTTCAGGTACGTCGTGAGAAACCACAATAGAGGTCAAACCTAACGCTTGGTTTAGATTGCTAATTAGCTCAACCAAAACGCCCATAGTGATTGGGTCTTGCCCCACAAACGGCTCATCGTACATGATCAGGTCAGGATCAAGTGCGATTGCACGAGCCAAAGCAGCGCGTCTTGCCATACCACCTGAAAGCTCACTCGGCATTAATTGCGCCGCGCCGCGTAGACCGACAGCTTCGAGCTTGAGTAACACCATGGTGCGAATCAAATCTTCCGATAAATCGGTATGCTCTCTCAATGGAAAGGCGACATTATCAAAAACATTCAAATCAGTGAATAAAGCCCCTGACTGGAACAACATGCTCATTTTCTTTCGAGCATGGTAGAGTTTTTTACGCGAGAGAGAGGGAATATTGTCGCCATCAAACCAGATCTCTCCTTGCTCGGGATACAACTGACCACCAATCAAACGCAGCAGTGTTGTTTTACCAATTCCCGATGGTCCCATAATGGCCGTCACTTTGCCCTCAGGAACATGCAGATCAATATCATCAAAGATCATGCGTTCTCCCCGTGAAAAAGTGAGGTTGTTCACGGTGACTAAATCGTTGTTCGACATATCATCTCTTCTACTGTAGGAGCGTTGCAACTCACGGAATCATCAAGCAGATACTCATCGGAGTTGAATTCTACGTTTAATAAAGTAACGTCGGTACATTTATTAGGCTGCAATCATAAGCACATTGGCGTTGAATTTAAAGCACTGTTCAATTAAATAAAGTCGAGTATATCCCTGCAATTTCTCATGGTTTATGACCGAATTAGCACGAAGTGTTTAAATCCTAGACCAGAATTGCTCATTTAAATGAGTGAGATTTACATACATTTTCGTTACTAACCTTTAATTTATTCTTCGTTTATCTTCCATTTTAGGCCGCAAAAGGTCAAAATTAGCGGTTATTCATTTTACTTATTTAATACTTAGGAATTCTCATGCTCGAAGCCGTTGCGTTGCTTATAGTCGGTCTTGTTTTGCTTGTTTGGAGTGCAGATAAACTTGTTTTTGGCTCTGCAGCGATAGCACGCAACGTCGGTATTTCCCCGCTTGTCATCGGCATGACAATCCTTGCGATGGGCTCATCCGCCCCTGAGATGATGGTATCTGCAACCGCTGCTTGGGATGGCAAAACAGATACAGCGGTGGGTAACGTATTAGGCTCAAACATAGCGAACATTGCGTTAATCCTAGGTATTACAGCGCTGATCAAGCCTTTGTCGATTAGCTCCGCCGTCATCCGCCGAGAACTGCCACTCATGATAGCCGTAACCGTACTCGCTGGTATTCTGCTTTGGAATAGCCATCTCGGTTTTTATGAGGGTGTCTTATTGTTTGTACTCTTTGGGGCATTTTTATTTGCTATGTTGCAAATCAGCCGCAAAGAGCAAAAATCAGGTGATGTTTTTCTTGATGACCAAGAGTCAGAGATCCCAGAAGGCGTCAGTAACCCTAAAGCAATCATGTGGGTGGTTATTGGCTTGATACTGCTTCCTTTGGCAGCCAGCATGCTGGTTGATAACGCGGTAATTATTGCTAAACACTTTGGTATGAGCGACCTTGTTATCGGTCTAACTATTATCGCCATTGGCACTAGCCTGCCTGAACTGGCCGCATCACTTGCGGGAGTTTTAAAGGGTGAAGACGACATGGCTGTCGGTAACATTATCGGTTCGAATGTGTTTAACATTCTGGCGGTAATGGGGATTCCTGGCATCATTAATCCATCGGTGCTCAGTGAGTACGCGATGGGACGTGACTTCTGGGTCATGTTAGGCGTTTCATTGTTACTTGTCGCGATGTGTTTGGGTAAATCACGCAGTATTAACCGTATTGAAGGTGCCATCTTGTTTGTGTGCTTCTTAGGTTACCAAGTGTACTTATTCGCAAACATGACCGCTTAATTACCACGATCAATAAGTAGAGATCTGATATGTCCAATCAATTTGATTTTCGCGCTGCTGCTAAACAAGTTCTTGATATCGAAGTTGCTGCTCTGCAAGAGCTAGATACCTACTTTGATGATCAATTTGAAAAAGCGTGTGAACTTATCCTTTCCAACAACGGCAAAGTTGTCGTTATGGGTATTGGCAAGTCAGGCCATATTGGTAACAAGATTGCCGCCACTCTGGCAAGCACTGGGACTTCGGCGTTTTTCGTTCATCCAGGCGAAGCCGCACATGGCGACTTGGGTATGATCAGCCCTGGTGACATTGTGCTGGCAATTTCTAACTCTGGTGAATCAAACGAAATTCTGTCTCTATTTCCAGTATTAAAGCGCCTGAATATTAAGATCATCAGCATGACAGGTAAGCCAGAATCAAATATGGCCAAGCTGTCTGACTTACACCTGCAAATTACGGTACCTCAAGAAGCTTGTCCGTTAGGCCTGGCGCCAACTAGCAGTACGACTGCCACATTAGTGATGGGAGATGCATTAGCCGTAGCTCTGCTTCAAGCTCGTGGTTTTTCTGCCGAAGATTTTGCCCTGTCTCACCCAGGTGGTGCACTGGGGAGAAAACTGCTACTTAAGTTGTCTGATATTATGCACTTTGGAGAAGCGTTACCTAAAGTTTCTCCTGACGCATTAATTCGCGATGCCCTGCTTGAAATTTCAGAAAAGGGGTTAGGCATGACAGCCATCGTCGATGAGCACGATGCTATGCTTGGTATATTCACCGATGGTGATTTACGTCGTACCTTAGACAAGCGTATCGATATTCATACGACGGCAATTGGCGAGGTCATGACGACAAACCCAACCACAGCACACCCTGATATGCTGGCGGTTGAAGGTTTGAACTTGATGCAGAATAAAAACATTAACGCTCTGATTTTATGTAAAGACGAAAAAATTGTGGGTGCACTGAACATGCACGATTTACTAAAAGCTGGCGTGATGTAATATCAGCACAAACATTTAAATCATTTATTAGACGAATAAAGGCAATGGTCAGGGAAGTACTGAGCTAAACGATAGGCCTTCATTATATGAGTTTTACTCGCCTTATTTATTTGCTCTTGATCTTCGTTGTAGCGTGGTGCGGTTATTACCTACTAACCCCTAAAGGCAACGACGCAATTCAAGTAGCACCAGATTCTGAACTGCCCATGTTCAGTGGTTCTGGATTAGAAAACATCACCTACGGTGAAGATGGTGTCCGCAGTTACATCATTCGCTCCACTAACTTAGACCATTATGCTAAGAGTGGAGATACTATTTTTAATAACCCGACTTTGATGGTTTACCGTGAAGGTAGCGTCATTGAATGGAAGGTGACTGCCACAAGAGCAGTGTTAGATGAAGACCAAGTTTTGACTTTATATGACAAAGTCTTAATGCAAAATCTTCTGCCTGGTGCGAGTTTTGATACCATGGCAACAGACAAACTGGTCATTAATCTAACCAATCGTGATTTTAAAGCTGACCAACAAGTGATGTTGGTTGGACCACAATTTGAAACTACTGGAGGCGCAATGCAAGGCAACTTAAAACAGCATACTGCGACTCTGACAGATGAAGTTCAAGGTCGATATGAAACCGTTACACCTTAGCCTACTGGCACTGGTATTGGCGGCGCCTCAAGCGCTGGCACTCAAGTCGGATACTCAACAGCCGGTTTACATAAACTCTGACACCCAACAGGTTGATATGAAGAGTAACCAGGTTGTTTTTGAAGGCGATGTATCTCTTAAGCAAGGGAGCATCAATATCGATGCTGATAGAATCGTGGTAACTCGCGATCCTAAAACCGAAGCAATTAAACAGATTCAAGCATTTGGTAAACCTGCGAAGTTTTCTCAGCTGATGGACGATGGTAAAACACTTAGTGGTCAAGCTACGGAGTTGGATTACCGTATTTCTACAGACGAACTGACCATGAAAGGTCAAGCGCAGCTGGCACAAGACAACAACACCATCAAAGGTTCTTCGATTCGTTACCAAATTGGTAAACAAAAGCTAGTCGCAGATAGCTCTAAGGAAGAGCGCGTTACGACCATTTTGCAACCCAATCAGATAGAGAACTAATATGGCAGTACTGAGTGCGAAAAACTTGGCGAAAAGCTACAAAAAACGCAAAGTCGTCACTGATGTTAGCTTAGAAGTTGAATCTGGTCAGATTGTTGGGCTACTCGGTCCAAACGGTGCGGGTAAAACCACCTCGTTTTACATGATTGTCGGCTTAGTACCTCGTGATGAGGGCACCATTACCATTGACGACAATGACATCAGTATTTTACCGATGCATAGCCGTTCACGCCTTGGCATTGGCTATCTTCCACAAGAAGCGTCGATTTTCCGTAAGCTTTCAGTAGAAGATAACATCATGGCCGTACTTGAAACTCGTCAAGAAATGACGAGGGAAGAGCGCCAAGATAAACTGGAAGATTTGTTGGAAGAATTCCACATCCAGCACATCAGAACCAGTGCTGGTATGGCACTATCAGGGGGTGAGCGACGCAGGGTGGAAATCGCTCGAGCTTTAGCGGCCAACCCTCAGTTCATTTTATTGGATGAACCTTTCGCTGGTGTTGACCCAATTTCGGTTAATGACATCAAGAAAATCATTGAGCATCTGCGCGATCGTGGTCTCGGAGTGTTAATCACTGACCATAATGTACGTGAAACACTGGACGTATGTGAAAAAGCCTATATCGTGAGCCAAGGGCACCTAATTGCATCGGGAACTCCGGCAGAAGTTCTCAATAATGAACAGGTGAAACAAGTTTATCTCGGCGAACAATTCCGTCTATGATTATATTAGGAACGGTAAGATTCTGAGCATTACAAGGTAAGTAACACTGAATGAAACCTTCATTACAACTCAAGCTAGGTCAGCAGTTAGCCATGACGCCACAGTTGCAGCAAGCGATTCGCTTATTGCAATTGTCGACACTCGATCTTCAACAAGAAATCCAAGAAGCGTTGGACTCAAACCCATTATTGGAAGTTGAAGAAGGCCAAGACGAGCCTCTAGCAAACGGTGAAGATAAGTCAGCGGTCGAGGCTGCTGATAGCAACAGTGCTAGCGAACCAACAGAAATTGACGTTCCAGATAGCTCCGATGTGATAGAGAAATCAGAAATTAGCTCTGAACTTGAAATCGACACGACTTGGGATGACGTCTACAGCGCGAATACTGGTAGCACAGGCTTAGCTCTTGATGATGATATGCCCGTCTACCAAGGCGAAACTACTGAATCATTACATGATTACCTCATGTGGCAGCTTGACCTAACACCATTCAGTGAAACTGACCGCACGATTGCATTAGCGATTATTGACGCTGTTGACGACTACGGCTATTTAACTTTGTCGCCTGAAGAGATTCATGAGAGCTTCGATAATGAAGAGATAGATTTAGACGAAGTAGAAGCCGTTCGTAAACGCATTCAACAATTCGATCCTCTTGGCGTAGCATCGCGTAACTTACAAGAATGTTTGTTACTGCAATTGACGACCTTCCCGGAAGACACACCGTGGCTTGCTGAAGCCAAAATGATACTTGCGGATCACATTGATCACCTAGGCAACCGAGACTACAAGCTCGTCATCAAAGAGACTAAGCTGAAAGAAGCCGATCTTCGTGAAGTCTTAAAGCTTATCCAACAGTTAGATCCTCGTCCAGGTAGTCGCATCACTCCTGATGATACCGAGTACGTAATTCCAGACGTATCCGTTTTTAAAGACAATGGCAAATGGACCGTTTCTATAAACCCGGATAGCGTGCCAAAATTAAAAGTAAATCAACAATATGCTCAATTAGGCAAAGGTAATAGCGCGGATAGCCAGTACATCCGCAGCAATTTGCAAGAGGCAAAATGGTTAATTAAGAGCTTAGAGAGTAGAAACGAGACGCTACTCAAAGTTGCAAGATGTATTGTTGAACATCAACAAGATTTCTTCGAGTATGGTGAGGAAGCCATGAAGCCAATGGTACTCAATGATGTCGCTTTGGCTGTGGACATGCATGAATCCACGATTTCTCGTGTAACAACGCAAAAATTTATGCATACACCACGTGGTATTTTTGAATTGAAGTACTTCTTCTCTAGCCATGTTAGTACTGACAATGGCGGAGAATGTTCGTCAACAGCAATTCGTGCACTCATTAAAAAACTGGTCGCAGCAGAGAATACTGCCAAACCACTGAGTGATAGCAAGATTGCTGCTCTTCTGGCTGACCAAGGGATTCAGGTCGCAAGACGTACGATAGCCAAATATCGCGAATCCTTGGGAATTGCCCCTTCAAGTCAGCGTAAACGCCTATTATAAGGCACTAACTGAAAAGGAAAGTCTATGCAAATCAATATTCAAGGCCATCACGTTGATCTTACCGATTCAATGCAAGACTATGTAAATTCTAAGTTTCAGAAGCTCGAAAGGTTCTTCGACCATATCAATCAAGTGCATGTTGTACTAAAAGTTGAAAAAATTACTCAAATCGCGGAAGCTACGCTTCACATAAATCAAGGCGAAATCCACGCATCAGCCGATGACGAAAATATGTATGCCGCGATCGATTCGCTGGTAGATAAATTGGTTCGCCAACTTAATAAGCACAAAGAAAAACTAAACAGTCATTAATCATGCAACTGAGCGAAATACTGTCATTGGACTGCACCAAAAGTGCGGTCCACTGCACGAGTAAAAAACGCGCCCTTGAAATGATCAGCCGTATCGTGGCTGATCAAACGGGCCAAGATTCTACCGAGCTGTTCGAATGCATGCTCAATAGAGAAAAAATGGGCAGTACCGGTATCGGAAACGGTATTGCGATCCCTCACGCGAGAATGCAATCAAGCGACAAGGCCATTGCTGTCTTACTGCAATGTGATGAAGCAATCGAATTTGATGCGATTGACAATCGACCTGTCGATCTTCTTTTTGCGCTCCTTGTACCAGAAGAACAGTGCAAAGAGCACCTCAAGACTCTATCCTCTATGGCAGAACGTCTGAGCGATAAGCAAGTATTAAAACTACTGCGTAATGCTCAGAGTGATGAAGAACTTTACGACATCATGATTCACCAATAAGCAGGACTAACTCCATGCGACTAATCGTTGTTAGCGGGCACTCAGGTGCCGGTAAAAGTATTGCGCTTCGTGTACTGGAAGACTTAGGTTACTACTGTGTTGATAACCTGCCAGTTAACTTGCTGGACGCATTTGTTCATTCTGTTGCTGACAGCAAACAGAATGTTGCAGTCAGCATTGATATTCGTAATATTCCTAAAAAGCTAAAAGAACTGACGAGTACACTAGAACAGTTAAAAACTGAGCTTGATGTGACCGTGCTTTTCTTGGACGCTAATAAAGAAACGCTACTCAAACGCTACAGCGAAACACGCCGAATTCACCCGTTATCTTTAGGTGGCACCTCCCTCTCGCTTGATCAAGCCATCGAGCGTGAGAAGCAAATTTTGACGCCACTCAAAGCGCATGCAGATCTGGTCCTAAATAGTAGTGGGCAGTCTTTGCATGAATTGAGTGAAACCGTGCGTATGCGCGTTGAAGGCAGAGATCGCAAAGGGCTCGTTATGGTATTTGAGTCTTTTGGTTTTAAATACGGCCTGCCTTCCGATGCCGATTACGTATTCGACGTTCGCTTCTTACCTAACCCACATTGGGAACCAGCACTACGCCCGCTTACAGGTCTGGATGCTCCTATCGCCGCATTTTTAGAGCAACACCAATCGGTGTTAAGTTTGAAATATCAAATTGAAAGCTTTATAGAGAATTGGTTACCTCTGCTTGAGAAAAACAACCGCAGCTACCTGACCGTTGCAATCGGTTGTACTGGTGGTAAGCACCGCTCGGTGTACTTAACTCAGCAAATCGGTGAATACTTCTCCAACAAAGGACACCAAGTACAAATTCGCCATACCTCACTAGAGAAAAACGCTAAGGAGTAGCCGTGGAGTTAAGTCGTAAAGTATTGATTCAAAACCGCCTTGGCTTACATGCTCGTGCAGCAGTCAAACTTGTCGAACTGGCACAGAGCTTTGAAGCGGTCATCACCATCGACAATGAAGAAGACAAAACCGCCACAGCAGACAGCGTAATGGGCCTGTTAATGCTAGAGTCCGCTCAAGGACAATACGTCACGATCCACGCAACGGGTGGGCAAGCGGAAGAAGCACTGGATGCCGTTTGCCACTTGATCGAAGATAAATTTGATGAAGGCGAGTAGTTTACTCGCTTTTTTCTTACCTCCCATTATCTTTCTCTTCCCTGACCTAATAAATAAATTTGCTTAGTATCATAAGTTGTTATTAAAAGGCGCCTAGAATTAAGTTATTATTCAACGCATTGTAAATATCAGGAATTGGGAGGAATGAATGGCAGAGCAAATTGAATTCGACCAAGCTCACCAAGCCCTCCAAGAAGTCACAGAAGCGCTAGAAAATGGCCGCTTCGTCCATGTTCGTCGTCAATTACAGGACATGGAACCTGAGGATATCGCTCACCTTTTAGAAGCCTCCCCACGTAAGAGCCGTGAAGTTCTTTGGCAACTCACCGACCCTGAAGATTATGGTGAAATCCTTGACGAGCTGAACGAAGACGTCAAAGACAGCCTCGTATCCAAAATGGCACCAGAAGCGCTTGCAGAAGCGACAGAAGGCATGGATACCGATGACGTGGCTTACGTACTGCGTAGCTTGCCTGACAACCTGTCACGCGAAGTCCTGTCGCAAATGGACTCCTCTGACCGTCTACGGGTCGAAACCGCCCTATCCTACCCAGAAGACACCGCGGGTGGACTGATGAACACCGACGTCATCACAATTCGTGGTGACGTCGATGTGGACGTAGTTTTGCGTTATCTACGTATGAAAGGCGAGCTTCCAGAAGCTACGGATGCCCTGTATGTGATCGATGAAGAGAGTAAGCTCATCGGTGAACTGCCGATCACGACGCTTATTACCACTCAGCCAGACGTAAAAATCATTGATGTAATGGAAGACGCGGACGAGGCCATCACCGTCGATACTAGCGACTCAGATGTTGCGAGTCTGTTCGAACGCCGTAATTGGGTATCTGCACCTGTTGTTGATGAAAACTTGCATTTGGTCGGCCGTATCACCATCGATGACGTGGTTGACGTTATTCGTGAAGACGCGGAACACTCGATGATGAGTATGGCGGGTATGGACGATGACGAAGATACTTTCGCGCCTGTTGTAAAATCAGCTCGCAAACGCAGTATCTGGCTTGGCGCTAACGTATTAGCCGCCCTTGCTGCTGCTTCCGTTTCTAACATGTTTGAGGCCACATTAGATCAAATGGCGGCCATTGCGGTATTGATGACGATTGTTCCGTCCATGGGTGGTGTCGCTGGTAACCAAACCGTCGCACTAGTGATTCGTGGTCTTGCTCTTGGTCATATCGGTGACTCAAACAAACGCGAACTGTTAATGAAAGAAGCCTCGATCGGCTTACTTAACGGCATCATGTGGGCGCTGATTATTGGCGGTATTGTTGTTGCTTGGAAAGGTAACTGGATGCTCGGAGGAATCATTTCCGCCGCCATGCTGACCAACTTATTGGTCGCAGGTATTGCAGGAGTAACGATTCCAATCCTATTGAAAAAAATGAACATCGATCCTGCTTTAGCTGGTGGTATGGCATTAACAACGGTGACGGATGTGATTGGTTTATCTGTCTTCTTAGGGCTTGCCACAATACTGATTACCTAACAGAAAAAACGAAAAAGCCTGATGAACACATCAGGCTTTTTTGATTCTGAATTGCTAGAAAAGCTTATTCACCCGCCACTTTCATGGTATCCAGTAGGATAGAGCCTGTTTGGATTTGTGAGCGCGTTTCAATATCACTACCAACCGCTACAATCTTGGTGAACATGTCTTTTAGATTACCTGCGATGGTAATTTCTGATACTGGGTATTGGATCTCGCCGTTCTCAACCCAGAAGCCTGCGGCACCGCGAGAGTAATCACCCGTTACCACGTTCACACCTTGTCCCATGACTTCTGTCACTAGAAGACCAGTACCGAGCTCTTTAAGCATTTGTTCGAAGTTTTGGCCTGTCGACTTCACGTACCAGTTATGAATCCCACCAGCGTGACCTGTCGGCGTCATCTTCATTTTACGTGCGGCATAACTGGTTAACAGATAAGTTGCTAGCACACCGTCGGTAATGATCTCACGGTCTTGAGTGTACACACCTTCACTATCGAATGGACTTGATGCCAAACCACGCAATACATGCGGACGTTCTGAGATATTGAACCATTCAGGAAGCACTTGTTTGCCTAGATGGTCAAGTAAGAAAGAAGATTTTCGGTACAGGTTACCACCGCTGATCGCCATAACGAGATGGCCAATCAAGCCTGTCGCAACATCAGCCGCAAACATGATTGGGTATTGACCTGTTTTTAGACGCTGCGCATCTAAGCGGTTAACCGTATTCTCTGCCGCCTTACGACCCACCGTTTCTGGGGTCCATAAGTCATCACGATGACGTGCCACGGTGTAGCTGTAATCACGTTCCATCTCGCCGTTTTGACCAACGCCAATTACACAACAGCTAGTACTATGGCGGCTAGACGCATAACTAGCTAATAAGCCATGGCTATTGCCATACACTTTCACGCCGTAATGACTATCATAACTCGCGCCATCACTTTGCTTGATTGCACTGTCATAACTTAGCGCCTCTTTTTCTGCTGCAATCGCCACATTGGCAGCATAGTCTGGATCGGGTGCGTCAGGGTGGAAAAGATCAAGCTCAGGGATCTCTTGCACCATGTATTCTTTTGCTGCAGGGCCTGCAAATGGGTCTTCAGATGTGTAATGTGCAATATCTAGCGCCGCTATAACGGTTTGCTCGATTGCCGCTTCACTTAAATCAGACGTGGAAGCACTGCCTTTGCGTTGACCTCGGTAAACGGTAATGCCCAGCGCACCATCGCTGTTGAACTCGACATTCTCTACTTCACCCATACGAGTTGAAACACTTAAACCAGTGCTTTTAGTAATTGCGACTTCGGCGGCGTCAGATTTTGCCGATGCAAGCTTTAAGGCTCTTGCGACGGCTTGCTCTAGCTCGGTACGTTGCTCAGCAACCTGCTGTTTAATATCCATTGTCTTTCACATCTTGTCTTTGATGAACAATAGGATAACAAGAATTTCGCTTTCTCCCCATGATTCTTGTTAAAATAGTCATAATATTAATCAAAACACAGGCAACTGAAATGGCACGTAAGAATCAAAAAGCGCCATGGGAACCAGAAGAAGAGATCATCTGGGTAAGTAAATCCGAGATGAAGCGAGACATGGAAGAACTGCAAAAGCTAGGTGAGGAGCTTGTCGGCCTCAAACCTTCAGTTCTAGAAAAGTTTCCATTGAGTGAAGATTTGCGAGAAGCAATTGCTGACGCGCAACGTTTTAAAAATGAAGCGCGTCGTCGCCAATTACAACGTATTGGTAAATTGATGCGTTACGAAGATCCAGAGCCAATCCAAGCCGCACTGGATAAAATTCGTAATAAGCACTCTCAATTAACGGCGGTATTCCACAAACTTGAAGCGTTGCGTGATCGCGTAGTGGAAGAAGGCGACAAAGCCATTGATGACGTAATGGAAATGTACCCAGAAGCGGATCGTCAGCGTCTACGTCAACTTGCTCGCCAAGCAGCGAAAGAGAGAAAAGCTGGGAAACCAGCAAAAGCGTACCGCGAAATCTTTCAGATCCTTAAAGGTCTAAACGAAGAAGAGTTTTAATTCGAGGGCTCAAGCAATGAGCATTCGATTTAAACGCAAAAAGCAGACGTCAATGTCTGCTTTTTTATCTTTGGTTTTACAGTCAGCGTTACACTAAGCGATTAACGCGGTCTCCGCGCTCGAAAGCGTTAATGTTCTCAATCAAGATTTCCGCTAAACGTTGGATAGATGAGTCGCTGCCCCATGCAACATGCGGTGTCAGTAACAAATTAGGTAAACTCATATTGGCAATCAGCGGATTGCTCTCATCAGCCGGTTCTTGTGTAAAAACATCAAAACCAGCCGCTGCAATTTCTTGCTGTTTTAAGGCATCCACCAGTGCGCTCTCATCCACCAAACCTCCACGCCCTGTATTAATCAAAATGGCGTTGGACTTCATTTGTTTCAACTCTGCTTGACCAATTAAATTCTGAGTATGATCGTTGAGCGGGCAATGCAAAGTCAGCGCATCGGAGCGTTTTAATACTTCCTCAAACGACACATAACCTGGTCTACATTCTGCCGCCCCTTTACGCTCAGAAAACAACACGGTCATTCCTAACGCTTGAGCCAGATTCGCCGTCGCTTGCCCTAGTGCCCCACTACCAACAACACCTAACGTGCTACCACCAATATCCCCGATTGGGTGAGTAAAAAAACAAAACTGCTGGTTACGCTGCCACTCACCTGCGGCAATATCTTGGTGGTACCCAAATAAATTCCGTCTTAAAGCGAATAACATTGCCATCACGTGCTCGGGCACCGAACGCGTCGCGTAACCACGTACATTAGCAACCGCAATATCATGATTAGCACAGTAGTTCACATCGACGTTGTTAAAACCAGTTGCGGCAACCGCGATCATCCGTAATTTTGGTAGTTGCTCTAATACATGTTGGTCAAGCAGGACTTTATTGCTAATCACGATATCGGCATCTGCTAACCTTTCTATTACCTGCTCAGGCGCAGTTAGGTCGTACTCACGCCAGTGGTGCGGAAAGCCAGGTCGTGGGACCTCAATATGTTCTGGGATGGTCGCTCGGTCTAAAAATACGATGCTTGGCAAAGACATAACAACTCCTTGTTCACGGCTGAAAGACAGGATACATCAACCACAGTAACGAAATAGCCAAAAATAGCGAACTAGAAAGAACCGCTGTTGAGTGCAATTGGCATTAAGGGTGTGGCAACGTTTTATAATCAGGCAATGTACGCTCTGGCGAAAAATAGTTAAAGATCATCGCCTCGGCTTCAGGATAAAGGTCACAGGGTACAAAAATACTTCTCAACTGATCCGTAGCTGGGTGATAAAAACTTAGCTCCGCAGCGTGCAACTCTAAACGCTCTGAAAACTGATACGCCTCTTCAGTTGCATAAAACTCATCACCAATAATCGCATGACCAATCGCCATCAAATGCACGCGTAACTGATGCGATCGACCAGTAATGGGCAGTAGTCGCACAACGGTCGTATGGGTGCCATCAGGGTGTACTTCACGCTTCACCACTTGGAATAAAGTTTGAGATGGTTTGCCGTCGTCGAAACATACTTTTTGTCGTGGACGATTTGGCCAATCACAAATTAATGGAAGATCAATATTCCCTTCTTGCGGCTCAACATGTCCCCAAACACGTGCGTAATACACCTTGTGAGTGAGACGATATTGGAACTGCTTTTTTAATGCTCGCTCCGTGGGTTTGTTTTTCGCCAGCAACATCAACCCGGATGTTGACATATCCAAGCGATGCACAACTTGAATTTCTGGATGCAACTCTTTGAGGCGGCTCCACATGCTGTCGTAATACTCTGCAAGGCGACCAGGGACAGACAGCAGCCCTGATGGCTTATTCACTGCCAGAATGTCGTCATCCTCAAAAACGATATCAACCCAAGGGTCGGTGGGAGGGGTATATTCAAGCATTGCCATGGGAGATCTCTACAAAATAAAAACGCCGCGATTATATACCCAAATAGCACCCAGATGCAGGATTCTGAAGAAAAGTTCAACCCAATAAAACAAAGTCAATCCTTTAGCATAAAAACTAAAAATAGCACGTTGTAAATTTAGTTTGACAACAAGACGCATAACTGAATAGAGTGCTAGATGCACACAGCATGGTATTCGCAAAGAATACTTAAAATAAATACACCAAAACACAGCATTTAAAAGACATTACCGTTGCGCAGTATAGGGCGATCGCTCAGCTTGTCATGTACTGCGGTATGTATCTCTTTAGAAAGATACATAAGATAAAAAGGACAATAAGCAATGGACTCCGCCGTTATAGATAAACCCCAATCCAAACTTTCCTTATTTTTTCGTTCGCTAGGCCCCGGCATATTAATGGCATCTGCTGCGGTCGGTGGCTCTCACCTCGTGGCATCAACCAAGGCTGGTGCGATTTATGGTTGGCAATTGGCTGCACTGATTCTGCTCGTAAACCTGTTTAAATACCCTTTTTTCCGAGCGGGCGTACAGTACACCATGGGGACAGGGCTCACCTTGGTTGAGGGCTACGCGAAATTAGGTCGGCCTTATCTATGGCTATTTCTATTTCTTAGCGTGGTATCGGCCGTCATCAATACCGCCGCTTTGTTGATGTTTAGCGCTAGCTTGCTGGGCTACTTCATTCCGTTTTCACTATCAATGGCATCACTCAGCATCATTGTGATTGTCACCTGCCTGATCATATTATTTGCTGGCCATTACAAAGCGCTCGATACGCTATCTAAGGTGATCATGTCGGTGTTAACCATCGCGACTTTACTCGCTGTTTCTATCGCCTTTGGTAACCCTGTTGAGCAAGTAGCCAACTTCGAGCCGCCGTCACCTTGGTCTATTGCGGCTATTGGTTTTATCGTTGTGACAATGGGGTGGATGCCTGCACCGATAGAGATCTCCTGTTTAACCTCAGCATGGCTAAAACGCCAATCAAGCCAGCAAGAAGTAACATACCGCTCTGCTCTATTTGACTTTAATGTCGGTTATATTGGCACGGCGTTTCTTGCCATTATCTTTGTATCGCTAGGCTCTTTGATGCTTTATGGATCTGGCGTTGCGCTTGAAAGCTCTGGTGTTGGCTTCTCCCACCAATTGGTTGGCTTATATGCGGCAACGATTGGCGAATGGTCTCGTTACTTGATCGCGGTAATTGCGTTTTTCTGTATCTTTGGCAGCACGATTACCGTTATTGATGGCTACTCGCGCGTTATTTCGGATTCTCAACGCCTACTGCGCTCGCAACCAGACACTAACCCTAAAACCACTTCAGCGATCATGCTGGTAGTCTCCTTACTTGCATTGGGTATTGTGGTTTTCTGGGCTTCTGCGTTATTGCCTATGCTGAACTTTGCGATGATCCTCGCCTTTATGACCACGCCATTCTTTGCTCTGCTAAATTACACCTTAGTGAGCAAAACTGAGTTACCTGAGCCTTTGGCTGTTGGACCTAAACTAAAGTGGTTGTCGATTGCAGGCCTGATTTACTTGTTTGGCTTCTTGGCTGTATTTATCTGGTGGAAGTGGTTGATGTAAATGAGATAGCTATCAGTGATTAATGCATTCCGCATAAAGAAACTAAACCGTAAATAAAGAAAAAGGTCTTCAACTGAAGACCTTTTTTTAATGAGCAATAAATACTTACTTAGTTGTGGCTCACCACAATCAAACGCAGCGAGTCGAGCTGAACCTGAGCTTGGTTGATATAACCAGTAAGCTCTTTAATTTGTGCGTCGATAGCTTCAATTTCTTCGTCACGAATATTTGGGTTCACCGCTTTCAGTGCTTGCAAACGCTCAAGCTCTGCATTCAAACTGTGCTGCATATCTTGATGAGCTTGTTTGCGTACTTCTTCGACCTTCTCTTCAATAAGAACATCACCGGCTTCAATTAAGCGGTGTACGTCTTTCTGTACCGACGTAACCAACTTGCTACCTAAGTGACGGTTTACAGGGCTGAGTTGGCGGTTAAAGCTTTCAAACTCCACTTGAGCAGACAAATCATTACCACGCGAGTCCATCATTAAACGGATTGGCGTTTTCGGTAAGAAGCGCGCGATACCACTGCGTTTTGGCGCTTGCGCATCTACCGCGTAAATCAACTCAAGAAGAATAGTCCCGACTGGTAACGCTTTGTTTTTCAATAGAGATACCGCAGACGTCCCCACCCCTTCACTCATAAGAAGATCGATACCACCCTGGATCATTGGGTGTTCCCAACTGATAAAGTGCATATCTTCACGAGATAACGCTGTATCACGATCAAACGTGATCGTCGCTCCTTCGTATGGCAGACCTGGGTAGCTTGGCACCATCATGTGCTCAGATGGGGTCACAATCAGGGCGTTTTCACCTTTATCGTCTTGATTCAAGCCAATCGTGTCAAAAAGAGAAAGTGCGAAGGTGACCAGATTGGTATCGCCGTCGGTTGATTCAATTTTCTCAACGATTTGTTGTGCTTTTTCCCCGCCATTTGAATGCATTTCTAATAGGCGATCACGGCCTTGCTCCAATTGGGATTTCAGCTCTTTATTCATTTTTGCTGACGCTTCAATGATCTCATCTAGCGTGCTGGTATCACCAGAGGCAAGAATTTCAATCAGATCATCGGAGTACTTATCGTAAACAGCACGGCCTGTTGGGCAGGTTTCCGCAAAAGCGTTCAGGCCTTCATCGAACCAACGTGCTAGGATCGCTTGCGATGTGCCTTTCAGGTAAGGAACATGAATGTCGATATCGCGATTTTGACCGATACGGTCCAAACGACCAATACGTTGCTCAAGCAAGTCTGGGTTGAATGGCAAGTCGAACATGACAAGTTGGTTGGCAAACTGGAAGTTACGACCTTCAGAGCCGATTTCGCTACAGATAAGAACTTGTGCTCCACCTTCTTCTTGCGCAAAGTAAGCCGCCGCTTTGTCACGTTCAAGAATCGACATACCTTCGTGGAAAACGGTGGCGCGGATACCTTCACGCTCACGCAGTGCTTGCTCCAATTGCAGTGCGGTACTCGCACGAGAAGCAATCACGAGGATTTTCTCGCTGCGCTTCTCTTTTACTTTTTCAAGCAACCAATTCACACGCGAGTCAAACTGCCACCAGCTCGCGTCATCGCCTTCAAATTCTTGGAAAATTTCTTCCGGGTAAAGGTTCTTCATCGCACGTGCTTCAGAACTCATCTTACCGCCAATCATCCCAGCAACACGCATTGATGTAGTGTATTGCGGTGGAATATCCATTGGCATCAGATGCACGTTACGCGTAGGGAAGCCTTTGATGGCCGCGCGCGTGTTACGGAACAGAACACGCCCTGTACCATGACGATCCATCAAGTTATCGATCAGCTCTTGGCGTGCCGACGCTTTAGCTTCTTCGTCCGCTTCACTTTCGATAATACGGAAAAGTGGTTCTACGTCTTGTTCAGACAACAACTCAGTGATCTGGTTTTTTGCTTCATTAGGTAGCTTTTCACCGGAAAAGAGTGAAGTAATCGCATCCGCTACGGGCGCGTATTGATCTTCTTCCTCAACGAATGCTTCGTAATCATAGAAGCGGTCTGGATCCAACAAACGCAGACGAGCAAAGTGGCTCTCACGACCAAGTTGCTCTGGCGTTGCAGTCAGTAACAACACACCTGGAGCACGTTCAGCCAAACCTTCTACCACTTGATATTCACGGCTCGGTTTATCTTGACTCCATTCAAGGTGATGCGCTTCATCGACAACCAGTAGGTCCCATTCACCTTCCAGTGCTTGTTCAAAACGCTTGCGGCTCTTGCGTAGGAAATCCAAAGAACACAGCACATATTGCTGAGTATCAAATGGGTTTTCTGCATCCGCAAAAGCTTCGATACAGCGCTCTTCGTCAAAGATAGAGAAATGCAGATTGAAACGACGCATCATCTCAACCAACCATTGATGCTGTAGTGTTTCAGGCACCACAATCAAAATGCGTTCGGCACGACCAGACAGAACTTGTTGGTGGATGATCATGCCCGCTTCGATGGTTTTACCCAAACCTACCTCATCCGCCAACAAGACGCGTGGCGCGTGACGACGGCCAACTTCGTGCGCGATGTAAAGCTGATGAGGGATCAAACCTGCACGCATACCACATAGGCCACGCATTGGGCTCTTATGCTGCTCAAACTGGTTGGTTAGCGCACGGTAACGCAGAACAAAGTTGTCCATACGGTCGATTTGACCGGCGTACAACTTATCTTGAGGTTTGTTAAAACGAATTTGGTTGCTAAGGAAAATCTCACGCAGAACAACAGCGGTTTCTTGCGTGTCTTCACGAGTACCGAAATAGGTGTAAAGACCTTCATCTTCCAGTACTTCTTCTACTTTTAGAGACCAACCTTCTTGGCAATCGATGACATCCCCAACATTAAAGGTGACTCGGGTAACAGGTGCATCGTTACGTGCGTAAACTCGGTTTTCCTCTGACGCTGCAAACATCAATGTCACAGTACGAGCATCCATTGCTACAACGGTACCTAAACCTAAATCGCTTTCCGTATCGCTAATCCAGCGCTGCCCCAAAGCAAATGTCATGAATTGACTACCTCGTTATTAGTTCTTGATTCGTATTTCTTGTTGGTCTACTCATGCCCGTGGGCATGGATAATAGTTTAGATCTGATTCTGGCTTCTGCTATGCCGATAGCATTCGTCATTTCAGTATGAACTGAGTATTTTTTAAGCCAGCTCAACATGATAAATCGGACGTAGCCTATACGCAGAAAAAGGTCGCTAATCTTACTTGAAGCTGTGATTTAGGTCACGCCGAAACCGCACCAAGCAGAAACTTTTTTTCCCAAACTCTAAATGCAATCAAATTGTAAAATACTCATGCCAATTATTAAGTTGTAGAACGTAAATATTACGTATACTTCTAATGAGGGGCGTTTAAAACCATTGCATATGATTTAAGCGCGTTAGTACACGATTAGGATCAACACGGGTTTGCAGTAAGTTGTCTTGCTACTCGGTTGCACACTAGCCGACATCAGCCCGACAACCTCTATTGCAAGCAATCAGAGTTAGGTCACTTCACACCTATTTGGAAACGACCTAACAACTCGCATGCAGAGCCGTACTACGGCAAGGAGACGCTATGGGCGATACCGATCGGAAACTGTTTGTACTCGATACCAACATTCTTCTTCATGAACCCTTTGCCATCTTCTCTTTCCAAGAACACGATGTCGTTATCCCCATGACCGTGTTGGAAGAACTCGACCGAATCAAAGACAGTAAGCGCGACGTTGCAAGAGATGCGCGCGTGGCTATTCGCACCTTGGAAGATTTGTTTAAAGAAGCAACGCCAGATGAAATCTCTGAAGGCATTCCTGTTTCTAAAGACAACCCCGACCAAGGTACTATTTCCATTTTGGCGGATTTTGAACTGCAGGAAACTGTCAAAGCCTTCGCCGACAAAGCCGGTGACAACCGTATTCTCAACGCGGTGCTTTATCTGCAAAATAAACGTGCACCACGTGAAGTGGTACTGATCACGAAAGACATCAACATGCGTCTGCGAGCCAAAGGGGCTGGTGTACGCTTTGTTGAGGACTATAGAACCGACCAACTGATTGACGACATTCAATACCTAACCAAAGGCTTTCAATTGCGTGAAGGTGATTTCTGGAGCGGTATTGAGGAAGTAGAAAGCTATGCTCTGGGCGGAAAAACTTACCACAAACTCAGTCGCGAACCCTTCGACCCAACCTTTATCAACCAATACGTTATTGATGAAGACAGTGACTTTGCTGGTCGCGTAGAAACCATCAATGAAGACAAGCTAACGCTTCTCGACCTGAGCCGCGAACGTCTAATGCATCGTAAGGCTTGGGACATCACACCTAAAAATATCTACCAGGGAATGGCGTTAGATGCCTTACTCGATCCAGAAATTGACTTGGTGATTCTAACGGGTGCGGCGGGTAGTGGTAAGACATTACTGGCAATGGCAGCAGCATTGGAGCAAACCATTGAAAAAAGCATGTTCGATAAAATTATCGTAACACGTAACACGCCAGATATCGGTGAATCCATCGGCTTCTTACCCGGCTCCGAAGAGGAGAAAATGATGCCGTGGTTAGCGGCGGTGACCGATACCTTGGAAGCACTACATAAACACGATCACTGCACTGAAGGCTCATTGAAGTACATCTGCGATAAAGCCAACATTCAATTTAAATCGATCAACTTTATGCGTGGCCGTTCGATTCAAAATGCGTTTGTACTGCTTGATGAGTGTCAAAACCTCACTGCATCACAAATCAAAACCATCATTACCCGCTGTGGCGAAGGAACCAAAATCGTCTGCTCCGGTAACTTGGCGCAGATTGACTCTCATTACCTCACCCCAGTGACATCAGGATTGACGTACATGGTTGAGCGCTTCAAGAACTTTGAAGGCAGCGCAAATATTCACCTCAACGGCGTGGTTCGTAGCCGCTTGGCGGAATTTGCTGAAGAAAACCTGTAATTGACACCGACTCACAAAGCAAAAGAGCGCTCTAATGAGCGCTCTTTTTATAACGATTCGACTGAGTTACTCCGTGCCACCCACTGTCAGTGAGTCCAGCTTCAAGGTCGGCTGACCAACACCAACTGGCACACTTTGACCTGCTTTACCACATACGCCAACGCCCTTGTCGATACTTAGGTCGTTACCGACCATAGACACTTGCTGCATTGCTTCGATACCTGAGCCAATCAACGTCGCACCTTTAACAGGGCGCGTAATTTTACCGTTTTCAATCAAGTACGCTTCCGATGCAGAGAACACAAACTTACCCGAAGTAATGTCCACCTGGCCGCCACCAAAGTTTGGCGCATACAACCCTTTCTCGACCGTCGAGATAATTTCTTCTGGCGTATGTTCACCTGGAAGCATGTAGGTGTTGGTCATACGAGGCATTGGCAAGTGTGCATACGATTCACGACGACCGTTACCCGTTGGATTTACACCCATTAGCCGCGCGTTTAGCTTGTCTTGCATATAGCCTTTCAGCACACCATTCTCGATAAGCGTGTTGTACTGACCGTTTACCCCTTCATCATCCACATTCAGTGAACCACGAAGGTCTTTTAACGTGCCATCATCGACGATGGTACACAACGAAGACGTCACTTGTTGACCCATTTTGCCAGAGAAAACCGAAGATTCCTTCCGGTTAAAGTCACCTTCTAGGCCATGACCTACCGCTTCGTGTAGCAACACGCCAGGCCAGCCAGAACCCAATACCACTGGCATCATGCCAGCTGGTGCGGCTTCTGCTTCAAGGTTGATTAACGCCATGCGAATCGCTTCGTCTGCGTAATGAAAAGCTTGTTTCACACCATTGCTTTCCGTTAAAAAGAAATCGTAACCGAAACGGCCGCCGCCACCAGCACTACCGCGTTCACGTCGTTCACCTTTTTGTGCGAGCACGCTAATAGACAAACGCACCAAAGGACGAATATCGCCTGCATAAGTACCGTCTGTTGCCGCAACAAGCATCTGCTCATGCACACCGCTGATGCTGATCGAAACTTCTTTAATCAATGGTTCTTTAGTGCGGATGTAAGCATCTAGAGATTTGAGTAATTCTGTTTTTTGCTGCTTTTCCCATTCAGCTAGTGGATTCACAGCCGCGTAGTACGCTTGGTTTTCGGTGCGTTTAAACGCTTGGACTTTGCCATTTTGCCCTTGCTGAGCAATACCGCGCGCCGCCATTGCACTCTGCTTCAGGCCTTCAGGCTGGATTTGATCAGAGTAGGCAAAGCCTGTTTTCTCGCCAGTTACTGCACGGACACCAACACCACAATCAATGTTAAAAGAGCCATCTTTGATGATGCTGTCTTCTAGAACCAGAGACTCATGCCAGCTGGACTGAAAGTAAATGTCCGCATAATCGACCTGGCGCGTCGCAATGCTGGCAAGCGTGTCAGCAATGTCTTGTTCTGTCAGACCATTTGGGGCAAGGAGTGCCTGTTCTATTTGGTTTGTGCTCATAGTTAGCTCTTTTATTTCCGTCTCAATTCATTTTGAAAGCGACTGTGTTGAGTCAGCGGCATATTCTGCCTTACTTGTTGGCTTTGTGACAAATCTATCTCAGTCACCAATAAACCTACTTCATCCTGAAGCTGTTTATGGATACGTCCCCAAGGGTCAACGACCATTGAGTGTCCCCATGTTTTTCGTCCACATGGATGCGTTCCAGTTTGTCCGCTTGCCAAAATCCAACATTGTGTCTCAATCGCTCTAGCTCGCAATAATACTTCCCAGTGAGCTTGCCCCGTCACAGCGGTAAACGCAGCGGGCACCACAATGATATCCGCCCCTTCTTGACGCAATACTTTATAAAGTTCTGGGAAACGTAAATCATAACAAATACTCAATCCAACACTGCCGATATCAGTTTCCGCAACGACTATTTGATTACCCGCCATAAACGTATCCGACTCACGATAACTACCATAACCATCGGCTACGTCGACATCAAACATATGCAGTTTGTCATAGTGAGCAATGCATTTACCGTGCGGCGGAAATACAAGTGTTGTGGTGGTGACACCTTTTGCGGTTTGAATGGGCATGCTTCCGACAATTAGCGTTAACTGGTTCTTTCTAGCGATTTCACAGAGCCGCTGTTGAATCATGCCACTGCCAAGTGGCTCTGCATGTTGATGATAAGCTTCGCGACTGGAAAATAGCACTGTATTTTCAGGAGTAAGAACAAGTTTGGCACCTTGCTTGCTCGCTAAAGCACACTGTTTTTCAATGAAGTCCAAATTCGCGTTAATATCCGGACCCGAAGTCATTTGAATAATGCCAACACGCTCCATGTGTTTCCTCCCTATTCCATTATATTCGGTGAGTTATTTGGCCTGTTCACGCAGTTTTTCTGGCAGCTTATATTCACCTTTACTTCGCGAAATTTCTTTCACCGTTGGTGAATCTAGTGGGCCTTTCACTTCATAATTGACTTGAGTGAAGACCTCAACCACCGGAGATATCACCGTAGAGATGGCCAAGACATACAAAGCAGTTTGAGGCGCAACGGCAAACGCGGTCAGCATTGGTAGGCCTGATGTGATGTCTGGTGTGAATTTCACTTCCGCATCAACCATTCTGCTGTTCATATTAGCGATGCCGCGGATTTGCATTTCCCCTGCTAACGCATCCATTACGATATCATTGGTGATAAACACACCGTCTTGGATTTTGCCCGTTCCCGTGATCGAGTTGAATGCCATGCCTTTATCGAATACGTCGGTAAAGTCGAGCTGCATCTTACGGATGATAGAATCCAAGCTAAACAAGCCTAACAAGCGTGCCGCACCACTAACTTCACTGATCACGCCTTTACCAAATTCCGTTGAGACGTTTCCTTGCAAGGTTTGTGTCTTCATTGACCAAGGTGCGCCGTCCCATTCCATATTGGCATTGATCTCAAATGGTGCTTGTTGAATGCCTGATGTAATACCAAAGCGCTCCATAAGATCGGTGTTGTTATCACCTTTCATTTTCATGGTTAAGTTGGAATGACTACTCTCTTTCGTCAGGTCCCACCAACCACTCATATCAATGCGGTTTTTGCCGCTACTAAAGGTGATATTTTTCCACTCCAAGCGGTTCTGGCGACGCTGCAAATCAACATTCACTTTGCCCACTTTGTAGCCTTGCAGCCAAAAATCATCAATGTTCAAAGTTAAGTTTGGCATCTCAGCGTGAAACTTGCGGTCAAAATTGGTAATCAAAGGTGCGTTTTGATCTTCACTCGCAAAGATTGAGCTGCGCTCTTTGGTCATCTCTTCAAACCCTGGGATGTACAGATGCAAGTGCTCTAAAGAGACCGATAGATCATAGGGTTTCAGATAGTTAGCTTTCCCTTTAACCTCTTGACTGTCCACATCGAGTTGCCAACTCAAATTTTTCTTGCTTGCTGAAAAATCCACATCATGAAACTCAATCCCACCGAGCTGTAAGTTTGGCGTTTCAACTTCAATGCGTGTCGGCAATGGAATGGTCGGCGTTTTCATGCTTGCCAAAACAGACGATGAAGGCTTGCTCTCAGAGACCTGCGCAAGCTCCGCCCATTGGTCTAAATTCAGTTCTTCGACACGCACCGAAGCATCGTACCCGACAATAGGACTAATCCGGAAGCCACCTTTGCCAACCATTAAATGAGTCGCAGTCAGAACCGGGACATCGCCAGCGATATCTATCTCAGTTTGATACTTCACATTTGGGATCTGTAGTCGTGCTGAAATACTCTCTTGGTTGCCGGATGCTTGCAGTTTCGCTTGCCCAGACTCACCAATTTTTTTCGCTAAAGGATAAGGATATTGACTAGCCAGACGATTTAGCTGCGCCAGCACTTCAAGCTGATAAGTGAAACCAACATCATTGAGTTGCAAGTCAATATCCATTTGCCACGGCGCATGGCCAGAAACAAGGTTTAACCAACGCTCACCGACATAGGGTTTGAGCGGCTCGACATCCCAATCTCCTAGTGTATTAATTGTCACGTTGTAGCCTTGCTCCGCACTCTCTCCATGGAAATCAAGAGAGATAGGCTGTTGTAATAATTCGGCCGACAAACCCGATGTGGTAACCACATCATTGTCGAAGGTGATACGTCCTGTGGCGTTTTCAAGCGTCATTGGCGGCGCTTCAATATCAACACGATTTTCTGTTAAATCGGCATAACCCCAAGCGCGAGAGTCTTTCTCAAAATCAAACGGTATGTTGAGTTGAAACTCAGAGTAAACGGGCCCACTCACTTGCAGCGCTGTCAATGCGGCACCGACTGAATCCACTAATGGCGTCGCCATCATGTAGTCACGGACTTCATTACCCGGCGCGCTTGCTTTCGCTTCAATCTCGATGTGTCCACCTTCTGCCAACTCAGGGATTCGCCCAGTGATACGCTTGGCATGAACGCCATTTAGTGTGGCTGATTTTGAATCCAAATACATGGCATCATTTTCAAACAGCAAGTCTAGCTGCAAATCCGTGATGGTTGGCCATGCCGTATCAAAGCTAAATTTCGCGTCTTTTAATCCAACCCAAGCTTGGAACATGCCATTATGTTCTTTGTAAGGAAAATCACCTAACTCGCCATACCACAACAATTTCGCTGTGTTCACTTTACCGCCCTGAATCGCGGTCGAAAGATAGTCGGTCAAGTCTTGTCCAAGTGCCAGAGTCGGTAGATAGCGCCATGTCTCACCCGCGTTGTAGAGATCCGCTTCGGCATAGAACGATAAAAATGGGCTTTGTTCTTTTGGAAAATCAAGACGGAATGCCCCCAAGACTTGAAGATCAGGCGTTGCTGCCGTCACTTTATCCGCCCACAAACGCCAACCCGCATCATCTTGCTGCCAGATAATATCGACTTCACCTTGTTTGATATTCAGCGGAGCTTGGAATACATCGCCGTACGGAAAGACATCATCAATGACGGTGACTTTTGCTTTAGCTTGATTCACATCCCCCGATACGCTGCCCTGTACGTGATGAAACCCGGGTAGGAGCTCCCATTGTGTCATCGCGAGTTCATCCAGTTCAGCCGAGTAGCGTAAGGTGTCTAAACCACCGTTCATTGACAATCGGACATCTTCGACCCGACCTTTCGGTGCTAGTTTGTTAATAAGGTCACTGGTCGACTCTGACTCTGGAGCCAGCTTGATGAGCGGAATGAGTGCTTCTATGTCGAGTTGAGAGAGATTAAGCATCCAGCCGTTTGGTTGCCAATCAAACGCGACGTCTAGCTCTGGCCAAGGGGTATTATCGGTTCTGATCTGAAGTGAGTGACCATTTACTTTCCAGCCTTGTTTATCTGGTCGAAGATTGAAAATTCCAGACTCAATAAACAGCTCATGATGTCCATCTTCATTCCACACCAACTCGGAAGGCAGCAATTCAACATAAGCATCATGCGGTTGGCTATGTTTGAGCGTTAGCCAAGTATTTAAGCTGACTTTACCCGACTCTGCTCCTGACTCTTCTTGCATGTAAGTGGTCAGCCAAGGTGTGACCGAGACATCTTGAGCACTCACGTAAAACTCACCAGATACATCGCGCAACGAGCCATGATCTTTAAAGTTAGCGCTTACTAACAATGAGTTCAGGCGAACATCGGCAATGCTAACCGTGCCTTCGGCTACGTGACGTTTCCCTTGATTGCTCCAACGAAGCTGCTCAATATCTAAACGGCGAGTTTCACCAGACACCGACTTATACCAAATCCGTGAATCGCTAATAGTGAAGTCTTCGAACTGACGTAAAAGAAGTGAGTCGAGTTGGTCAATGAGTTTCACTTCGCTCTTATCCACTTCAGGCTTCGGATCTTGACGATGAGAAGTCGGCAGAATGTCTACCGTGTGAATGTCTAAAGCGAGGTTATGAATGGTAAGGTCTGCAACTACAGGTTTAAGTTGAAAAAGAGATTGAATAAGGTCGAACTCAATTTGGACTTCTTCAACAGCGAAGCGTGCATCTTGCACGTTTGGTAGATTTGCCTCTAAACCCAGTAACGCAATTGAGGGATGATTATTGCGCCACGTCCCTGCGACATTAGCAATAGAAACGTCAAAACCTGTGCCTTGTTTGACCCAGGTTTTGATCTCATCTTGGAAATGGTTAAGTTGCGGCAGTGTGACGCGAAGCGTGGTTACTAATATGGCTAATAACACCAATACAGTAACTAAACTCCACGCACAAAAACGCCCAAAACGGTTAACACCAGAATTCACAAATGTTCCAAATTACATCATTACGACGTCAAACTGTTCCTGAATGTACAGGGGTTCAGCCTGAACTCGCACTTGCTTGCCAATAAATACTTCGAGCTCTGCCAACGCATGAGACTCATCGCCCAATAGCGCTTCAGCAACAAACGGCGATGCGTACACGACAAAATTATCGGCGTCGTAAGCACGGTTCACACGAGTAATCTCGCGTAATATCTCAAAGCATACGGTTTCGACCGTTTTCACGCTGCCACGGCCTTCACAAGTAGGACAGCCAGAACACAAGATATGTTCAATACTTTCTCGTGTGCGCTTGCGCGTCATTTCAACTAAGCCAAGCTGGGTAAAGCCGTTGATGTTGGTTTTTACTCGGTCTTTCGCCAGCGCCGTTTCCAGTGAGGTAAGTACTCGCTGACGATGCTCTTCGGATGCCATATCGATAAAATCAATAATGATGATACCGCCGAGGTTACGTAAACGTAGCTGACGCGCAATAGCTTGCGTTGCCTCTATATTGGTATTGAAGATAGTCTCTTCGAGATTACGACGACCAACAAATGCACCCGTGTTGATGTCGATGGTGGTCATGGCTTCGGTTTGATCGATGATCAAATAGCCGCCCGATTTTAGCTCGACCTTGCGCTCTAAAGAACGCTGAATTTCGTTTTCGGTGTCGTACATGTCAAAGATTGGCTTGTCACCTTCGTAAAGCTCAAGCTTATCTGTTAACTCCGGTACATACTCAGAAGTGAATTCTTTCAGGTTCTCGTATTCAAGGCGGGAGTCGACCATGATCTTATCGAGCTCTGTGCCAACAAAGTCACGCAGAATGCGTTGAGCTAAGCCGAGTTCACCGTAAAGTGTTGAACGCGTTTTGTATTTTGAGCGACGCTCCATGACTTTTAGCCACAAACGCTTTAGAAATGCCGCATCTTGAGATAGCTCTTTTTCATCAGCGCCTTCTGCCGCGGTACGAATGATAAAACCACCGTGCTCATCGCAGTAATGGTTCACCACCTTTTTCAAACGCTCGCGCTCTTTTTCACTTTCAATACGCTGCGAAACACCGACATGGCTGGCCCCCGGCATAAAAACAAGATAACGCGAAGGTAAGGTGATATCCGTCGTTAAACGCGCACCTTTTGTGCCGAGCGGATCTTTGACCACTTGCACAACAATGTCTTGTCCCTGGCGTACCAGCTCAGAGATATCACGGACTTGAAACTGCTGTTTTTCGTTTTCTGCCACACATTCGGTATGAGGAACAATATCTGACGCATGTAAAAACGCCGCTTTATCTAAACCAATGTCGACGAAAGCCGCCTGCATACCTGGTAACACTCGGCTTACTTTGCCTTTGTATATATTGCCCACAATACCGCGACGCGATTCGCGCTCGATATGTATTTCTTGTAGTACTCCACCTTCAATCATGGCCACACGAGTTTCACTCGGGGTCACGTTAAGCAGCAATTCTGCACTCATGTGCACACCTCAAAACAATTATAAAAATTCTTGAATTAGCTGATCGGTTTCGAACAAAGGTAAGCCTACTACAGCGTGATAACTGCCTTCGATTCGGGTGACAAATCGCCCTCCGAGTCCCTGAATACCATAACTTCCAGCTTTATCGCATGGCTCTCCTGACTGCCAATATTGTTCGATTTCTTCGTGAGTCAGTGGTTTGAACCACACGTCAGTGGTAACGACCACTGAATGTTGTTGTTCCGATGATACAACGCTCACCGCAGTCATCACTTGATGACGACGACCCGATAAGTCAGTAAGCATACGCTTTGAATCTTCAAAACTTTTTGGTTTTTCTAGCACACGGTCATCGCATACTACGACCGTATCAGAGCCCAATACAACGGAATCAGGCTTAGCCAACGCTAAGCCTGCCTGAGCTTTTTCCAAAGAAAGACGCAACACGTAATCTCGTGCTTGCTCATGAGCCTGTTTGGCTTCCTCAATATCAGGCAATACGATCTCAAAATCATAACCCAGTTGAGCAAGCAGCTCTTTTCTTCTCGGAGAACCCGATGCGAGAACGAGAGATAAGCTTTTCTTCACCGCTTTACCTTACGTGCCATGCACGACGAACTCGTCGCATTAATAAAAACATCCATGGCCAAAGTATACAGTTTATTGCCGCCGTCCACAGAGATAATGGATTAAATACTACGTCCTGGTTCAAATATTCCCCACAGAATATCAAAACTTCCAATAACGCAGTAAAAAAGGCAATTAAAATCGACTGTTGCCACAATGCCATGTTGCGAATCAACAGGAAATTCAGCGCCACAAGGTAGATAACGATCGACATCATCATGCCACGAATTCCAAGCGTTGAGCCGATCAAGATATCCCACAATAAGCCCAACACTAGCGCAGTTCCGACGTTCACTCGGTGCGGTAGTGCCAACACCCAATAACACGTGACAAGGAACAACCATGACGGACGTAACACATCTAACACACCTGGCCATGGAATGGTTTGCAGTACCAGCGCAACGAAGAAACTGACGCCAATCACCATTCGGCTACTCAATACATTATTGGCCATCGGTTACCTCTTGTTCTTGCTCTAACCCTTCATCTACATTGGACCGCAGTACTTTGTGTTGACGGTCTTCATTCGGCCAAATCAGCAGTAGGTAGCGTAAGCGATCAAACTCCACAACCGGCTCAGCCTTGATTGAGGCGAACTCTTGACGCGTATCGTGATCCACATTGGTAACCGTCGCGACTGGATATCCTTCAGGGTAAATACCACCTAAACCGGATGTCACCAATAAATCACCAACCTGAATATCTGTGCTGGTTGGAATGTGCTCCAGTTGGATTTCATCCATTTCACCATTGCCCGATGCGATCACTCGGATATCATTGCGGATCACCTGGACAGGAATTGCATTTTTCGCGTCCGTTAGCAGCAGAACACGTGCGTTGTGCGCTGCGACAAACGTGACCTGACCAACGATGCCTTTCTCATTGATAACAGGCTGACCAACGTAAACACCATCAATACGGCCTTTATCGATCACCACTTGATGACGATAAGGTGAAGTATCAACCGCCATTACTTCTGTCACGACTTTCTTTTCATCACGGACAAATGAAGATCCTAACAACTTACGTAAGCGTTGGTTTTCTTCTTTATATTGGTCGAGCAAGATAAGCTCGCTTTTCAGGCGTAGCACTTCTCGCTTTAAGCTGCGATTGCCTTCAACCAATGCCTGATGAGAATTAAAACGTTCAAATACGCCATCGAACATACTACGAGGCAAATTCGCTGCGTACTGAATCGGTGCAACCATACTGTTTAGTAGGTATCGAACGTTGGAAAACGTATCTAGACGACTATCGGCCAGCATCAAGCTCGCCGACACGATGACAGCAAAAAACAGACGTAATTGCAGAGACGGACCTCTGCCGAAAATCGGTTTCATCTTGTTTTTGACCTGATTGCTTCCATGATTATTGAGCCTTACTTGGCAACCTAAAAATACTTAACTAAATACTTTTAGGTATGGAGCATGTTTGAATTACAGAGAGAGCAGAAATGAAGGTGAAGCCCGACATGAGCTTCACCTAAACCTTTATTCTTCAGAGAACAGATCGCCACCGTGCATGTCGATCATTTCTAGTGCTTTACCGCCACCACGCGCAACACACGTTAGTGGATCTTCCGCGATAACCACAGGAATACCAGTTTCTTCCATTAGTAAACGGTCTAGGTCTTTAAGTAGTGCACCACCACCGGTTAGTACCATACCGTTTTCAGAAATGTCTGAAGCAAGCTCTGGTGGACACTGTTCTAGTGCAACCATGACTGCTGATACGATGCCAGATAGCGGCTCTTGAAGCGCTTCTAGGATCTCGTTTGAGTTCAAGCTAAAGCTGCGTGGCACACCCTCTGCAAGGTTACGACCGCGAACTTCAATCTCTTGAACTTCATCACCTGGGTAAGCAGAACCGATTTCGTGTTTGATCTTTTCAGCCGTTGCTTCACCAATCAAGCTGCCGTAGTTACGACGTACGTAGTTGATCACAGCTTCATCAAAGCGGTCACCACCGATACGTACAGACGATGAGTAAACCACACCGTTTAGAGAGATAACGGCAACTTCAGTTGTACCACCACCGATATCGACCACCATTGAACCTGTCGGCTCAGATACGCGTAAACCAGCACCAATTGCCGCCGCCATTGGCTCGTCGATTAGGTAAACTTCACGCGCACCAGCACCAAGTGCTGATTCACGAATTGCGCGACGCTCAACTTGGGTAGAACCACAAGGAACACAAACAAGAACACGTGGGCTTGGCTTTAGGATGCTGTTATCGTGCACTTGCTTGATAAAGTGCTGAAGCATTTTTTCGGTTACGTAGAAGTCAGCAATTACGCCGTCTTTCATTGGGCGAATAGCGGAAATATTGCCAGGTGTACGACCAAGCATCTGTTTTGCTGCGTGACCGACTGCAGCAACGCTTTTTGCAGAACCTACACGATCTTGACGAATAGCAACTACAGAAGGTTCATCAAGGACAATTCCTTGCCCTTTTACGTAAATTAGAGTGTTGGCTGTACCTAAATCGATAGATAGATCGTTAGAAAACATGCCACGAAGTTTCTTAAACATACTCTTCGCTCATCCTGCAAAAATATAGAAGACAAAAATTGCTCTAAATGTACCAATGCCTCGCTGTCACAGCAAGGTATTGGTACACAAACATGAGCAGAAAGCCTCAATTTCTTGCAGTTTCCTAACTTAAGGGCAAAAACCTAAGTTGTTACTGTCCGGTTAACCCTGGCTCACCACGGTAAATCACACGGTCATTACCACGGTGAATACCGAAGGTGACGACGGATGATGGGTTTTCTTCGGAGCCATCATTGTCCCAATCATATTTGAGCCATGGTAAACCATTTTCAGAGTCATCAAGATCTAACCAAACGCGTGTTTGCTGACGGTATGGTTCTGCTTGAGTTGCAGTAATAGAGCGAGAAGAACCTGAAGAAACGGTACCACCAGCTCCTAGTGTAACCGCTTTAGGATCAGCATTTGCTCCCATAGGCCAAATATGACTTTGAGCAGCGGTAACACCGGCTACGTCGCTTTGGCTATCATTTGAGTTAACAACAAATCGGCTGCCATTCCAGTATTCAACACGTAGTGGAACATGTAAGGTGTCCCCTTGACGTCCACCTACATCATCAAGGTCAACACGACCGAAACGGATGTCAGGCTGTGAGATTAACCGAGAGTCACTAACAGTATCTACATTTAAGAATGAAACTGGATCGGAACTTTTAGCATCAACTAAGCCAATCTTGGTAACCTCCCCTCCCATGTTGTAGGGGCCATCAGCATAATCTTTAGAATCACTTAGCTTATCGAAATCTTTAATAAAGCATGCACTACCAAAGGCTCTGTTCGTAGAATCTGCTCCACAAAATGAATTACCATCTATCGTAAATGAACCAATACTCTTCGCCTTATCAAGCAAATCCCATCTTCCAGTTGAGTTAGGAGCATCAAATCGCTCACTTAGAGAACCTAACTCATCAATATTGAATTTAGCTTGAACACCAGATTCAAACAGCGCATAGTTTTTTAAAGATTTTTCATTGGAATTAAGTGCTTCAACACTATAAGTTACGCCATCGAAGGGCTGTCCCATATAAGAGAAACTCTGAGCATTAGGATAGGTCCAATCGCTTTCTGTAACTTGGAAGTACTTGGGATAAAAACGGCCAATAGTTTTGCTCCCCGTCACATTCCAATCGCTATCAACGGTACTAGAAAAAAATCCAGCTTCATCAACTTTTATTTTAATACTTCCAGCCTCGGAATACGCTAGACTTTCTAGCTCGTAACCAAAGTAAGCATTCGGAGAGATCAATTCCGGCAATCCAGTTAAAGCACCTAAAGTTCCGCCTTTATCTTTTAGAGGGCTATCTAGTTCAATATCAAAATCAACACTAGTATCAATATGGTGATAGTTCGATGGTACTCCGATGTTGCGGCTACAAACATTATTAACGTCAGCTCCAATCACCGCTGGTTTTACATAAAGTTTAAACTCGTCACCCGAAGCGACGAATCCATGACCAGAACTAGAGGTACCATCAGAGGCGGTATCTGTACAAAGATAAAACTTATCTGGTCTTGATTTAATGCTGAATGAACCGACCAACTCAGCTTTACCATCAATTGGACAATCCTCCCCAAAGTTCTCACAACTAAACTCAGGATCTTTTAAAGTAATATCAACGAGTCCTACATTGTTCCAGTCAACACTAATAGTTGCTTCACCATCAACAAACTTAAGCTGTGCATCGTTATTCTCAGTTGAAGCATCACTGATCTTTAACTCTTCAATATCGCCTTTTTGGTTTGGAACTTTCAAGGACTTAGATATCTCACTTTCAAAACTAAGTGACTGATTATAGCCTTTGACTGGTGATACCTCACCGTCATTACATGAAGATGCGACAACAGTTACTTTACTATCCTTCTCACCAGCGATCATTCGCAAATTTTCAGCAGAAAATCTATAAGGAACAAATTTAACTAAAGTGGCCTCAGATAACTCTTGATTGTACATACCAGATACATATATTTCCTGAATAATCTGGGAGCTTAAATATAGAGTTTTCTTTCCTTGTTCAAAGTTAAATAACCCGTTATCACAATTACTATCATCCGCAGAATTACACCATTTAACATCAGAAGAAGATGGAAGTGGAGTAAAACTATCTGAAGATTTTATCAGTTTACCTGAATATTTTTCTATCAATTTAAACTCAACAGGAATCATTTCACACGTCAGGCTTATTCGCGAAATAGGAGTTACCTTTAATATCCCCGTTTGAGGCGGTCGAGTGGGGCACTGACCAATTGGATGCCTAATTACGTTATTACCACCATTAAATTTCAAGCTTTGTGCCGTAATCGCCCCATTAATAACGGCTGAATTTATGCTAACTTCACCACCTAAGATAAAGCCATTAAAAAGGTTCTCACCGCTATGAAAGATAACTTTCCCTTCTGGTGCATAAATAATTGGATAAACATCATTTTGAGCAGCACTAAAATTGGTAAATTCAATTTTATCAATGATATTCAATCTAACACTCTTACCGAAGAAATAAGATGTTTTAGCCATTTGGTCATGATATGTACCAAAAGTAGCCTCGGTTTCATCTTCAAATACCAACTCGACTTTATTATTATTCTCTACTTTAAAGTCTTGGATATAAGGGGATCCAGAAAAAACAATTCGAATAACATCACTACTACCCTTAACGGTAAGGTCACGAATATCGCCTTTAATTGTTACTTCATGATTCTCACCAACTTTCTTATATTGGCAGTCACTTGGATGTCTATGACACTTATATTTTACATTATTTAAACTAGAATTTTCGATTAACAAATCAAATCTTACATTTTCTTTTTTTACAACTGGAGTCACATTTTCTTTTTTAACTTTTCGATACGTTTGAAGACCATCGTTATTTCCTAGATCAAAAGCATATTTTTCACCAGCCATCTCATTAACAACGTTTTCTTCTGCATATAATTGATATTCAGAAGGAGTATCGTCAAACCCAACGAGCAAATACTTTTCTGTTGATTCCCTACCACCGACATTTTTGTAGTACGGTTCGTATCCCTTGTTTTTATCTTTCAAATATCTTGATAGGTAATCTTGAGACCAACCATAGGTTTTTATCGGGTTACCTAAGGATAGAGAACTCAACTTCCCATCATCGCGCTCCCAACTTTGAATAGGTTCGGGAAACAAATCACAACTCTCTGTTGCAATGGCTAGCTTCGGAATTTCAAATGCAAAATACCCGATGTTTTCATTTGCAGCATGACGCCTATTTTTTAAACTATCTATATCTTCATCAAATACAACAGTAAATGATGGGGCGATGACTTGATCGCCATAATTGGTTTTACAGCGTCTCAACCATCCTCCATGTCCTCCTATACGAGTTTGTTTTTTAGCAATGACACCATATTTTTCAAATCCTTGATGCAAGTTTACGATATTATCTTCACATGCATTTACTATTGAATATTGATTGCCTGGGTCATTTTCTTGGTCATAAGTACGATCGGGGCTTTCAAACTCGACATTGTGTTTTTTATCGCGATCAGTTCCATAAAATTCTGAAATAACTAAGTAAGCGATAGTTTTCGTATACTCATTCTGTTTTAAAGGACCTTGCCTTCCGCGTTCCAAAGCTAACTTAAAATTATTACTGGTAACACCAGATACTGCTGTTGTTGACCAATTAGTATCTTTTCCTTGCACTTGGGAGAGTACAACTGGTTTTCGGTCGTAGTTTAAATTTAGCTTTACATTCTCCCAATCATTACTTTTATTACACCCCTTTGTACATTGAGACTTACGTGTTGTTACAACCCCAACCTCGCCGAATTTTTCATTCCCATTAGTATCAAAGAACTTTATTTTACCTGGCTCGGTAACAAAATAATAAATGGGAGACATTCGGTCGTATTTAAGTTTACCGTTTTCATCCTTGACGACACCTTCACTTTCAATGGTCGCTCCTCTTTTGGATGGCCAAATACTTGCTGCACTAGTCTTAGTTGGGTGTGAGTTCTCAATATTATTAGGATCAATTGTAGACATTAAGAATACAACTGGATTCTCATATTCATATTGGAATGGTATTGAACAGCCATTAGTACAGTCTAGACCCTCAATAGAGCCAAATTCATAGTTAACCTCTTTAAGGTTGGGCTGTATCGCCCCAACAGAAAACGATATCATCAGCGAGAAAAAAGTTAAAACTGAGCCAAACTTTATACTGTTCATGGTCATTTACTCCCTCACCCAAACTTCTTGCTGACGCTGTACTTGAGACAGTCCTGAACCACAAACAGCCACACTTTTAACGACATATAACTCCACTTCTTTACCAGGAAAGTCACCTGGTAGCTTACCTGCCTCCTGACATTCGATCGTTGTAACTTTGCATGCTTTATCAAACAAGTCACTGTCAGGCTTAACTCTTTTAGCTTCAATATCATCGCAACGAGTTTTAACAGCAGCGGAACTACTTAAAGGGAAAAACTGAGTTAACGCCCAGTCATTACTCGATTGAGCAGTAAACCATGCCTTTGTACCCAAAAACTCACGCGTTAAACCACTTTGATTAGACCAAGTCACTTTCATTAGTGACGCAGCCAAATACCCCATTACGATAATGACAAAGAGCGTCACAATTAACACATTGCCTTTTTGCTTATTATGGAACATTCAGCACCTGCACATCTTGTTGGTACACACTACTTTCACCGGACTGTTCAAACACGAACCTCAGATGCACGAGCCCGCCTCGATGAAGCGATGTATCGTCATATTTGAAATAACTCTGAGATTGATCATCAACATAAATAAGATTGTCGGCAATTATTTCGCCGTTACGCTGTATCTGTGTGCCTACAAAGCAATATTTCACTGACTTAGATGGATCATAGAGATAGTGTCGATTAGAAACGGAGCGACTAGTTACTGAACTAGCGCCGTTAATGATCTTGTATGATTTATTCGAATCTGGAGAAAGGGCTCCGACATCAACACTATGAGTGGATGAGGTTAAATCACTTAGCCGTGTTGGGTTAATCACCATTTTCAAGCCACTATCAAGCTCGGGAGCATTGTCACCAAAAAAGCCAACCACAAACTGTATATCATTTCCAGAAATCGCATAAAAACCAGAATGCTCTATAGGCATAAAAATCAGGCAGTTTTTCTCTTTCTCATCGATAAAAAAACTATTCGGCACCGCATGACGAATCTCTCGAGATATTTTCTCAATAACGAATTGCGCCTGAGTTTGTAGTCTCTGCCTATCAATAGTATCAGCATAGCCCTTTGCTCCTAACTGCAAATAACCAGCAATTCCGAGCATGATAAAACTACTAATCACAATAGTGATGACCATTTCTATTAAAGTGAAACCACAATTTTTCATTAGTAATTTCCCCTTATCGCAGACAGTGTTAAAGGCTGTGTTTGTCCGGCGTAAATAGTCATAGTGACTCGTTTATAAGGCGTGATATCTTCCTGTGAAGGATTATTGACACCCGTTCCATCTGATTCAACGTATTGCACTTTCACTTCAACTCGAAAGTTCTTGTAATCATTTGCCATAGACGTGCCAAGAACGTTACTCAGCTCGTATAACGGCGTAGAGTTACAGCTGGCCTTTGTACCTTGTGTATACCAGCAACCGATATAGTCATCGACATCATTAAAACTAGCTGGGTTTGATTCACCGCTATCTGCCCCAAGACTTGTGGAACAATCCTTACCACCAAGGACAGTCTCACTACAGCGTACTAAACCACCATCAAAGTCGCTGTTTTCATCGAAGCCTCGCGCCAATATCTGTGACATAAAACCTTGGCCTAATGCGGCAGCGCGGGTTTGATAATGAGGGATGGCGGAATCTCGAATTTGAGGGACAAGAAAAGAAGTAAACGCCACCATCGCAATGCCCATTAAAACAATCGCGATGATCATTTCTATTAACGTCATGCCACTAGATTTCTTCATGAGCATGTACCTTTAGAAACATAGCCTTGAGTATTAATTTCAACTTGGCAGCGGCTTCGACCATGTTTATCTTCAATTAAGATGTTTACAGCACCACTTACAGGATTGCCGAGAAGGTTAAAATTAATTGTATTTGCGGCACCGCTGATAACGGAAAACTTTGCGGACTTATCGATAACCACGTCACTACGGGCATCTTGTGCACTACCTATTAATGCGCAGGCAGCAACTGAACCAACACATGAGCTAGAAACTTGCAAACGAAAGTTATCATCAGTTTTCTCAACATTCGACTGCATACGATTCACCTGCACTTGGCGAATCACAGAAATCACACGTTCTTGTAATGCATATGCAGAAAAACTGCCAGAGCCCATAAAACGGCTGGCTGCAAAAAGTGAAAGGATGGAGAGGAGAACAATCACTAGGATTAACTCCATTAACGTGACCCCTAATGCAGAGCTGCGAATTTTCATACCCCAACCTTAGGCTTAGAACAAGCGAGATAAGTATACGATGAAATTATGAGATTAATGATAGGTTTATAATTTTTCGATTCGAAGTGTGAACAGACGAACAAATAACCAATATCTAGTTATTTTGCCTTTTTGAACGACTAATCTCTTCTTCAATTCGATCGTAAGTTTCTTTGTTGCTTAGCGTCTCAGAAACGTGCTCAGCGGTCTGCTTGGTTTGCTCCCACTTCGCTTCGTAAGTTTCTGGTTCAAAGCTGATAAATCTTGGTAATACCACATAACCGATCACACCTAAGATAATCAGTACAACCACAAACTCAATTGCACTAAGACCTGATGATTTACGCATATGAACTATTCCGAAATTAATCAAAATAAAGAGATAAAGGCCAGACTAGCTGGCCTTTGTTGTCGAACTATCAGTTTTTACATGAGCCAACAACTTCAGCTTTAGCTGCATCGTCAGCATCTGCTTGGGTGTAAGTTACGTAACACTTGGTGTAGCCTTCGTAACCGTATGTGATTGATGAGCCTGTACCACCACTAATCACTTTCCAATCATCAGCCAAGCCTTCTACAACTAGAGATAGAGCTGAAGAAGTTGCTTTAGGGTAGCCGTATGCGATTGCTAGATCGTCAGTCGACTTAATTGTAAGAGCAGCAGAAGATAGAGCTTCTTTACCATCAATTGCAGCTTTACCGTAAGTAATGCCAGCAGCCCCAGCCATCGCGCCTTTTAGACCTTCAAGCGCAGAGTTACGAGCATCATCTTGTAGGTTAAGGAAACGTGGTGCTGCAGTTACCGCTAGAATACCTAGGATTACAATTACCACTACCAATTCGATAAGGGTGAAACCACCTTGTCTTTTCATTGTTTACTCTCTCTATGTAAGCATGCAGTACAACTGCAAAGTTTTGTTTAGGTCACGCGACCATTTTGGATATTGTCAAAACGGTTTGGGGCAGCAACGTTCACTAAAACTGACCGTGAAGTGGATACTGTATCTACCGCTTGAGCAGAATGACGATTCGCCATTATTCAGTTCATGCTGCAATGAGAAAAACACATTATTGTTTACCCACTATTACAGCCTGTTACTTATGGTAATGATTGCATTATACCGACTTTCATTACCAATTATAGTGATTAGGTGTCAAAAAATTCACTCTGCCGACATTTCGACGTCTATTTTCAGTTGATTAGCAGTTAAGATAACTACAATCGACTGACCATTTTCATAAGTGTAGTGACAGACATAACGATCAGTTTTGATGGCTCCACTGATATCTATTAACTTGTTGGTCATTATTTTACGTTGGGGGTAATGCACCGCTAGCCAATAATCACAATCTAATACACCTTGCTGAGTAAAGGGAGACACTAACCCGTCCTCAGTCATAGTAAGGTTAAAACCATCCATCAGCATATGCTCTGGCTCGCCTTGTACTAGCCAAGCTTGACGATAACGCTGAACACTATCTTGCATCCAAACTCTCGCCAACTTAGCCCCAGTTACTTGTGCTTGCTCGGTCACAGGACGTAATTTGACCGCCAAACCCACCGCCATAATCGTAGCAATAACCCCAAACACAATAAGCGTTGCTCGGCTTTGATTTTCAACCACCTATTAGCCGCCTTTGATGATGTCGAGCATTCCCCACATTGGTAAGAAGATACCCAATGCCAGCACCATGACCATGCCTGCGACAATCACCAAAAGTAATGGTTCTATTCTTGCAGTCAGCGTTTTTAGATCGTAATCGACTTCTCGATCGTAAAAGTCCGACACCTCCAGCAACAACTCATCAATACGACCAGTTTCTTCACCTACTGCAATCATCTGAATCACCAATGGGGTGAATATTTTACTGTTGATGGCCGTCACTGAAATGGTGCTACCCGCTTCAATTGCGGACTTCATCTCAAGAATTCGGTTTTCTAAAAAACGGTTCCCTAATGCTTCCCCGGCCAAAGCCAAAGACTGGTTAAGTGGCACACCTGATTTCAGCATCAACGAAAAGGTTCTGGCAAAACGAGAAAGCTGCGCACGATTAACGATATCGCCTACAATTGGCAGCCGAAGGCGAAACTTATCGAACTTCTCCCGACCATCAGCCGTCGCCACCCACGCTCTGAATACAGTAAACGCGCCAATCATTGCCACAACCAGCAACACCCAATAATTAACAAAGAAATTAGAAGTCGCGATCAAAATACGCGTCGGCAATGGTAGCTCAACCCCAAAGCGCGTGAACATCGATGCAAACTCAGGGATCACCAAGATATTCAATACAAACATGGCGATGGTGATAAAGATAATGACAAACGTCGGATAACGCATCGCCGCTTTGATGCGTTTGCGAGTCTCAAGTTCCTGTTCGTAGTAATTCGCCAGTTGCAATAGCGCTTGGTCAAGCCGACCCGTATTCTCACCGACGTTGATCATAGAAACGAACAGTGGGCTGAATACTTTGCTGTGTTGCTGCATCGCAGAAGACAAACCTCGGCCATTACTCAGTTCAGAAACGACATCTTCTAGCGCCTCTTTGAGCTGTTTGTTTTCGCAATTTTGCAACAAGCCACGCATAGAGCGCAGCAAAGGTACGCCAGCTTTAGTCAAACTAAACAACTGGCGAGAGAAAAGAATAATTACTTCCAACGGAATAGCAGGCACAAACAGCTTAGACAAGCTCACTTGGCTTTTTGCCGACTCTTTCTCTAACCGTACATTGAGCGGGATGACCCCTTTGTTCATCAATGCTTCCGCCGCAGCTTCTGAGTTCACTGCTTCGATTTTGCCGTTAGTGGATGAGCCGTCTAGCGTGCGGCCTTGATAACGAAAAGTTGGCATTCACTTACCTATATGAAAATGGGATCAGTCTTACCAGAAGCATCGCCCTCACCTAGGGTCATCACTTCGTCCAAACTGACGGTGCCTTGTAGCGCCAGTTCCATTGCAGAAGCAAGCAGTGGCTTATAGTTTTCTGAGCGGCGCGCGGCTTGCGCAAAGCCAACCGCATCATTGGCGCGCAATTTATCCATCATCTCTTGCTCAAGTTCGAGCATTTCAAACACACCGATTCGGCCTCGATAACCAGTCAAATTACAGTTTTGGCAACCTGCGCCTTTATAAAAAATGGTGCTAACTTGATTTGGGAAACGCCCAGCTAACCACTGCTGGCGAGACTCATCTAAGTGGTCTTCTGTTTTACAATCGGGGCAAACTCGGCGCACAAGACGCTGCGCCACCACAGCTCTGACTGCACTAGCAACCAAGTAACCCGGCGCACCCATATCGATCATACGTAACGCACTGTCGACAGCATCGTTGGTGTGGAGAGTACTCAATACTAAGTGACCCGTTAGTGCAGCTCGCAGACCAATTTCTACTGTCTCTTGATCACGCATCTCACCAACAAGAATGATGTCTGGGTCTTGACGTAAAAAGGTTCTAAGAACACGCGAGAAAGTTAGATCTATCTTACTGTTAACCTGTACCTGAGTGATGCGAGGCAGACGATATTCAACCGGGTCCTCTGCTGTAATGATCTTTTTCCCAGGTTCGTTGAGCTCACTCAATGCGCCGTAAAGCGTGGTGGTTTTACCGGAACCTGTCGGCCCGGTAACCAAAATCATGCCATGCGGACACGCCAACTGTCGACGTAAGCGAGCAAGCAAGTCTGGCGGCAAGCCCGACTCTTCTAACGGACGCAAACCAGCGGACTGGTTAAGCAGACGCATTACTACAGATTCTCCGTACTGCGTTGGTAACGTCGACATACGAATATCAATTGATTGGCCACGAACTTTGATATTGAATCGGCCATCTTGCGGCAAGCGCTTTTCAGAAATATCTAGGTGTGCCATCAACTTCAGTCGAAGAACCAAAGCCGATGCAATATTCACTTCATTTAAGAGCGTTTCATGCAATACGCCATCAATACGCTGGCGCAAACGCAACACTTGATCGTCTGGCTCAATATGAATATCCGAAGCTCCAACCTGTACCGCATCTTCAAACATGGAATTAACCAGCTTTACAACGGTAACCTCTTCACTATCGGCTTCATCAATACCGTAATCAAAGCTTTGTACATCTTTATGCTCTTCATGCAGCTGTTCAGCAAAGGAGGCGATCTCTTTAGTACGGCGGTAATAACGGTCAAAGCTTGAAATAAGCTGACGCTCTGAAGCCACAATGAACTCAAGGTTGTATTGACCTAACAAGTTCATCAATGATTCTTGAATGAACAAGTCCGCAGGGTCGCTCATAGCAACGCGCAGGGTGTCCCCATTTCGAGCAACGACCATCGCACGTAAGCGACGTGCGTGTACCTCAGGTAGAATCTGCACGGCTTCGGCATCCACAGGCGCACGACCAAGATCGATCAGTGGCAAACCAAGCTGCTGAGACAAGAAGTCCAACATTTGCTTTTCGGTAATAAAGCCAAGGTCAATTAACGCATCCCCTAGCTTCTGCCCGGTACTGCGTTGTGCGTTTAGTGCTTGCTGGATTTGTTCTTCAGAGACGATACCTTCCTCAACCAGAAGATCGCCCAAGCGTTTTCTCAACTGAATTTTCATTGTGCGCTCTCCAACTCTTTCAAGATGCTCAAACGGTCACGGATAAATGCTTGCGATTGATTCGAAATGCCAACTTTACCCAGAGCTTGGTTGTAAGAGTTAATCGCGGCAGTAAAAGCCAGGGCGCGCTCTTGTTGAATAGCCAAACCTAACCACCAGCGCGCGTTTTCCGGCTCACGCTGAGTGAGGAGTTGATAGCTCTCAAGCGCAATGTCATTTTGCTTGTGTTTTTGTGCCAATGCCGCACGCATCGCCAAGTAATCTCGACTTGGTACTGGAGGCAAATGAACAAGCGGGCTCAGCGCCGCTTCAGGTTGATTAGCTTTCACTAACAACTTAGACAAGGCCAAGCGGAGTACTTGGTTGTTCGTATCTAGGTTGATGCCTTCTTGAATAATCTCATATGCTTTACGCGTGTCACCTTTACCAAAGTACAACGCTGATAACTTTTGACGCGTGTCTGCATTCATTGGCTCATAACGCAACGCCTCGGCATAAGCCGATAACGCCGTTTGCATATCGTTAGCATCGAGTGCCTTTTCCGCTCGGCTAACCGCTTTAAGAGATAATTGGCGGTGAGTAAGCTCAACCTGCTCAATACGCATTGAGCTGCTTTCTGATGTCGTGTGGGTTACGTGATCGTATTGCTCCTCGCTCGGCATCGTTGCTAACTGTGCGAGTAAAACTGCATCTTCAGAGGCGATATTTATCTCAGATCTTGGCGTGAACCTATCAGTCTCTTGTATGTGAGGCTGTTGCACTACCTGCTGTGTGGCTGGTTTAGTGTAAACCACTTGAGTTGTATCGGGCGTCATTTTACTCGTTGGCGAGTGAGTGCGCTCCGATGAAACAATTGGTGAGACATTCACAGACGACAGTGGCATAGCGTCGGTTTGAAACTGTGATAGCTCGCCTGAAGGGACAGGACCGCGAGAGACCGCCCAGCTACCAACCGCAAGGCTTAACGAAAAACCGGCGACAAGCCAAAGCCAAGGTTTACTGCGTGAGACACTTGGAATCTCCGCACGAGTAAGCTCTGACGGCGATGTTTTTTCAGCAAGTTCTGATAATGCTTTATTGATGGCACTCAAGGTTGACTCCATCCCCAAAATACGGGTGTTTTAAACTTAGGTTTACGGGCATCAAACGTATCGTGCATAGCGGCGTAAACGTGATGATTTTTCAATAGTGTGCAACGCTCATTAAATGCAGCAAGCAACGACTTGTGGCTAATTTGGTTTATCAAGCGCGGAATCCCCATGGATGAACGCCAAATCGCTTTTTTCTGTTCAATAGAAAAAATGTGCGCCCCATTGCCTGCTTTATCTAAACGATTATTGATGTAAGCCACGCCTTCATCGATAGAGAGAGGACGTAACTGGCAACTAAACGTAATGCGTTGACGAAATTGCCTTAGCTCATGGTTAGCCAATCTTTCATCCAACTCAGGTTGTCCGAATAACACCAATTGAATGAGCTTATCTTGTCCCGTTTCTAGGTTGCCAAATAGACGCAATGTTTCTAAAGCTTGTGGGGAAAGAGCTTGCGCTTCATCAACGATCAAGACGGTTTTCTTTCCCAAGGCATGTACTTGAATCAAGTGCTCTTGAATGAGGGAAACGATGCGCAGCGGATCATCGTTCTCGATACCTAACTCTCTGGCGACAGCAAACTGCAACTGCTCCCCATTCAACACTGGATTGGGTAAGTAAATAAGCTCAACTTCAGATTCAATCTGCTCGATCAGCTTACGGCATACCATGGTTTTTCCAGTGCCGACTTCTCCCGTCACCTTAATCACCCCTTCTCCCATTTGCACGGCAGCTAGGATGGTTTGGATCGCCTCATAGTGAGGGACTAACCCCAAGAACATTTCTGTATTTGGGGTTAACGAAAAAGGCTGAACTCGGAACCCAAAGTGTGACAAGTACATACTCGAATCACAAACCTATTGAAAAACAGAACCTTTCCCAGCGCTTATTGCGCATCTGGGAACCACTCTTGCAGCAGATCACGAGAGCGCTCTAGCTCTTTCTGCCAAGAGTTCACGCCAACTACGGTCGGTTTTAGCAAGATGACCAATTCTGTTTTCTCAGTTACGTTATTCACGTTGCGGAACAAATGCCCCAATGCTGGTACATCGCCCAAAAATGGGACTTTAGAAACAAGCTCACGATTTTGCTGTTTCATCAACCCGCCGATAACCACAACATCGCCATCTTTAGCACGAATAACCGAGTCTGATTCACGAATAGAGCTTTTCGCTAATGGCAGTTGGATGTTTTGGAAATCTCCGCCCAAGTTCAATTGCTTCACTTCTTCTGTAACTTCAATAACTGCGGGGTGAACATGCAGGAACACATTGCCTTTGTTATCAATTTGCGGAGTCACATCGAGGGAAATACCCGAGAAGAATGGCGTCAGTTCCACTTCAGGAACTGCATTTGAGTTTTCACCGTTGCCTGCATTACTCGATAGCTCGGTAACAAAGTACTCATCGGTACCGACTTTGATGACAGATTTTTGGTTGTTGGCAGCGGTAATACGAGGGCTCGAAAGGACGTTCAAGTCACCTTGCGTAGACATAAAGCTCAACACTGCATTGAAGTTACCATCCGAAATAGTCACGTTGGTTTGACCGCCCAAGAGCGTGCCAATCGCATCCAATGGTGGTAATGTCGACGCAGGGCGGTTGACTACGATACTACCCGAGTTACCAATTGACGCCGATAAGTTTGACCAGTTGATGCCTTGTTGGTAGCCATCATTCAACGTCACTTCTAGGATTTTAGCTTCAAGAATGACCTGGCGCTGCATGCGCTCCTGCGATACACCTAAGAACTCGCGTACTTCGCGAATATCATCAGGAAATGCTCGAACCGTAATAACTCCCGCTTGTGGCGTTACAACCACACTTTGCCCTTTGCCTGAACCAATTAGATTCGCAACAGCTTGCTGCAGCATAGGCCAGAAGTCACTCTCAGTGATGGTTTCAATGCGTGTACCACCCGTAGATGTGGTCGAGCTATCGTTGTTGTTTACATTGTTAGAGTCTGACGAGTCAGAACTGTCTGAGCTACCACCAGAATTAGACGTACCAGCCGAGGTTACAGAGCCCGTAACAATGCTGGTTAATGAGCGACCAGAACGCTTGAACTGCAGGTAATCGACTGGAATGGTCACAGTACGCATACCTGCTGGGTAGATTTGAATAACTTTGCCAGACTTCACCACGTCATAGCCATACATATTCTGTACGACATTCAGAACTTCATCCAATGTCACATCTGACAAGTTGACAGTGATATTACCTTGTACCGATGGGTGAATCGCCACGCTGTACTCAGTGCCTTTCACTAATGAGGCGAAAAAGCTTCTTGCATCGACCGCATTCGCCTGAATACGAAAACGCTTCGAGGTGCCTTGCTCTGATGCAACGTTCGAGTCTAAATTTGGCATCAAGTCTGCCTCAACAGAAGAAGGGATTTCTTCCAATGTGCGGCTGTTCGCTTGATTGATCGATTCATTGAGCGCTTCTTTAACTTCCACTGGATTCCGATGACCCATTGAACATCCCATTAAAGAAGCAATCGTTATTCCTACAACTAATTTGCGCATATCTGATCGGGCTCTGGTTATTATTGTTTTACGTTTAAATCAAAAAGCTCTAGGTCCCACTGACGGTTACCACGCTTTAAAGTTACAAATTCACTATTAATGCTCGCGACGCGATAACCCTTAAATAGCTCGCCTTTTTCGACAAGTTTGTTATCCATAATCGCGATACAATCAGTACTTGGCTTACACACAATACTGTTGAGCTTAGGCAGTCGGTACCGTTTAACTTTTGGTTTCGCTGACGTTTCAACCGCTGGCTTTTCCCAACCAAGTGGGGCCGTTGGGTCCTGGTTTGCCCAAGCGGTTCCTGCCGCTGCCATAACAAGCAATGAGATGATGAGTTTGTTAACCACCAATAAACTCCTCTCTAGATCCTAGTGTGTAGACTTCTAACACAAGCTTCGCTTTCGGGTACTCTTCGACTTTATAACTAAAGCTGCGCCAGTAATAACTCGCAGGAAGGCTCTCCAATTTATTCAGATAATTAGCAATAGAAAAATAGTCACCAGTCAGTTCCATACGAACAGGATGCACGTAGTAACCAGAGTATTGCGATGCTTCTTTATCTTCCGTTATTGGCTCAGATGGCAAGGTTTGCAGAGACAAAAGGTGAATGCCACTTTGCTGCTCCAACACATTTTCAAGCAGCTCAGCCATTTGCGAAGGTGTAATAAGATGCTCGATGATCTCCGCTAATTGCATCGAAAGATGCTGACTCTCAGCTAACAGATTAGATATCGCGCGATCAATCTCAGCATTTGGATCTTTCTTAAGTTGCGCCTGAATACGTAGCGTATCGATTTCAATCTTTTGATTGGCTTGCTTTAAATTACTTAGTTGCCTCTCATTACTGATGATCTCGTTAAGCTTTGGCTCCAATACCAGCGTAAAGAGCAACATGATCACGACAACTAAACCGCACAATGCGGTGAGCACTTTTTCACGCGTACTCATTTCGCCAAAGCGCCCTTCTAATGAGAGCCAGAATTCGTTCATTTCTCTTTATCCTCGCGCGTTTTTAGTTCAAACGTCACAATATCCTTATCATTTCGACCTATTTTGACGTCGTCAAACGTTCGACCAACCAAGCTAATTTCGTTTTTAAATTGGCTAACCCAATTTGGCACTGAGCTCGGTTTTTTCGCTAGCCCCTTCAGGTCTAAGGTATGGGTATTGATTCGAATTTCGGACAAAGAAATTTCTTGGTTTCCTAGCTTCGCTAATGATTGCATCACGCCAGAGTAACCCGTGCGTTGCGAGTCATCGTATTTCCCGACAGCTTTAAGCGAGTCTCGCTTCGCCTTGACTTCACGCTCTAAGCGGGCTTTAGCTGCCAGCTTATTATTGTCAGGTTGATGTTTACGTAGCTTGACTTGATAACGTTCAAGCTCTGACTTCATGATATCGCCTTTACTTTTTACAATAGCAATCTCATCTTCCAAACCGCTGCTCTGCCAAGTGACATAACCGTAAGAAAATAGAATTGCAGCCGCCGCAACGCCCCAAGATAACGCGATATTTTTTAGCGTCAGGAGCTCTTTTTTCGGTTTTAAGTAATCGGGATATAAGTTGACGCGTCGAGTATTTGAAGTAGCCGCAGTGTCAGCCAAAACATGCCCTGATAGCTCATGTTCTGGTGGTAATAACGGTGAAACCTTAGTACTTAAACGGTAGTTCAGAGCCTGAACAAGCTCGCTCTCATCCTCTTCATCACAGCACACTTTCAATTGGTGTAATTGCACGTGGCGTAACTGAGATGAAAGATAGTCAATCGAACGTTGCAGTTCTAACGACAGACTGTCCATCTGTAAATCGCTAGACGGAACCCCCGTTAACGGTGGCGTCACACTGCGAATAGAGCGGTGGAACGCAATAGTATTTTCGACAAAAGCGCTTATACGGAAATGACCACGCACACTGCGTTGTAATAATAGGAAGTTTCCTAGTTCACCCGCAGTCTCTCCCCAAATATCGTCTTCAGGAAGAATGGCTTCTAATGGTAACTGGGCTCGACTGGCCAGTAACACAATCTTATCCAATATTTTTCGCGATAAGACGTATGCTTGCACTTTGGTTGAATTCGGTAACTCGACCGCATCGGCAATAATGTCGATAGCACGCTCAGAGATCAGTTCTTTCAACAAAAACGGTAATGCGGCTGGCCATTCTTGACGCGGCATGACCGGTTTGTCGATTTGGTACATCTGGTAATAGTTATGAGAAAGAACAACCGTTAATGAATCATACGCACTCGCTGCAACGCTCAATGCTTGCTCAACGGCTTTTTCCCAATTGGACTCAGAAATATCAAATTGGTATGGACGACTACTTTTGATTGAAGATGATAAATAAACGGCGTCTGGCTGAATAACCAAAAAGCAGGAGCGACCACCACTAGATGATCGCTTAAGCTTGTCGAATAGTGCTTTGAAATCCATGATTATTATCTTTATTTTTTCCGCCAGCGATTTCGTCTTCCCAATTTAACTTGGGATTCTGATTGAGAATTCGGCAACGCTTGGGGACGAGGAAGAAACTGCTGCTCCGCAGAAAAGTAACGCCCTTGCCCACCATAAACCCCGAGCTCAACTAATGTGTTGAGCTCGTTCTGATTCTCAATACCCACTGCTATAATTTTAGTTTTACTGTTTGCCGCCGCACCTAGCATACTGCGGACAAATAGCTGGTTTTCATGTCGTTGGTCGATTTTTGCTACTAAACTGCGATGAAGTTTTAGGTAACGAATGTCCACTTCTTTTAAATAGTGAGTGCTGACGATGGTACGCCCAGCCTGCCCAACCATTAAGTGGCACCCCAAACCGGCCAGCATTTTAGCGACTGGTCGCATAAAGTCTAAGTGTCTTACAAATTGTGCTTCAACAAACTCAAAACTGAGACACTTTCTCTGCTCACGTGACAACTGTAAGAGTTCATCACGAAACCATTTAAAGTACTCTCGGTTAGAAAATGGCGTTACATTCAAATTGAGCGCATACGATCTTGAGTTATCAAAATTATCCTTAAACTCTCTTAAGAATTTATTAATAACTGACTTATCCATTTGCGCTTCATAACCAACCTGTCTGATCGCAGAAATGAACCGAGACGCTTTAACAATCCCATTCTCAGGATCGCGAATCCGACATGTTAACTCTTCATATAATGATTTTTTATGCGTCGCGTCACTTATTGGGTGCACAGATTGTGCGTAGAGTATCACACTTTCAGGTGTAAGTGCTGTGTCAAATAACGTTCTCCACCTCACACTTCCGCGAGCTTCTTCATCGTGGTTCCATTTTTTGAAGCGACTCCAATTATTGTTATTTTGTAGTTGCGCACTACGCAAAGCAGTCTCGGCTTCATCAATGATTTGGCTGTGTCGCTCACCTTCTTTATAAGTGGTGATGCCAATATGGCACCAGTTGTCTGGATCAAGTGGCTCTGGCGGCATTAACTTTTCTAACTGGCGAATGCATTGCGAGGCGAGGTTAGCCACATCTTTCGCACTTTGGTGCGGTAGAAAAAGCGCAAAATCAGCATCGTAATAACGGGAAAATACAACATCTGGGTATCGTTGAACTAAATTGGACAATAAACTCCCAACTTCAACAATAAACTCATCCGTAATTTGCTTATCTTGCTCTTCTTCAACCAGTTTCCAGTCTTGAATACGAACTAGCAACACGGCGCCGCGAGCCCCACTTTCTAGTAACGCCGATTCCAACTTGCTATCAAATAACACTCGGTTAGCGGTACCGGTTAGCTTATCAAGGAAGGTTTGAGTTCGAATAAAGGTATCAAATCGGCTTCGCTCTTGACGCGCATCTTGTAACTCTTCGATTAATACATCGAGCGCTTCACTGGCGGTGTAAGGCCATTCTTTTTTGTCACCTTTGGCATACTGCTCTACCCTACCAGCCAGGATCATTCTGCCTCGCTCTTCGAGCATTTCGGAGCCTTCTAATTGTTCCTTAAGCCATGCCACGCCGCGCATTAAGCAGAAGATGATCAATATAACGGCAAGCGTGATCGACCAAAGCGCCTGCATTGAGTAGCTGTAACCTAAGTAAGGGGGAATTGCTTTAAAGTGAATCGTGTAATCTTGATTGTGAGTCAGCTGATACTCTGCCTCAAACAAGACTGACGCTTCCATTTGATGAGAAGTATCTTTGAAGCGATAAACAACGGCGTTGTTGGTCGACAACGTCATTTCGACAATATTGGAAGCCTGCAGCATTTTCGGCATCCAGCGCTGCATAGAATAAGCGGCGTCAGGATCTTCCATCTCCTTGTCGACCACCTCTACGATCCCTTCTAAATAATGGGTGAGATATTCCTGCCCAAGACGTTTAAAAGAGAGGGTGCCACCGACAAACAAGATAAACATGGCGCAGATAACGATCATGGTGACAAAGGCCACCAGCCGTGTGCTTAACTTAAGAGTTGGGGTATACCTCATGAATACCAAATTCCTTTTTTATTCATCATATACCTTATTGAAATATTTATACTTGATAAGAGTTCATCAAACAATCGGATTAGTCTGATAGTGAGAGGCTGGAGCATAAAGAAAATCACACTCATTGATAAGTTTTATTGTTACGCCTAACCTTGCCAAGATAAGCCTGTGAGATCATCAGATTGCGACAATAAAAAAGGCCGCGATATTCGCGGCCTTTTCGATTCAAGCATAAGCAGAATTTAGAACGGGATATCGTCGTCAAAATCCATTGGTGGCTCATTGTACTGCTGCTGTGATTGCTGCGGAGCCTGTTGTTGTGGTTGCTGTTGCTGAGGCGCATTGTACTGCTGCTGAGCTGGCTGTTGAGGCTGACCCCATCCACCTTGTTGCTGCTGTTGACCGCCCATAGGTGCGCTGCCACCTTGAGCACGACCGCCAAGCATTTGCATCACACCATTGAAGCCTTGAACAACGACTTCCGTTGAGTAGCGATCTTGGCCACTTTGATCTTGCCATTTGCGAGTTTGCAGTTGCCCTTCAATGTAAACTTGAGAGCCTTTACGCAAGTACTCACCTGCTACTTCCGCAAGTTTGCCGAACAACACAACACGGTGCCATTCCGTTTTTTCGCGCTGTTCGCCAGTCGCTTTATCACGCCATGAATCAGAAGTCGCAATAGTAATGTTTGCTACTGCACCGCCATTCGGCATGTAACGAATTTCAGGGTCGTTACCTAGATTCCCCACCAAAATAACTTTGTTAATTCCACGGCTGGCCATGATGTGCTCCGTTTCACTCTGGATATATAAAATTTTAGCGCATTAGAATAGCACGCTTTAATGTTTTGATTAAAGTCTAATACCATTGTGATCTATTGAGTCATCCTCTAGAACCCAAATCGTATTTCAACTTACGTGTGTAGCATTTTTGATTCGCGTTGCAGACATCGTTTCGTGAAGCTTTGAATTCGAACGCATTTATTCAGTAAAGCGATGGTTATGGCCTCTCTTTAATGCCAGTTTATGGCTTCTATTGAACCCAGGGAGATTGGAACACGTGAGAAAGTCGGCTTACGCAAGAAAGCTATTTCTGATCAGTATGGAAGATAATGCGCAAAAAAAAGTGGCGGCACTCGAAAAGTACGTTGATATGAGCATCCCGGTGATTTCAACCGCAGCACTCATGGAAGCCAAGCCACAACACCGTAATAAAATTCTACTGATAGACTTCAGTGAACATAAATCACTTGTTCAATCGATCAAAAACTTGCCTCTTGTATGGAAAAACTTTGAAACCGTTGTCTTCAACGTGCCTAAAAGACTAACCACGGATGAACTTCTTTCATTTGGTCAATTAAAAGGTGTGTTTTATTCTGAAGATACGCTAGAGCAAATTGGAGAAGGGTTAAAAGGCATTGTTAACGGTCAAAACTGGCTGCCGCGTAATGTAACCAGTCAACTTTTACACTATTACCGCAATGTCATTAATACTCATACTGCACCAGCTACGGTAGACTTAACCATTCGTGAGCTACAAGTACTGCGTTGCCTACAAGCTGGCGCCTCGAACAGTCAGATGGCCGAGGAGTTATTCGTCAGTGAATTCACCATCAAATCGCACTTATATCAGATATTCAAAAAGCTATCCGTAAAGAACAGAGTACAGGCAATCGCCTGGGCAGACCAAAACTTAATGTCTTGATGCAATGTTAGCGGCTCTGATAACTGAAATGACGAGTCGCTCATCTTTTTTCCGCACCGAGTCTCACATTTTTTCCTACTTTATTCATGATTCATTGATACCTCTCGTGTTAAAGTTATGCGCAGATTCTTGATAAAAACGAGATAGGATATTCCCCCAATGATAAAAAAATGTCTGTTCCCTGCTGCAGGCTATGGCACACGCTTCCTACCGGCAACGAAATCTATGCCAAAAGAGATGATGCCAGTTGTGAACAAACCGCTTATTGAATACGGTGTCGAAGAAGCAATCCAAGCTGGTATGAACGGCATGTGTATTGTGACAGGTCGTGGCAAGCACTCGATCATGGACCACTTTGATAAGAACTACGAACTGGAACATCAGATTAGCGGTACCAACAAAGAAGAGCTGTTGGTAGATATCCGTGAAATCATTGAATCTGCAAACTTCACTTATATACGTCAACGCGAAATGAAAGGCTTGGGCCACGCGATTCTAACTGGACGAGAATTGGTAGGCGATGAGCCATTTGCTGTTGTTCTTGCTGATGACCTTTGTGTGAACGAGCAAGAGGGCGTACTGGCTCAGATGGTGGCACTATTTAAGCAGTTCCGCTGTTCTATCGTTGCAGTACAAGAAGTACCAGCCGAAGAAACACACAAATACGGCGTTATCTCTGGTGAAATGATCAAAGACGACATCTACCGCGTAGACGACATGGTAGAAAAACCAGAGAAAGGCACGGCGCCTAGTAACCTTGCTATCATTGGCCGCTACATCCTGACTCCCGATATTTTTGAACTGATTGAAAACACCGAACCTGGTAAAGGTGGTGAAATTCAAATCACTGACGCGCTGCTAAAACAAGCAAAAGCGGGCTGTGTATTGGCTTACAAATTCAAGGGCAAACGCTTTGACTGTGGTAGCGTTGAAGGTTACATCGAAGCAACTAACTATTGTTTTGAAAACCTGTATCTAAAAGATGAAAAAACCTCTGAGCTAGGTAAGCACGCAACACAAAAAGCAGTATAAAGCATCGTCGTAGTACGAAATTACTGTATCGAAAGCCCAGCACAACGCTGGGCTTTTTACTTTACTGTTTTTTTATCCAGTAATTTTCTTTGCACATTTCTCACACTATGTAATACTTGCCCCACTTGGTTATACATAGAGCAAAAACGATGGATAAAATAGAAGTTCGCGGTGCCCGAACCCATAACCTTAAAGACATTAATCTTACAATCCCTCGCGATAAACTGATTGTCATTACTGGACTAAGTGGCTCCGGTAAATCCTCTCTCGCTTTCGATACGTTGTATGCAGAAGGCCAACGACGCTACGTAGAGTCTCTCTCTGCCTACGCTCGTCAGTTTTTGTCTCTGATGGAAAAACCCGATGTCGACCACATTGAAGGGTTATCACCCGCGATTTCTATTGAACAGAAATCTACTTCTCATAACCCGCGTTCAACCGTCGGTACAATTACCGAAGTCTACGACTACTTACGTCTATTGTATGCTCGTGTGGGCGAACCCCGCTGTCCAACGCACCATGCCCCTCTTGCTGCGCAAACCATCAGTCAAATGGTGGACAAAGTCCTAGAGATGCCGGAAGGCAGCAAAATGATGCTATTGGCGCCTATTGTCAAAGAACGTAAAGGTGAGCATGTTAAAACGCTTGAGAACTTAGCGGCTCAAGGCTTTATTCGTGCGCGTATTGATGGAGAAACTTGCGATCTTTCCGATCCTCCAACCCTTGAGCTACATAAAAAGCACACCATTGAAGTCGTGGTAGACCGCTTTAAAGTTCGTCCAGACTTACAACAGCGCTTGGCCGAATCTTTCGAGACCACGCTCGAATTATCAGGCGGAATTGCGGTTGTCGCGCCAATGGATGGCGACGGTGAAGAGATTATTTTCTCCGCCAACTTCGCTTGTCCACAATGTGGTTACAGCATGCAAGAGTTAGAGCCGCGACTTTTCTCATTCAACAATCCTGCTGGTGCATGTGGCACTTGTGATGGCTTGGGTGTTCAACAATACTTCGATCCAAGCCGAGTCATTCAAGATGATTCATTAAGCTTGGCACAAGGTGCGATTCGCGGTTGGGATCAAAAGAACTACTACTACTTCCAAATGCTCACCTCATTGGCCGATCATTATGGTTTTGACCTCCATGCCCCTTTTAATTCTCTGCCAAAGAAAACGCAAGATGTCATTCTAAAGGGCTCAGGTCGTACTGAGATTGAGTTTAAATACATCAACGATCGTGGCGATATTCGCGTTAAACGCCATCCATTCGAAGGTATTCTGAATACCCTAGAACGTCGCTATCGTGATACAGAATCCAACTCTGTCCGTGAAGAGCTTGCAAAATACATCTCCACTAAATCTTGTTCAAGCTGTGGCGGTACTCGTCTACGCCTCGAAGCACGTAACGTGTTTATTGCTGATACGACACTACCTGAGATTGTTGAACTCAGCATTGCTGATGCATTGGAGTTCTTCCATTCCTTGAAACTGGAAGGTCAACGAGCCCAAATCGCTGAAAAAGTGATGAAGGAAATCAACGACCGCCTGCAATTCTTAGTTAACGTCGGTTTGAACTACCTAAACTTATCACGCAGTGCTGAAACCTTATCAGGCGGTGAAGCTCAACGTATTCGTTTAGCAAGCCAAATTGGTGCAGGTCTTGTTGGTGTCATGTACGTCTTAGATGAACCGTCGATTGGCCTCCACCAGCGTGATAATGAACGCTTATTAAAAACGCTCACTCATTTGCGCGATTTAGGTAATACCGTACTTGTGGTAGAACACGATGAAGATGCGATTCGCTGTGCAGATCATGTCATAGATATTGGTCCTGGTGCTGGCGTACATGGTGGTAATGTTGTTGCGGAAGGCACCATGGAAGAGATAATCGCAAATCCGAATTCTCTGACAGGTCAGTACTTAAGCGGTGTTAAAGAAATCGCAGTACCGAAAGATCGCACGCCGCGAGATCCGAAAAAAACGGTTGAGCTATTAGGCGCAACAGGTAATAACCTTAAAAACGTTAACCTTTCAATTCCTGTTGGGTTATTCAGCTGTATTACAGGGGTATCTGGCTCAGGTAAATCAACGCTGATTAATGATACTTTCTTTAAAATTGCGCATACCCAACTTAACGGAGCGACAACGGCTCAGCCTTCACCTTATAAATCGATTAAAGGTCTAGAGCACTTCGATAAAGTCATCGATATCGATCAAAGCCCAATTGGCCGTACACCTCGCTCTAACCCTGCAACCTATACGGGGATCTTTACACCAATCCGTGAACTGTTTGCAGGCACACAGGAGTCGCGTTCTCGCGGTTACAAGCCGGGCCGTTTTAGTTTTAACGTACGCGGTGGTCGTTGTGAGGCCTGTCAGGGTGACGGTGTTATCAAAGTAGAAATGCATTTCCTACCAGATGTTTATGTGCCATGTGATGTGTGTAACGGTAAACGCTACAACCGTGAAACGCTCGAAGTACGTTACAAAGGTAAAACTATTGATGAAGTGCTAGAAATGACGGTCGAAGATGCACGCACCTTCTTCGATCCAGTTCCTGCCATCGCTCGCAAACTACAAACACTGATGGATGTGGGTTTGTCGTACATACGATTGGGTCAAGCGGCAACAACACTCTCCGGTGGTGAAGCACAGCGTGTGAAACTGGCGCGAGAGCTATCCAAACGTGATACAGGAAAAACCTTGTACATTTTGGATGAACCAACAACCGGCTTGCACTTCCATGATATCCAGCAGTTGCTCACTGTACTGCACAGACTTCGCGACCACGGAAATACTGTCGTGGTGATCGAGCATAACCTGGACGTCATTAAGACTGCGGACTGGATTATCGATCTTGGTCCTGAAGGGGGTCAGGGTGGCGGCGAGATAATCGCTCAAGGCACTCCGGAAGATGTGTCGCAAATCGAGGGGTCGCACACAGCTCACTTCCTCAAGCCTATGTTGAAGTAGAAAAAACAGGTAAAGTATCGAGACCAGCAAGTGCTGGTCTTTTTTCATTCAAAACAACGCAATAACTATGGCTACTATACATGTAAGTGGAACAAAGCTTTCTCCCGAAAAAGTACAGGTTCCCCTCAATCGCAAGTTTCTCATTGCCTTGGCAACACTATTTGTGTTGGCAATGCACTTTTTCATGCCCAACCCCGGCGGTTCGGGGCTTTCGCTTTCGTTCAATGCGACAACTTGGATTGCTTTTAGCTTTGCATTAGGCATTGGGTGTTACCAACTTGCGAATAATCGAGTACTACGTTACTCAAAACTAACCATCGGCTTGTTCATTAGTACTCTTATCATGACGGTGCCCATTCTGTACCCAAATGCGAATAGCAGTTTGGCAGCCAATAAGCTCATTGGCCTGTGGTGTGGTGTCCTGTTCTTTATTGTCTTACAACAATTTCATTTCAGTAATAAACATCGCCAACGCCTATTATGGTTCATTGTCCTTGCGGTTGTTATCGAAGCCATTTTTGGTTTGACACAATATCTGTATCTCAAACCAGGCAATCCGTTTGGTTACGACACGGTGGCCAATCGTCCTTATGGTATTTTCCAACAGCCCAATGTAATGGCCAGCTTTCTTGCGACAGGGTTGGTGATTGCCAGCTATTTACTTGCACGTCAGCCCTACAAATACGATCGTAAGTTAAGCGATGTTTACCTTCTCTATGCCGTACCAGTTTTAACTTTACCACTAATTGTGGCGTTGGCTTCACGCACTGGTTGGTTAGCCTCGGTCATCGCCGTGTTGTTGGTCATTCCATACATGTACCGCTTTGCAACCAAAGGGCGCTTTATCCGCTGGGTTGTGTCACTTGTAAGTGGGCTCTTACTCTCAGTCGTTGTCATGCATCTTGCCTTTCCTGATGGAGGTGGGTTAGCCGCAGAAAAAGTAAATATGGAGTCTCCTCGAGCGTATACTTTTCCACAAACATTAGACATGGTGATTGAAAAGCCTTTTACTGGTTATGGATATGGCAAGTTTGAATCTGAGTACATGCTGTATACGGCTCGTCAACATGCCCTAAATGAGAATTACCCAGCTGGTTTGCCAGCCATGGATCATCCGCATAATGAGCTACTTTACTGGGGAGTAGAAGGTGGCTTGCTGCCAATACTCGGCATCTTCTTAGCGATGGCACTGGTACTGTATCGAATCTATCAAGCCAAACGCGGAACTCGTCTTGCGTTGCTGGCCTTGTTTATACCTATCGTATTGCACTCGCAACTGGAATACCCTTTCTACCACTCTCTCGTGCATTGGTTGATCTTCGTTATCCTACTGTACTGGGTCGATCAGCGCGTCTCTCGTTATCGACAAGTCGGCTTTAGTAATGTGACCAAAAGCTTGCTGCGTGTTTTTAGTTTGGTACTTCCCGTTGCGTTTACGTTTTACATGGTAAGCGCATTACATACGAACTATGTATTGACGAAGTTTGAGACCACTAGACCAACTAACCCTGATATTCTGAATCAAGTCAGTAACCCTGTGGTTTGGAAAGACAGGTTTGATTGGGATGTCTATAGCACGTTTTTAAACCTTGGGCTGTACCAACAAGACGCAACCTTGATTCAGCCTTATATCGATTGGTCGCTAAAAATCATCAAAGATAAGCCTCGCCCTGCATTTTATAATAATTTGATTTTGGCCTACCAAGGCTTAGATGACTCAAGTAAAGCGGAGCAAATTAGAGCTGAAGCGCAGTTTTTGTTCCCGAAGATTGATTTCAGTGACGTCAATTACCAACCACCTTCTCAAGCAATCTCTGCCTCACCAGCCCCCACTTCAGGTGCAGAGTAATAAGTACAAAAAAGCGAAGGGATGACCTTCGCTTTTCTTTATCTCATTGCTGTATGATTTTATTCAGTGAGTGACTCTTCTAACGCTTTTAAGCACAGCGCAACGTTTTCAGATCGAGCGCCGTAACCCATTAAGCCAATACGCCACGCTTTACCAGCTAATGCCCCAAGGCCTGCACCAATTTCTAGGTTATAGGTTTCTAGCAAGTGAGCACGAACTTTTGCTTCATCAATTCCTTCAGGCACGTAAATCGCATTTAATTGTGGCAACCGATGGGCTTCGTCCACAACAAATTCAAATCCTAACTTTTGTAAGCCATTTTTGAGTTTTTCATGCATCAGTTGGTGACGAGCCCAAGCGTTTTCTAATCCTTCATTTTTCAGTATCAATAAAGCTTCATGAAGCGCATACAAGCTATTAACTGGCGCCGTATGATGGTAACTACGCTTGCCTTTTCCACTCCAATACCCCAAAACTAAACTCTGATCGAGGAACCAACTCTGTACTGGTGTTGTTCTTGCTTGAATCTTTTCAATCGCGGCAGGAGAAAACGTCACTGGTGAGAGTCCAGGTACACATGACAAACATTTTTGACTACCAGAGTAAACCGCATCCAGTTGCCATTCATCCACTTTTAACGGCACACCACCAAGTGACGTCACCGCATCAACAATAGATAATGCATTATGCTGTTTCGCCAGCTTACCCAATGCTTGAGCATCACTGACTGCACCAGTTGAGGTTTCCGCATGCACAAAAGCAAGAATTTTTGTATCTGGGTGCTGTTCGAGTGCTTGCTCGACTTTATCAATGGAAACAGGCGTCCCCCATTCATCATCGACGATAACAACTTCACCACCAGCACGGACGACATTTTCGCGCATGCGTTCACCAAATACACCATTACGGCAGACGATCACTTTATCGCCTTTCTCGATCAAGTTTACAAAGCAGGTTTCCATCCCTGCACTACCTGGCGCTGAAACCGCAATCGTGAACTCATTGTCAGTTTGAAAGGCATACTTCAATAGCTGCTTGAGCTCATCCATCATACCGATAAACAGAGGATCAAGGTGACCTACAGTAGGACGGCTTAGTGCTTGTAACACTTGAGGATAAATATCAGAAGGACCAGGTCCCATTAAAATACGGTGAGGTGGAATAAAGCTTTGGATCGACATGTCAGCTCCTTGATTATCTTTTATCCTGAGCATTCTAAAAGTTCTATTCAATAACATGGCTCAGGTGTAGGGTTCTTCACCCTAATAGATTTTTCCTCTATCAGCAATTAGCCGTAAGTATGGAGGTCAAACCAGTGTCACAAAATCGTTAATAAAAAACACCATAAAGGTTGAAATATTGATTGACATTAAGGTCTCAAAACCGTTCAATGTTTGAGCTTTATGTAGAAGAGGAGCGCTACCCAGGTAGATGATTTGTGGAACCGCAATTCCAACACCAATCATTGAGGGGGAGTAGTGCCGAGGTAAGTCAAAGTTGCAGGATTTGACTTGTCGGTTGAATTGGGCTGAATCCCATCAACTGTCATCAGCGCAGTCTGATGAAGGGCTTCTGAGGGTAAATTTTTCAAATAGCATTCTAAATACCTCTCTTTTTGCTCTGTTCCTTTTCTCACTAAACATTGGATGTACAATTTTTTAGGAAGTCGTGGGAGAACGCAGTGAGCGCATTTAACGTAGCTAAATTCGGTGGAACCAGTGTTGCCAACTTTGAGGCAATGAGTCGTTGCGCCACCATTATCGAAAACAATCCAACTACTCGCCTGGTCGTGAGCAGCGCTTGCTCTGGCGTCACCAACCTATTGGTAGAACTCGCCAACGGTGTTCAGGATCAAACGCACCGTACTGAGCTGCTACAAAATTTGGCCAACATTCATGACGCCATTTTAACTCAGCTCGAAGACAGCACGAAAACTGCTGCCGAGGTGTATGACATATTAGATACCGTAACCAGCCTGGCCGAGGCTGCATCTATCCAAGCTAGTGCGAAGTTAACCGATCATTTAGTCGCATGTGGTGAACTCATGTCGACGCACATTCTAACTCAGTTAATGTGTGAGCGAGGCATTCAAGCTGTGCGCTTTGATATCCGCGATGTGCTGCGTACTGATGACAACTTTGGTCGCGCGGAGCCAAACATTGAAGCAATTTCGACGCTTGCGCAAGATAAACTCGTACCACTTTGCCAACAATCCGTTGTTGTTACTCAAGGCTTCATAGGATCTGACGAAGCCGGTAATACAACAACACTAGGTCGAGGAGGCAGCGATTACAGCGCCGCCTTAATTGCTGAGAGCGTCAAAGCGGCAGGGTTAGAAATCTGGACTGATGTTCCGGGCATCTACACAACAGACCCGCGAATTGCGCCAAAAGCCTCACCAATTCCTGAGATCAGCTTTAGTGAAGCTTCAGAAATGGCTAACTTTGGCGCTAAAATCCTTCACCCTTCTACGCTAGTACCTGCATTGCGCCACGACATTCCGGTATTTGTAGGGTCATCGAAAGAGCCTGAAAAAGGGGGAACTTGGATTCGCCACCAAGTCGAAAGCTCACCGTTATTCCGTGCGCTAGCTTTGCGTTGTAACCAAACCATGGTAACGCTACGCAGCGCCAATATGTTCCACGCATACGGTTTCTTAGCAAAGGTCTTTGAGATCCTTGCAAAGCATAAGATCTCTGTCGATTTGATCACGACATCTGAAATCAGTGTATCGTTAACACTTGATCAAACTGATACATCTGGTGGCGCGCCGCAGCTGCCGCAAGCTGCACGAGAAGAGTTAGAAGAGTTATGTAAGGTAGAAGTTGAACATGACCTATGCCTCGTTGCTCTCATTGGTAACAACATGAGTGAGAGTAAAGGCTACGCGAAACAGGTTTTTGGCACGCTAGAAGATTTTAACCTACGCATGATTTGTTATGGCGCTAGCCCTCACAACTTATGCTTCTTGCTCCATGAATCGGTATCGAAACAAGCCATACAAAAACTCCACACGGAGTTGTTTGAGAAGTAAGTTCAACTCAATAAAACAAAGGGCTGCGTATCTGCAGCCCTTTGTTGTTTCAATAGTTGTTACATTTGGACGAGGTAAACATCAATTTAACCGTTAATGTTTGGCCCTAACCATTTTTCAGCCTCGATCCTATCCCACCCCTTACGATCGGCGTAACTCTCTAGCTGATCTTCTTGGATCTGTGCGATCGCAAAGTAACGTGAGTCAGGATGAGAGAAATACCAACCAGAGACTGACGCGCCCGGATACATTGCATAGCTGGAGGTTAGAGTCATGCCAATATTCTCTTCCACATTAAGTAGCTCCCAAAGCGGTCCTTTTTCAGTATGCTCAGGGCACGCTGGATAACCTGGTGCAGGGCGAATACCTTGGTATTTTTCACGAATGAGATCATCGTTAGATAAATCTTCATCCGCAGCATAACCCCAAATTTCTTTACGGACACGCTCATGCAAATACTCAGCAAACGCTTCGGCTAGGCGATCCGCCACCGCTTGAATCATAATTGCGTTGTAATCATCTCCCTGTGCTTTGTATTCATCAGCAAGCTCTCGTTCACCAATACCACCAGTGACAGCAAATGCCCCTATCCAATCATGCTTACCCGACTCTTTAGGTGCGATGTAGTCGGATAAACAATAGTTGAATCCTTTTGGTTTCTCGGTCTGTTGTCGCAAGTTACGTAATACTTTCACAACGTCGGTACGAGTTTCATCAGCATAAACTTCAATGTCGTCCCCCACGCTCGCAGCAGGGAATAAGCCACACATTCCACGCGCTTTTAACAGGCCTTCTCGCTCAACTCGATCAAGTATCTCGTTGGCATCTTCGAATAAACGTTTTGCTTCTTCACCAACTTCTTCATGTTGGAAAATTGTTGGATACTTACCCACAAGTGACCAAGTCATAAAGAATGGTGTCCAATCGATGTATTGACGTAATATAGCCACATCAAAATCATCGAAGATATGAATGCCAGGCTTAACAGGCACTGGAGGAGTATAAGCTTCCCAATCGATAGCAACTTTATTCGCTCGAGCAGCTTCTAATGTCACTGGTTTGGTTCTCGGTTTCTTTCGATTATGTTGATCACGTACTCGTTCGTAATCAGCTTCAAGTTTTTCAACAAATTCAGGGCGACGTTCATCAGACAGAAGAGAAGTACATACGCCCACTGCACGTGAGGCGTTGTTCACGTAAACCACTGGATGCTTGTAATTTTGCTCAATCTTAACTGCTGTATGGGCTTTTGACGTTGTTGCGCCACCGATGAGAAGAGGTAAGTTAAAGTCGAGACGCTCCATCTCTTTTGCAACATGCACCATTTCGTCTAATGAAGGCGTGATCAACCCTGATAAACCAATAATATCGACGTTTTCTTCTTGCGCTACTTTTAAGATCTTTTCGCAAGGAACCATGACACCAAGATCGATAATTTCATAATTATTGCACTGCAATACAACGCCAACGATATTTTTCCCGATATCATGTACATCACCTTTGACCGTCGCTAGCAAAATCTTACCGTTTGTTTGTCCCACCTGCTTTTCTGCATTGATGTAGGGCTCCAGATGCGCGACTGCTTGCTTCATCACTCGTGCAGATTTTACGACCTGAGGAAGGAACATTTTACCTTCACCAAACAAGTCTCCGACGACGTTCATCCCATCCATTAGTGGGCCTTCAATCACCTCTAATGGCTTTGAAGCGTTGACACGAGCCTCTTCGGTATCATCAACGATGAACTCAGTTATTCCTTTCACTAACGCGTGCTCTAAACGCTTTTCAACAGGCCAAGTTCTCCACTCAAGTGCAGAGGCATCCTCCTCTTTACCTACCCCTTTGCCTGCATATTCCGCCGCGATATCTAACAATCTCTCAGTGGCGTCATCACGACGGTTAAGAACGACATCTTCCACAGCCTCACGCAATTTTTCAGGCACGTTATCGTAGATTTCTAACTGACCCGCATTCACAATCCCCATATCCATACCATTTTTAAAACAGTGATAGAGGAACACCGCGTGAATCGCTTCACGTACATAGTTATTGCCACGGAAAGAGAATGAGACGTTAGAAACACCACCCGAGATCATCGCATGTGGTAAATCACGTTTGATATCGCCAACGGCTTCAATGAAATCCACCGCGTAGTTATTATGCTCCTCGATCCCCGTAGCAATGGCAAAAATGTTTGGGTCAAAAATGATGTCTTCTGGTGGAAAGCCCACTTCATCAACAAGAATTCGGTAAGCGTTGGTACAAATTTCTACTTTGCGCTCACGTGTATCTGCTTGCCCAATCTCATCAAACGCCATCACAATCACAGCCGCACCGTAACGGCGGATCAACTTAGCTTGTTCAACGAATTTCTCTTTGCCTTCTTTGAGAGAGATCGAGTTAACAATGCCTTTTCCTTGGATGCACTTAAGACCGGCTTCAATAACCTCCCACTTGGAAGAGTCAACCATGATTGGTACTTTGGATATTTCAGGTTCTGACGCACAAAGGTTTAAAAATCGAACCATACAAGCTTGTGCATCCAACATGCCTTCATCCATGTTGATATCGATAATTTGAGCGCCATTTTCAACTTGTTGACGAGCCACATCGAGCGCTTCGTCGTACAGTTCTTCTTTAATCAAGCGCTTAAAACGCGCAGAACCAGTTACATTCGTACGCTCACCGACATTGATGAATAAAGAGTCTTTATCAATGGCGAGCGGCTCTAAGCCAGACAAGCGACAAGCAACGGGAAGTTCAGGTAATTGACGAGGGGCGATATTTTCAACCGCGAGTGCCATTTGGCGAATGTGCTCAGGAGTTGTACCACAACACCCACCAATCAAGTTTAAAAAGCCGCTTTGAGCCCACTCTTTAACATGCTTAGCCATATCTTCTGGCGACAAATCGTATTCGCCGAATGCATTCGGAAGCCCAGCATTTGGGTGAGCGGAAACAAAAGATTCTGATATACGCGAGAGCTCTTCAACATAAGGACGCAGTTCATCCGGGCCAAGTGCACAGTTCAAACCAAACGAAATCGGTTTAACATGACGTAATGAGTTGTAAAACGCTTCTGTGGTTTGACCGGATAATGTTCTACCGGAAGCATCAGTAATAGTCCCCGAGATCATCACAGGTAACTCAATACCCATATCTTCAAACACACTTTCAACAGCAAATGAACAAGCCTTAGCGTTAAGAGTATCGAAGATGGTCTCGATAAGAATAAGATCAGAACCACCTTTAATCAGCGCTCGAGTCGATTCAGAGTAAGCCTCAACTAACTCGTCGAAAGAAACATTTCGATATCCAGGGTCGTTTACATCAGGAGAGATAGAACAAGTGCGGTTCGTCGGCCCTAAAACCCCTGCGACATAACGCGGTTTATCGGGTGTTTTTGCGGTCCATTCGTCTGCAACTTCACGTGCAAGCTTGGCAGCTGCAAAGTTAATTTCTTCACTTAGGCTTTCCATCTCGTAGTCAGCCATCGCAATGGTTGTTGCGTTAAAAGTGTTGGTCTCAAGAATATCTGCACCCGCTTCTAAATATGCAGCGTGAATTTCCTTGATAAGTTGAGGCTGACTTAGAACCAACAGGTCGTTGTTACCTTTTAGATCACAATGCCAATCCGCAAAGCGCGTTCCTCGATAGTCTTGCTCTTCAAGTTTGTATCCCTGAATCATGGTTCCCATACCACCATCAATTAAAAGAATACGTTGCTTCAATTGAGCTTCAATCTGTTGTATTACGTTACTTCCCACAGTACAGCCTCATTCCTTTAGTTATCTTTCCATCCTATCACACAAACTTCAGGAGTCTAGACGTCTAAACGTAGAATTAATGATTATTTTATATCCTTCTTAACTTGCAAAATAATCACGAAAAAATGTTTGCTATTTAAGCAGCATCAGCCGAGAATTCCATTCATAAAATGTTACAAATAGAGAGCTCTATGTCGGTCTATCATACTTTATGTTTTCTATCCGCAGCTGCGATGCTAATTGCTTTTGTAAACAGCAAGATAGGAAAGATGCAAACCACCATTGCGATTACCGCAGGTTCAATGGTGCTTTCACTTCTAATCTTAATTGCGGGTCAAAACAACTGGTTCCATCTCACCGAAATTGCGACGGAGACGGTCACAAGGATTAACTTCGAAGATTTCTTGCTCAAAGGCATTCTTGGCTTCTTACTATTTGCTGGTGGACTAGGCATCAAACTCCCGAACCTTAAAGATCAGAAGTGGGAGATCACTGTTTTAGCCCTTGGAGCTACACTGTTTTCTACGTTCTTTATTGGATTTGCACTGTATGGGTTTTGTCAGTTAATTGGCATCCAATTTGATTTGGTCTACTGCTTACTATTTGGTGCTCTAATATCGCCAACTGACCCAATCGCTGTATTGGCTATTGTGAAAAAACTAGATGCTCCTAAACGTATCTCCACTCAGATTGAAGGAGAATCGCTCTTCAATGATGGCTTCGGTTTGGTTATCTTCGTCACTCTATTTACGATTGCATTTGGCACTGAGGCACCAACTGTAGGTAGTGTCACCTTGCTCTTCATCCAAGAAGCTATCGGTGGTATCATATATGGTTTCGTCCTCGGTTTGCTATTCCACTACTTGATCAGTGCCACCGATGATCACTCAATGGAATTGTTACTTACCATTGGTGTCCCAACAGCAGGTTACGCATTTGCTGAATACATCCATGTATCAGGCCCACTCGCGATGGTTGTATCCGGTATTATGATTGGCAACTGGACACGCTTTATTGGCTTTTCAAAAGAGAGTGAAGATCACCTTGACCATTTTTGGGAGCTTGTTGATGAGTTCTTGAATGGCGTGTTATTCCTACTGATCGGCATGTCGATGCTGCTATTTGAATTCCACAAAGAAGACTGGATTATGATGGCTATTTCAGTCCCTCTTGTACTAGCAGCTCGCTATTTAAGCGTATTTCTCTCGTACATTGGCTTTAAGCGTTACAGAAAATATAACCCGTGGTCAGTACGTATTTTGACGTGGGGCGGCTTACGCGGGGGCCTTGCATTGGCAATGGCACTTTCCATTCCATCTGGTATTTGGGTGATTCAAGATAAGTTAATCGATGTAAAAGAGATTATTCTTGTAATGACCTACTCCGTCGTTGTTTTCTCTATCCTCATTCAAGGCTCAACAATCACCCCAATGATTGAAAAAGCAAAAGCAGAAGAGAAGAAGATGGAAGAGAATAACCAAGCAATAACCACTCCGGAACATACGGAGCCAGTGGACTCTTAAAGACACGTTACTTAATAGATAAAAAGCAGCTACCTAGCTGCTTTTTTCATAACTAATTTTCAGACTCCCCTTCAAGGACGAATGCTCCTTATTCTTTGATATACCTTCAAATATACTAAGAATCGCTACGCTACACTTTCATAGATACTAACTATTGCCGATAGATAGTATTCATAAACGAGTCTTTTAATTTGCCCATTTTCATCTGTATCACTTCTCTTCCCTTGGCAATATAGGCTCCTCGCAAACATCAAAGTTAAACTTCCACAATACTTAGCAATGAGCGAGTTTGTGTTTTTATGAGAAAGAGACATTTAGGGTGATTGCGTTCAGAACCCAAACGGGTTAGAAACCTCACCGAGATAAAACTGAGCTAGCACCCAGGTAGCAAAGCCTTAACGGAAGTTTAAATCCCTTCCCTCTTGAACTCAGTGAGACTAAACTTGTATTCAAAGTCCTCCTGTTTTCAAATTAGAAACAAGCGACACCTCAAACAATTAAGCTCTGTCATATAACTAGATTTTCTAATATCGAATAAAAGGAGCTTTGGTTAGAGCTTGGTATCGGAATAAGGCTAAGACTAAGGCACAGAGTTACATGCTAGCTCGTTCACGACGATATTAAAACCATGTGAAGAGGGTAGCGTAACTCTAGATGCAAGGTTTCAATATGAAAGTGAGTTTCAGGTAAGTCGGGGGAACCAGAACGAAAAAAGCCTCAGTCTTTCGACTGAGGCTTAATATAAGTGGCGGAGTGGACGGGACTCGAACCCGCGACCCCCGGCGTGACAGGCCGGTATTCTAACCAACTGAACTACCACTCCGCAGTGGTATCACTCGCTTTAATAAGCAAGCGTCCAAAATTTAAAGCCTGGCGATGTTCTACTCTCACATGGGGAAGCCCCACACTACCATCGACGCTATTTCGTTTCACTTCTGA